>JACRLV010000006.1 GCA_016235145.1 Planctomycetota bacterium
CGAATCCGACCCGGAAAACGCGATGGTCACGCAGAGGCTGGCAGGGCTGCTGATAGAAGAATACGAGTACGCCCCCGCGATGAGCCTGATCGAATCGGTCCTGCGCTCCCAGCCGCGCGATGCGGAACTGCGGCTGGTGCGGGCGGAATTGCTGCGGCGTCTGGCGAAGTTTGACGATGCGATCGAGGAATATCGCAGGATTCTCCGGCTGCCGAATATTGACCGCGATTTTGTGCTGGGCGAACTGGGCAAGGCGTGTTTCGAAGCCGGCCGGCTCGACCAGGCCAAGTCAACCTGGCGACAGGTCGGACACAAGCTGTACGCCGGAACGCTGCTGCGCAACAACGGGCTGGTGAATGAGGCGATCGACGTGCTCCGCGAAGGCATCCGCATCAAGCCGGACGACTACGCACTGCACCGCAACCTGATCCGCGCCCTGCACGCGGCGGGCAAGGTTGACGATGCGCTCGACGCGGCCAAGCGCCTGCTCGACCTCGAACCCGACAACGTGATGAACATCCGCGATCTGGCCAAGGCCTACCTGGAGCGCGGCAATCGCAACGCCGCGACCGAGGTGGCGAGCCGGCTCTTCTCGGCGGCGGTCATGGAGAAGAAGACCGGCGGCGCGGGCGGCGGTTCCGGATCCGCGAGCTACTACGGCGGCGGAATGTCGCTGCTGCAACAGAGCATGCAGTCTTCGATGTCGATGGTCGGCTGGGGCTCCGGGTCGATGCCGCGCAGCAATCTCGACAGCGCCGTGCAGTTCTTCCAGGAAAACGGCCTGCTCGGCGAACTTCAGGACGTGCTCACGCAACAACTCGAGCAGCAGCCGGACAACGCGATCCTGCGCGAAACCGCAGCATCGCTCTTCAACGAGTTCGGCAAGCCCGAGCTTTCGCTGAAGCTGTACAGGGAGCTGGAGACCGCCCATTTCCCGCTCGAACACCAGTCCTGGCTGGGCCAGTGCTCGCAGCGCGACTTTTATCGCCTGCGGCAATACCAACTCATCGCGCTCAAGCCGGCCTTGCGCGACAAGCGGCTGGCCGAACTCGAAGGCAAGGGCGTCGAGAAGCTGACGCGCGACGAACTGATTGAATTGGGGATCGTGCGGCAGGCCCAGGGGCTCGCGGACAAGGCGATCGACGTTTTGCAGCGGGCGGTGCGCGACGGCAACCAGGACACCGTGGCGCTCAGCGTGCTGATCACGTTGCTGATGAGCGCCGAGCGCTACGCAGACGCCGAACCGCACGTGCAGGCTCTCACCGCCGCACTGACCGGCGAGCGCGAGCGGATGGCGACGGAGATGGCGGAGCGCGTGCGGCGGGATTTCGTGCGCAGTCTGCCGCTGCCGCTTCAGCTTCGGGTGACGGACGATTTGCTGCGCGACATCGCCCACAAGTGGACGCTGGGGCAGAGCCTGGCGGGCGACTACGCGGGCGTGGCGAGCACGATCGGGTATTTCCGCGCCCGGATGATCCAGGCCACGATCTTCGCGAAAACCAACCGGATGGACGCCGCCCGCAAGGTCTGGGAAGAGCTCGCGCCGCACAACGACGCCGACGTCGAGGGATTCAGCCAGCTCGCGAGCATGGTGCAAATGCACGACCAGAGCGATCTGGCGCTCCAGTACTACCAGCAGGCGATGCAGGCGGCCCGCAAGCTCGCGGCGGACCCGCTGCTTCAGCGCATCTTCAGCGGCGACGCGGCCCGATCGTGGTTCGGCGACGACCGCGAGGTCATCGATTCGACGTTCAACCAGATCGTCAGCGCGTTCGCGAAATCCGGCAAGCTGATCGAATTGTGCGACTTCCTGCGCGACACGGGGCAATCGCTGAAAGCGCGGCGCGTCGTGCAGCAATACGACCTGCACGAGAAGCTGACGGAGATTTATCGGCAGCGTGTCGCGGAGGCGCGGGCCGCGTTCCTGAAAAGCCCCGACAGCCCGCTGCAAAAGAGCGTCCCGTACTTCGCGGAGGTTTGCAAGCTGGCTGAGCGGCTCGACCAGCACGGCGATTGGCCGGCGGCGCGGAAGGTCTACGAGGACTACCTGGCGGATTTCCCGGACGAGTTGGCGCTGCTCACAACGCTGGGCGAGGCGAGCGAGGAGGAAGACGAGCAGGACGCGGCGATCGAGTGGGAGAAGAAAGTCATCGCCGCCAAGGAGAGGCTGTCCAAGAGAGCCCGCGAATGGTCGATGCGCGAGGTCGCGCTTCTGCCGGCGAAGCCGCAGGTTCTCGGCGACCCGGACCAGCAGGATTGGGAGTGGCAGCAGCGCTGGGGCAAGGCGGGCTGGTGGTACTACGGCGCTCAGCAGCCGCTCGACGTCTGGTCGTCGTGGATGCGCGTGGCGCGGCTGTACCTGGCTTTGGACAATCCGATCGCCGCCGCAAACGCGATGGAACGCGCGATCGGCGCGGCGGGCACGAATCGTGAAGAGGCGGCGCGGGAAATTCTGTCGCTTGTGAAGGAGCGCCAGCTCGGAGCGCAGCTGCTGAGCGTGCTGCGGGCGCTGGCGGTCTGGATGCCGACGGACCAACCCGTGCAGTTGGCGTTCGCCGACTCGCTGGAATCCAACGACAAGCGCGAGACGGCGGTCGAGGTGTACCAGCGGATGCTGCGGCGCGGCGTGTCGGACCTGGGGGTCTTGGCGCAGGTCAAGCAGCGGCTGGAAGCGTTGCAGCCGAGCAGCCGGCCCGCGTCGAGCGAGAGCTCCCTCGCGTCGCTGGAGGCCGAGGTGGCGGCGGACCCGAGCGACGCCGGCAATCGGCTGCGGCTGGCGAAGGCGTACTACTACTCGCTGGAGATGGACAAGGCGTTGTCCGAAGCGTTGAAGGTATTCGAGGCGGCGCCGCACCTGGAAGGCCTGCACGACCTGCTGATCGAAATCTACACCGTGAAAGGCGACGGCGAGAAGCTGATCGATGCGCTGAAGACGAAGATCGCGCGGACCGCCGACAACGATGCCAAGAATAAAGCCCGCAAACGGCTCGCCGACGAGCTGCTTTCCAGCGGCCGGACGGACGAAGCGCTGGCGGTGCTCAAGGAGCTGACCGACACGCGAGACCCGAGCAGCTACGAGCGCGTCGGGCTGCTGCTGCACTATTTCGGCAAGCACGATGAGGCGATCGAGCAATTCGAGCTGGCCAGCAAAAGCCAGAACGCCTCGGCCTGGGGCGGCGACCGCGGCGCGCTCATGCAAGTGCGCTCGCGGATCGTGAAAGGCGACGTCGTCGGCGCCGCCAAGAAGCTGATCGACGCCGTCGACCAGCAGAATCGCCAGCAGATGCAGATGGGCGGTCTGGCGGGCATGTGGAACTTCGGCGACATGCAGCAGTCGCCGTTCCAGCAGTTCATCCCGCTGTTCGCACTCGAGCCGAAGCTGACCGAAGAAGTGCAGAAGCGGCTGACCAAGGAGCACAACAGCGATCCGGACGATCCGCAGGCCGCCAAGACGCTCTTTCAGTTCTGCCGCGCCGTCGGGTTGTCCGACCAGGCGGAAAAGCTGCTCACTTCGCTGGCGGATCGCGACGTCGCCGATCAGTCGCTGGTCGCCAAACTGATCGACCAGGCGATCGAGAAACGCGACTTCGCCCGGGCGATCAAGATGGCCGAGGAGTTCATCGACCAGCAACCCAAACCGATCGTGCCGCCCGGCCTTCCGCCGCAGATGGTCGGAATGATGCACACCATGTCTCCGCGAAACGTCATGCTGTGCAAGCTGGGCGACATCCATTGGAAGCTGGGCGACAAGGAAAAGGCGTTCGAGACATACCGGCAGATTCTGGACGAGAAGATCGACGAGAGCCGCATGGCCTTTGCGGGCGTGTGCATGATGCGCGACCGCGTGGACGAAGCCCGCAAGCTGGTGGAGGCCGCGCTCGCCGGCCAGGAGGTGAAATCGCCGGGTCTGCTCCAGTTCCGGGCGATCCTGGCGGCGCTCGCCAACGAGCCGGAGAAGCTGTACGACGACCTGGCGCGGGCGACCGAGATCGGCGGCGCTACCGGCAATCCCTATTTCGGCGGCGATTCGGCCGGCGACGTGGGAATGCTGGGGCGCGTCGCGGCGGAAACGGGGCAGATCGACCGATTCGCCGAGGTCCTGAACAAGCGGATCGAAAAGAACCCGAACGACTGGTCCAACTACCAGTTGCTGGCGAAGACCCTGCGAGACGCCGGCCGCCCGAAAGAGGCGATGGCGGTGGTGGATCGCGCCTACGCGGTGAAGGCGATCAAGCAGGAAGCGCTGACGCAGCGCATCCAATGGCTCGACGGCGTCGCGAAAGCGGAGGAGATGATCCCGCTTTATGAGGAGGCGGTGACGCTCGCGGAGAAGCAGGCGGGCTCCTCCAACAACCGGAATCGTTACGGACCGTACGGCTATGGGGGCCGGGAAACGGGCGGCGCGGAGGAATTGCGCTCCCGCCTCGGCGATCTGTACTGGGAAACCGGGCAACACGAGAAGGCGGAGAAGGCCTGGACCGAGCGGCTCGACCCAAAGAACGCTGAAACGCACGTGAAGATGGCGGCGCGTATGCTCGAACGGCCAGAATACGAAAAAGCCGCGGCGAGCTATCGCAAGGCCCTTGAGCTTCAGCCCAATCACTCGCAGGCGCATCGCGCCCTGGCAGAGCTCGAATTCCAGGCGGGCAATCTCGAAGCCGCCCTGCCGCACGTGCGCGAGATGTTCCTGCGCCAGTATTCCTCGCTCATTTCCGACCCGCAGCAGAACCAAAACAACTACCGCTACTACGGGCCGCAATACGGCGGCGACGATGAGGAGCAGAACGACCCGGACGCGCGCGGCGACGGTTGGGAGATGATTCGAACAATCGCCGACGAACTGGGCCGCGATCCGAAGATCGCCCAACGGCTTGCGTCAGCGACAAGCGAGGAAGATCGCGATTCGCGGCTGGCGTTGGCGACGATCGTGGGCGATTGGGACGCGGTGGAGACGGATCTGTCGGGCCGTTTGGCGACGCAAGCCTATGAACCGATGGTCTGGCGGCTGTGGGCGCGGTGCAAGGAGCGGCGCGGCCAGTGGGCGGAGGCGGTCGCCGCGTGGGACAAGGTGCGGCGGCTGAAACAGACCACGCTCGCCCGGCGGCGGGATCAGCTCAAGCTGGCGCTGGCCGGCAAGCAGGTGAAAGAAGCGGCGGCGGGTTTGAAGGACGAACAGAATCCCGGCGCGGCGGGCGGCTCCATGATGGGAGGCGGCAGCCGCTACTACCCGGGTTCCAACTACTACGACTATGAAGGACCGGCACGGGAGGAAGTGCAGCGCCTGATCGGTTTGTACCTCAAGCTCGGCGATTTCCAGAAGGCGGAGCAGCTTCGCCTGGTCAGCGTCACCTCGAATCTCTCGCGGGCGTTGCCGGAGCTGGCCAGCGTCATGTGGCGGCGCGGAGCGAAAGAGCGGGCTTTGGAGTTGTCGCGTCTGGGGTTGACGCTGGCGGACGACGCGAACTCGGCCCCGCAGTATGCGGCCCTGCTCGCTCAAGCGGGACAGGTCGAAGCCGCGGTTGAACTGTTGATTCGCACCTATCGCTGCCAGGCGCAGGACGAGAACTACGGTAATTCGTACTATTCCATGTATTACTACGGGAACATGGGCGGCGGCGGCCAGCCGGAGTTGGAATCAGGAGGCGAGCAGCAGTTCGCCGGCGCGCTGTATGAGCTTTGCAGGAAGCACAGCCTCCTCGACGACACATTGAAGCGGCTGCGCGACACGTGGGCGCAGTCGCCGGACGACTCGCGCGTCGGCAAGCTTGCGCTGAGCCTCTTGACGCGCGACCGCCGCTGGGACGAAGCCCGGGCGACGATCACGGCGATGCGCGCGAAGAAGCCGGCGGACCTGGCGCTGCTGGCGACGTTGATGCGCGTGCAATTCCAGATGCACGATTGGACGGCCGCCGGACAGTCGCTCGACGAATTGCGGAAGCTGGCGCCGGAAACCGCCGAGCAATGGCGGACGACCGAGGCATTCGTGCATCTGATGCAGGGCGATCGGAAAGGCGCCATCGCGGCCGTCGCTCCGCTGCTCGATGACCTGCCGCCTTCGGGCAACCCGCTGTCCGCCGGACAAGCGCTCGTCGTTCTCGGCGTCGAGGACGAGCTGCCGCGGCTGGCGGAATTCCTCGAGCGCGCAAGGGCACGGGGCGAATTCACGCCGGACGGCGGACTGCTGCTGACGCGCATCTATCAATTGACGGGGCAGTGGGACAAGGCCGCCGGCGTCGTGCTCGATGAAATCTGGAACAACCAGACGATCCTCGCTTTAGGGCATGGGGCGCTCGACGCCCTCGCCGGAACAATCGCGGCGGCAGCGGCGGCAAAGGTCGACTTGGCGGCGAGCGCGAAGAACACCGAGGACCGGGCGCTGATCACGATGCTGCGGGACGGGCCGGCCGCGGGCGTCGAGGCCTTTCGCAAGGCGCTGGCGGAGAATCCGGAGAATCTCAACGCGCGGCGCGGGCTGGTGCTCGCGGCCGAGTTGGCGGCGGATTGGAAGACGGCGGCCACGGCGTGCGACGAGACGGTCGCCTGGCTCGCGCCGCGCCGGGCGGAGCTCTGGCGCAAGCCGACGCCGCGCTCGCTTCAGCGCCTCGCCCACGGCTACATGCAGTCGATGAAGGCCAGCGGGATCAACACGAGCATGGTGCTCGGCGTGGGCGCCGCCGTGGGACAACTCTTCGGGCAGGTGCTCGACCAAAATTCGTCCGATGACGTGCAGCGGCGCGAGGCGCTCTCGTATGACGCGGCGTGGCGGGCGTATCAGGCGTATGCGCCGCGGCTGGCGATCCTGGCGGGCGATTACGACAAGGCGCTCGCGCACCTTGGGTTCAACGCCGCGCAGGCACGGGTGTCCGGCAGCGACGACAACAACCAATACGGCAACTTGCAACGCCGCCGCTACTACGCCGGCGGAATGACGTCCTACTGGTACGACGACCCCTACCGCCGCCGCGAGCAAGCGGAGTTCGAGCGGGATTCCGCCAAGGCGATGCGGCGGCTGCTTCAGGAGACGCGGCAGTTCGGGCGGCTTCAGGCGGAGTTGGACAAGCTCGGGCCGCGCGTGCCGGTTGCAGAGTGGAATGCCGCGGCGCAGACCTGCGCGGCGCTGGGGCGGATGGACGACGCCCGGCGGTGGCGACGGATGGTCGTGGATGCGGAGTTGTACGGGCTGAAGGCTGCTGACGAGGCCAAGCTCGACACGCTCAGCCAGTGGGGTTGGTACTACTGGTACTCGGGCGACAATCAGGAAAGCTGGCAGTTGCGGAATGCGTTGCAGGCTCGGCCCCGCACGCCGGAACAGCGCGAGTCCGACCGCGAGAATCCGCGCGGCGATGGCATCGCGGCGCTGGGGGCTGACGATCCGGCGATTGGCGCAACGCTGCGGGATCTGCTGAAGTCGGTCCCTGACGGCTACGGAGACAGCGGGATTGTGGCCAAGTTGTCATCGTATTTTCACGCGGCGGATGAGCCGACGGCCACGCTGGACTTGCTCGAGCGCACCATGGGGCTTGAGGGATTGATGCGCTCGGACCGTGCAAACGCGTACGTGCAGGCCTGCATGGAGGCCAAGGATTACGACCGGGCGGAAAAGTTCATCGACGCGGTTGCAGCCCGGAATTCCTCGCTGGACGACGACGTGTGCCTGGCCCGGCTGACGCTGCTGCGCCTTCGGGGAAAATCGGCGGAGGCGGACGCGCTGGAACGCGAACTGGTCGGCAGGTGCCGATTCCAGCCCAAACCCGCGTCGCGGATGGATGATCGTCTGCTGACAAGCCGCATGAATCTCGGCATGGCAACCACGGGATCCAGATATCGCCAACGGTCAACGTATTTGCGAGGGGACTCGCTGCGGCAGCAGACCATTTCTTTGGTCGCGCAGGTGCTGGGTGCGCAATACGAAGACGACGTCGGTTATCAGGACATGACGCTTCCGCGAATCGCCTCGCGGTACGAGGGACGCGGCCTCTACGCAGACGCCGTGCGCATGAATCGCGAGTACCTCAAAACGATGGCCGATTCGCTGACGCCTGGCGATGTGGCCAATCTGCAAATGGAGATCGCCGGCTGGCTTGCCAAAGCGGGCCAGAACGACGAGGCCCGCACGCTGGCAGCGGAGTTGGAGGCAAAATGGACCCAGGCCGCGGCGACGGACCCGTCGGACGCGGGGCCGCTCACCCGCCTGCTGTCGCTGTACACGTCGAAGACGCTCGGCCCGGATCATGCCAAGGCGCTGGAGGTCTCGGCCCGATTGCGGAAAATCCGCCCGGAACCGGGCGTTTCCGACTCGGGCGAAGCGTTGACGCTGTTCGAGCTGAAACGCCCCGCCGAGGCCTGGGCGTCCTATCAGACAATTATCGCTCGCGGACGACCGATGTCTCCGGGTATGCTGCTCAGAGCGGGCCTTTCGGCGGCGCGTTCGGGGCATGCCGCCGAGGCCGCGGAATTGCTGCGCGAGGGTCTGTGGCTTTCGCCGCGGCATCCGCTGGCGGCCGAGGCCAAGGAGATGCTCCATGAGTGATCGCGAACGCCTGTTTGGCTCGCTCGGTGCATTGCTCACTCGGCTGCGCGCGCGGCAGCGGCAGCGCAACGTGCTGCTGCTGATGGGACGCTGCCTTTTCTGGGGCTGCGTCGCGGCGGTTGTCTTGGCTGCGCTCACGGCGATCTCTCCGATCGAGAATGCAGCCCAGCTTCGCTGGTGGGCCCTGGCGGCGATTCCGCTCGGAGCGCTCGTCGGCGTGTTGCTCGGCTTGCTGGGGCGAATCGACGATCTGCGGCTGGCGCGAGCGATGGACGCCGCGGCCGCCAGCGAGGATCGTTTCGCCAGCGCTCTGCAACTGGCGGGCCACCCGCGCGCGGAGCGCGCGCAACTGGTGGCGGCGGACGCCCTGGCGCACGTCAGCCGGGCGAATCACGCAGCGGCCCTGCCGCTGCGTTCGCCGCGCGAACTGTGGTGGCTGCCGGCCCCGCTCCTGGCCCTGGTGCTCGTTTTCTGGCTCGTGCCGGTCTGGCGGCCGACGGTGCTGGCGGCCCAGTCGCCGGAGATCTCGGCGGATGAATGGTCGCAGCTCCACCAGGAGCTTCAGAAGGAGCTCGCGGAGTTTCCCCGCGAAACGCCGGAGGACCGCGAACTGGCCGAGCGTCTGGACAAGCTGGCCGAGATGCTGCGCGAGCAGCCGGACAAGAAGGACGCGCTGGCGGAGATCGCCAGGCTGCGCGACGAGCTTGAAAAGCGAGCGGCGGCCCAGGGTTCGGACTCGATGTCGCTGCGGCAGGCGGCCCGCTCGATCCAATCGAGCAGCTCGCTCGGGCAATTCGCGGCCCTGCTCCAGGCGGGAGAATACGAAGGCGCGGCGGCGGAGAAGGAAAAGCTCGCCGAGCAGCTCGAAGCGGACAAGGACGCGCTGACGGCGGACGAATATGAATCCGTCGCGCAGGACATGGAGCGCCTCGCGGAAGAGACGAAGGCGAACGCCGAACTCAGCCAGGCCTGTCAGAGCGCGGCGGCGGCGGCGGGCAAGCTGAACCGCGCCGAACTGTCCAAGTCGTGCCGAAACCTGTCGAACACGCTGAGGAAGAACGCGAGCAAGCTGCGCCGCGGCGATGGGCAATGCCGCTCGCGAAGCATGCTGGACCGCCTGTCGCAGAAGCTGGGCAAGTGCAAGGGCGGTAAATGCGGCAAGTGCGGCAATGGGAAATGCAACGGCGACTGCGATGGCGAGGGCGAAGCCGCGTTCGTGATGCGCAACAACAAGAAAGGCGGCCTGAAGGCCGGCTGGGGCAGCGCCGACAAATGGAAAGGCGGAAAGCTCGACAAGGGCGCCGAAGAACGCCAAGGCGCGGAAGAGGAAGTCGCGGAAGGTGCCGGCGATCTGTCGGTCGTGCCGACGGTTTCCAATGATGAGCGCGCCAACAGCGCCCAGCAGGTTCGCGAAGCGTTCGCCAACATGATCCGCAAGGCCGAGGCCGACCTGGACCTGGAAAACGTGCCGCTTTCGCACCGCGAATTTCTGCGGCGCTATTTCGTCTCGATCAAGCCGGCGGAGCGCGCGGACGGCGCGAAACCCGAAAAGCCGGCGGCCCCGTCGAACGAATAGGCGGATGACGCGACCATTGCGGACCCGCCGCGGCCGGCGGCGAACCATCGAGATTCCCCCAGAGCATCAGGAGATCCACACGCGTGAGCGCTGAACTGAGCCAAGAGAGCATCGCGACGTTTCAGGATCAATTCGCCCGCCTCAAGAACGAGATCGGCAAGCAGATCGTGGGGTATCAGTCGATCCTCGAGCAGATCCTCACGGCGATGCTCGCGGGCGGGCACGTGCTGCTGGAAGGCGTGCCCGGCCTGGGCAAGACATTGATGGTGCGAACGATCAGTCAGGCCACGGACCTGAGTTTCCGGCGGATTCAATTCACCCCCGACCTGATGCCCGCGGACATCACCGGAACCAACATCATCCACGACGACGAGCACGGCGGACGGAGCTTCCGCTTTCAGCCGGGCCCGATCTTCGCCAACCTCGTGCTCGCGGACGAAATCAACCGCGCCACGCCCAAGACGCAGTCGGCGATCCTGGAGGCGATGCAGGAGCAGAGCACGACGGTCGGCGGCAAGACGCACGAGCTGCCGCGGCCGTTCTGCGTGCTCGCGACGCAGAACCCGATCGAGATGGAAGGCACTTACCCGCTGCCCGAGGCGCAGGTGGACCGGTTTCTTTTCAAGGTCGATGTCCTGCCGCAAGGCGAGGAAGAACTGCTCGGCATCATCGACCGCACCACGACCGACGACGAGATCGAGATCAAGCCGGCCCTGAACCGCGACGCGATCCTGGGAATGCAGCACTGCGTGCGGCAGGTGATGGCGGCCGAGTTCGTGCAGCGCTACGCCGCTCGAATCGTGCTCGCGACGCACGCGAACACGCCATACGCGATCGACATGACCCGCCGCTACATCCGCTTCGGCGTGAGTCCGCGCGGCGTGCAGTCGGTGATGCTGGCCGGCAAGGTGAAGGCGCTGCTGGCCGGACGGTTCAACGTGAGCTGCCAGGACGTGCGCGGCGTGGTGCACCCGGCCTTGCGGCACCGCATCATCCGCAACTTCGAAGCGGAAGCCGAGGGAATCACGACGAACGCGATCCTCGATCGAATTCTCGAGAGCGTTCCGGAGCCGGCGGCGAGCTAGCGCTTTGTAGCGTCGGACCTCCGAGTCCGACGGGTATTCGCCGGTTGGATTCGTCGTCGGGCTCGGAGGCCCGACGCTACGAATTCGTCGGACTCGGAGGTCCGACGCTACTGATTCAAACAACCGCCGATTTGCGCGGCGCGGGCGCGAGCATCCAGACCTCATGGCCGAACCTCTCTTTGACAACGAGTTCCTCAAGAAGCTCGAATACCTGGAGCTGATCGCTCGACGTCTCGTTTTCGGCCGGCAACAGGCCGCGCGGCAGAGCATTCGCAAGGGCGCCAGCGTCGAGTTCAAGGACTTTCGCGAGTATTCGCCCGGCGACGATCCGCGAACGGTCGATTGGTCGGTTTACGCGCGGCTCGGCACGCTCGTCATCAAGCTGTTCCGCCAGGAGCAGGAGCTCGATCTCTGGATCCTGCTCGACGGCAGCGGCTCGATGGCGTTTGGCGAGCCGGCGAAATTCGACCACGCCCGGCGAATCGCGGCGGCCCTGGCCTACATCGGCATGGCGGACATGGATTCGGCCAGCGTCATGCCGTTCGGCGACTCGCTGCGCCCGGCCCGACAGCGACTGCGCGGACGCGGGCGGATCTTTGAATTGCTCGAATACCTGGAGCGCCTCACCGCTGAAGGGCGAACCGATCTGGAGACGACCGTCAAGTCGTTCGTGGCGCGGGTGCGGCGGCCGGGGCTCGTGGTCGTGCTGTCGGATTTCTACGGTCTACAAAGCGCCCAACGGGCGATCGACCAGCTTCGCTTCTTCAAGCACGAACTGTTCGTGATCCAGGTCGCGTCGCCGTGGGAGTTCGACCCGCCGATCCGCGGCGAATTGCGGCTGATCGACGTCGAGTCGACGGCGCATGACGACCTGACGATCACCGACGGCATGCTGCGGCGGTACAAGCAGGCATTCCAGCGGCTGGGCGCCGACCTGCGCAGCTACGGCATGAAGTACTCCATCGGCCACGCGCTGGCCCGCACGGACGAAGCGTTCGACGACTTCATCGTCGCTCTTCTTCAACACGGAGGACTCGTGGCGTGACGCTGCTGGCGCCGTGGGCTCTCTGGTTCCTGCTGACCGGCGGTGCGGTTGTCGCGCTATACCTGCTGAAAATCCGCCGGCAGCGGCAGAGCGTGCCGTCGCTGGATTTCTGGCTGGCCCTGGCCGGACCGCTGAAGCCGCGCTCGCTGTTTCAGCGCTTGAAACGCTGGCTTTCGATGGCGCTGTGGCTGCTGATCGTGGTCAGCCTGGTGCTGGCGATCGGCAATCCGGTGCTTTCGCTCGGAACGGTCAAGCCGCAGTCGATCGCGATCATCATCGACAACTCCGCCAGCATGCAGTCGGTCGACGATCCGAAACGCGCTGAAACGCGCTTGCGGCGGGCGATCGCGTCGGTCGGCGAAATGGTGGATCGGCGGCCGGTGGATGATGAATGGCTGCTGATCGACTCGGGCTACACGCCGCGCGTGGCTCAGTCGTGGACCCGCGACCGGCGATCGATCCGCGACGCAGCGGACGCGATCCGCCCGCATCTCGGCTCGACCGATCTGAACGCCGCCGTGCGCCTCGCGCGGCAGCTCCTGGAAGGCAAATCGCCGCAGGCGATCGTGATCATGACCGACGGGGCGGCGGGCGAGGCGGCCAGGCTGGCGGAGTCGGACGCGTCGATCACGGTGTGGCCGATCGGCGAGGCGGACGACAATCTCGGGATCACGCTGCTGCGCGTCCGCCCGCACCGCCAGCAGGCCCAGCACTTCGCGTTTCTGCGCGTGGCGAATGCGTCAAAAAGCGAGGTGCAGTCGCAGGTCGTGCTGGAGCTGGACGGCGCGACGATCGCGGTCGAGCCCTTTACGGTCGCGGCGGAATGGCAATGGGAAAAGGCGATTCCGATTTCGGCTTCGCAGGGCGGCGTGCTGCGGGCATGGATCGATCGGCCGGATGTGCTGCCGCTCGACAACGAGGCGTTCGCGATCCTCGAACCGCTGCGGCCGGCGCGGGTCGTGCTCGTCTCCGATGATCGCGAGGCGTACTTCTTCGAGCAGGCCCTGCTGGCGATGGACGTGCTGGTCGACTCGGCCGAGAGCCAGACGCTCACGCTCGCGGACTATGAATCCAGCTCGGCGGCGGCGAAGGATCCGGCCGACCTGACCATCTTCAACAACTGCGCGCCGAAAAACACGCCGGAATCGGGCGCGATCGTCTTCGTGAATCGTTGGCCGGAAGACCTGCCAATTCGGATCAACGGCACGCTGAGCAAACCCGCGTTGTCGCTCGTGCGGCGCGACCATCCGCTGATGGAGTACATCACACTGGGCGCCGCGTCGGTGACCGAGGCCCACGACGTGACGCTCACCGACCGCGCGACCGTGCTCGCCGACGCGGGCGGAGCCTCGCCGCTGGTCTTCGTGATTCAGCAGCCGGGTCGGACCGCGTTGTGCGTGGGATTCGACGTGCTTCAGAGCGATCTGCCGGTGCGAAACGCGTTTCCCATCCTGCTGCGCAACGCAGTCGTTCACCTGGTCGCCGAGCAGGACGCGTGGGTGCGCGACCAGTACCGCGTCGGCGAGGCGATCGAGTCCATTCGGCCGCTGCCGGCGTCGGTGGGCTCCGTGACCGTGATTCGCGGGAAGCCCGGCGTTTCACCCGAGCAGACGCTTCCGGTGCGCGACGGGCTATTTCGCTATGACGACACGGGACACGCGGGGCCGGTGCGGCTGCGATTCGGCGAAGAGGCGGCGTATTGCGCGGTGAATCTGACGGACGAAGCGGAAACGCGGATCGCCCCGCCGCAGGGCTTGCCCGCGCCCGAGGAACGGCTGGGCCTGAGCCAGCGGCTGTTCTCGGCGGTTCCCTGGCTGGCGCTGGCGGTGTTCGCCGCCGGTTTGATCGGGTTGGAATGGCTGACGTACCACTATCGCTGGACGGAATGACGGATGCGTTTTGAGGCCGCCTGGATTTGGCTGCTCGCGCCGCCGCTGCTGGCGTATCTACTGTGGCTCGCGCTGCGCAGCTACGCGCAGCTCTCGCGATCGGCGCGTTGGGCGAGCCTGCTGGCGCGGGCGCTGGTTGTGCTGCTGGCGCTCGGGGCGATTTCCCGGCCCGCCCTGCTGCGATCGACCAGCGGCAGCCAGGTGGTCTTCCTGCTCGACGTGTCGCGGAGCGTCTCGGCGGACAACATCGACGCGGCGATGGAAGAGACTGATCGGCTGATCCGCGCTGCGCTGCGCGAGAGCGGCGTGCGCGTGAGCGTGGCGGCATTCGGCCAAAACGCGACCCTGCTGGCTCGCGAAGCGACAACCTGGGACGGCTGGCCGGAAGACGCGAAAGCGAAGATTCGACACGAACGCGCATTGCCGGAATTGATCGCCGAGCGCACAAAGAAACTCTCGGCGGGTCTTGCCGCCGACAGCGCGGAATTGAAGGCCCTCGGCGAGCGCATCGCGGGATTGGAGAAATTCCGCACGCAGGTCGTGGGCGATTTCACGGACGCCGAGCAGGCGCTGCGGTTGGGGCTGAATTGCGGCACGACCGAGCAGCGGCGGACGGTGTATTTGCTGACGGATGGAAACTTCAACCGCGGCGCCGTTGAAGGCACGCCGGCGGGGGTTGCGGCCTCGGGCGCGGCCGTACACCTGGTCGTGCTCGATCGGCCGGCGCCGCCGGAGGTTTGCGTATCCGAAGTTGCCGCCCCCGCTTCGGTTCGAGTGGACCAGGGCTTCTCCGCGGATGTGTGCATTTCGAGCACGACTGCGTCAAGCGCCGAGCTGCGCGTTTTCAAGGACGGCTTTCTGCATCGCGAGCAGAAGGTGGAGCTCAAGCCGGGTCGCAACGTCGTGAAAGTCCCCGGGCTATTCGTAAAGGACAAGGGTTTTCACGCAATCGAAGCGACCGTGCGAGCGGACGCCGACACGCAGGCCGCCAACAACACGGCCCGCTCGATCGTGACCGCGCCGGGCGAAGCGCGAATCCTCTACATCGACCGCGACATGGACCAGACGCCGTATCTGAAAAGCGCGCTCGAATTGGAGGGAATCCAGGTCGAAGCGCGCTCCGCCGCCGGCGTGCCCCAGCAGCTCACCGAACTTCTGGGCTTCGACGCGCTGGTGCTGTGCAACGTCGCGGCCGACCGGTTGAGCCTGCGGCAGATGCAGATGATCCGCAGCTATGTGCAGGATTTCGGCGGCGGATTCGCGATGCTCGGCGGAGACGAGAGCTTCGGCCTGGGCGGCTACTACAACACGCCGATCGAGGAGATTCTGCCCGTCCGCATGCCGATCCAGAAGGACATGCTGCGCCCGTCGCTGGCGCTGATGCTGGTGATCGACAAATCCGGCAGCATGGATGGCGTGAAAATCCAGCTCGCCAAGCGGGCCGCGATCGCCACCGCCGAAGCGATCAACCCGCGCGACCTGATCGGCGTCATCGGCTTCGACGGACAGTCGCGGGTGCTGCTGGAGCTGACGCCCGCCGCGGATCGAACGACCATCGCCGGTGCGATCGGGCAACTGGACGCCGGCGGCGGAACATTCCTGTATCCCGCGCTTGAGGACGCGCACGAGCGTCTGGCCGGCAGCAGCGCCCGGCGGAAGCACGTGATCGTGCTGTCCGACGGGCAGACGCAGGGCTACGGCTACGAGGATCTGGTCGGCAACCTCGCCGCGGACAGCATCAGCCTTTCGGCGATCGGCATCGGCGAAGGCGCGGACATGCGGCTAATGGAAGCGATCGCCTCCGCCGGCGGCGGGCGGGCGTATTTCACCAACGACTATCAGAGCATCCCGCAGATTTTTACGCGCGAGGCGCTGCGGGCGTCGAAATCAATGCTGGTGGAGCGGCTCGTGCAACCGAACGCGATCAACACCGATCCGGCGCTCGATGAAATAGACGTCGAGGAACTGCCGGTCCTGACCGGCTACGTCGCAACCACGCCGAAATCCGCCGCCCGGACGCTGATCGTCTCGGATACCGGCGATCCGATCCTGGCAAAATGGCGATTCGGGCTGGGGCGCACGGCGGCGTTCACGTCGGAGCCGAAGCCGCGTTGGGCGGAAGACTGGGTCGAGTGGGAGGATTTCGCGAAGTTCTGGAGCCAGCTCGTGCGCAGCATCACCGGCCGCGACCTGACCAGCACGATGCAGGTGACCTGCGGCCATAACGTGCGCGGCGACGCGGTGCATCTCACCGCGGACGTGCGCGACATGGCCGGAGCGTTCGCCGACGCGGAGGTCGAGCTGACTTCGGTCAGCGGCGGCAAGACGCGCGTGCTGGATGTGCGGCGGGCGGGAGCGGGGCTGTATGAGGCGACGCTGCCGGGGCTGCGGTTCGGCGAAGATCAGCAATTCCTGTGGCGTGTGAATCGCAAGACGGCCGGCGCGGCGGATTCGCAGCCGGCGACGCGATCCACAACGGCGCCGACGGAGCACGACGACGGGCAACTGGAGCCGTATGCGTTTGCCAACGCGTTTTCGCCGGAATTCGCCGCCACCGGGCCGTCTACCGAGACGGTGGAGCGATTTCGCACACGGCGGCTTGGCGAGGTCGCATCCGTTGGATCGTCGAAGTTCGTGGCGGCGACTTCGACGGTGCGAAGCTGGCTGACGCTCTGGCCGAGTCTGTTAATTGCGGCGGTGCTGCTGGTTCCGCTCGATATCCTGATTCGCCGGCTCGGTTAGAGACTTTCAAAATTGGCCGGATGTGCCGCTGCTGTTTCAGCAGTGCCCTTTCGCCGCAATGCACTGCTCGCAGAGCAGTGGGCCACGAGCCGAACGGCCCCGAATCGGCGCGAAGAGCAATACCCCAAAGAGCTTTTCAGTAGCCGGCGGCGTGCTCGCGCCAGTCGCGGGTATAGAAGATTGACGGCTTCTCACCATCCGCGTGCAGTTCGATGCGACCGCTCAAGTAGCCGCCGCCGGTGGTATGCGTATTTCGCTCAAACTGGTCGCGGGCGTTTTCGAGGTCGTTTCGCGTGTCGAGCTTTCCGTGATGCGGATAAGCAAATGCGACGCCGGCGCCGGGCCCCTCGTCGAGCGGGAGGTCGTAGAAGATCGGGAAGCGAACCTCCCAGCGGCCCTTCGCGTTTTCGTTCACGCCGCGGCCATAGCGGCGGCCGTCGAGCAATTTGATCGGACGACCGTCGAACGGCCAGTAGTTGCTCTGATCCGCCGGACCGCCCGGACCGCGGCCCGCGGAGCTATCGAAGGGAATCACGGTTCCGATGCCGCCGAATGTCTCGACGCCGAATCCGTACGTCATTTTGAAACCGCTCGCGCCGGCGTTGAACGGATAGCCCATGATCGCGGATGGACAGCGCCAACTGCCATCGCCGACGTAGTGGAGCAGGACGTTTCCGGCGGTGGTCGGATAGCGCGGATCGAACGGGTCGGCGTTCGGGCCGGTGTTGGGGTCCGCAGTCGGCACGTTCACGTTCTCCATGAACGGCATGCGATCCTTGGACTCAAACGCGTAGGTCACCACGCCCTGCCAGAAGGTCTTGAAGTTGCTCTTGCAGGCGACGATCTTGGCCTGCTCGCGAGCGCGATTGCAGACCGGGAGCAGAATGCTCATGAGAAGTGAGATGATTGCGATGACGACGAGCAGCTCGATGAGCGTGAATCCGGCCGAGCGCGCCTCCCTGCTCCCGCGCAACATCGCAGTTTGATGAGTCGAACCCCAGTTCCGGCTGGAAACTCCGCTTCCGGCCGCATCCATGGTCGTCCCCTTTCTTCTGTGGCAAACTTCGAAGAATCGTAGCCGCCACGTCCGAATAAGCAAAACCCGCGCCACTCCGCGGCGCGCCCAGTTTCAGCAGGATCCCGCGCCGAAGTGGCTCAGCAGCGCGGCAAGATCCGTCAAATCCACGTCGCCGTCGCCGTCGATGTCACCATCGCCCAACTGTGCCCCGGAAGCCGTCCCGAAATGCCCCAGGAGCACGGCGAGGTCGGTGATATCGACGCAGCCGTTGCCATCCAGGTCGCCGTCGATGCCTTGCGCAAGCACGATGATCAGCTTCGGCGACTGCGCCCCCGGAATACCCCCGCTGACGGCTTCCTTGTTGTAAAGCGAAGGCACGCCCGCCGGATCGCCGAACTGCTGCGTATCTGCCAGGGACGTGATGTACGAAAACAGACGGCCCTGGTTGAGTTGGTCCTGAAAGTAGGCCCGCACCGCACCGCCGGACAGCGACAAATCGATCTCGAAGTCGATCTCGAAAGCAGTCGTCTGGCCGCCAGGCGTGTATCCGACCGGAACGCCTACCGCCCAGGGTGTCGGCGTGAAGCTCCCCATTCCGGGATTGTGGAGACCCTTCACGCTGTCCTCGCAATGGAGTTGCGTGACGTGGTCGCTTGCATAGGCGAACGGGAACGGATCGCGCGGCAGGTTGCCGGTATCACGTCCGCCGTAGTAAGCGCTGTTTTCATTCCAGCTTGTCGAATCGTACACCGGGCCAAAACCGGTCCCGAAAAGCTCCAGCGGCCGGCCGGGGTCGGCGTCGCTGCTTTCGCCGTCGATATCGCCGGCCGCGCCGCGCGGGATGCCATCGCCATTGACGGCCCCATCGTTGTTGTAGTCGTAGGTGTACCACTCGTCCGGCGTGAGGTCGATGTACCAGAGCGCGCCGGGCTCGTTGGTGAGCGTGAAGCGGATCGACTGGATGTTGTACGCCGACGCCCCCTGCCCGGGGGTGATCTGTGCGGCGGTATTCCAGGCGGCGATCAGCACGCCATCGCGATCATTGAAGTTGGCGAACGAGGGCACGCCGGTTCCCAGCGAACTGAAGCACGAGGCCGTGGTTCGCGTGCCGCCGGAGAAATTGAAAGGATACTGCCAGCGGTCATCCGTCGGCGTGGAAAACGTGTACGTCTGTCCCGCGGCGGCCGGCACGAGCAAGGCAGCCAGCATGGTCGTTGCAAGCAGGCACTTCATGATCGCCTCCATTCCCTCAATTGAGTCGGATCAACGACGCCGCGCGAGCATCGCGGCCGCGAGCAGCAGCGCACCGAGCGTTCCGGGTTCCGGCACGATCGAAACCTCATCGAGGTCAAAGGAGTATACGGACGGATCGCCGATCAACTGGCTCGGTGCGAGGATTCCCATTTGAATGCGTCCGACATTGCTGAAGACCGAGTTGAAATTCGTGCCTTCGTAGATGAACTGCGGGTTTGACGGATCGAGCGGAACGACGATTTCGGTCCATGTGTTCGGCAAAACCGGCGCGAATTCCAGAGCGACCGCGCCCGGGCCGCCGTTGGGCGCCGCGAAGCGGGCGTAGAAATTCACCGGCACCGGCGTGTTCGTGCGAACGAACATGTGAAACGAAGTGACGCCTTCGCCGATCCAGTTGCCTACGAACGCTCCGCCGCTGGAGTTGTAGTTCGACTGGCCGCGCAGCAGCAGCGGCTGGTCGCCCGGCGCGGACGCCGCGAAGCTGAAATCCTCGCGAATGTGGCCGGCGCCGTCTGCTCCGCCGACGGACAGCCAGAGCG
Source organism: Planctomycetota bacterium (assembly GCA_016235145.1). Taxonomy (GTDB): domain Bacteria; phylum Planctomycetota; class Phycisphaerae; order UBA1845; family Fen-1342; genus JACRLV01. Next base: position 19,679 of record JACRLV010000006.1, read on the forward strand.
CGTCCACCGTGCCGAGCGAATTCCGCCAATTCGACGCCCCATTCGTAAAGGACTCCGTGAACGGAACGGTCGCCGCCGAAGCCGCACCGACAAGAAGTCCGAACAAACCGATCGAGATCATCCGTTTCATTTCCTCGTCTCCCTTCCTGGCCGGGAATTCGGCCCCTGTAGTCACTGACCTTCGTCGCCCGGCTGACCAAAACGTCAGGCCGCGCGAAATTTCACACGTCGCCGATCAATCAATGCGGCGGATGGCGCCCTCGTGGGCGATGCGGGGTAGCTTCAAATCGCTGCTTTCCGCCAGACAGTTCTCGCCCGCATACTGTGCGTGTATGCAGTTCACGCTGCCCATCAATGTAGTCGTTACACCAAGACCTCGCGGATTCCATCCCGGCTGCGAACGGAACGTGAACCGGCGACCCCGTCGTGTACGCTAGGCAGCAACCGTGCCAAACCGCGCGACACCGCTGCGCGCTGCCGAAATGCCCAACCAGCTTCGGCGCGGCCCTAACCCGAGCAGACACACGATTTACACGTCAAATCGAAGCCCGAACGACCGTAAGATAGACGCGCAGCGCCAGGCCAGCAAGTGAAGGCAGATTCGGACTGCGGAATTCCGCGCATATCGGGGAAAACCCCCTATAGGTCTGGCCTGTTCGTCAGCACCACCAACCGAATGCCGTGCCAAAGGGGTTTCCGGGCATGGACTTCGGTCCTTGAGGTGACGGTCCGCGAGCCCATTCAACCCCGAAAGTGCAAGCTCCGGAAAGCCACCAAAGGTCCCCCCCTCAACCAGCTTCACGCCAAAGGCCGTCAACCGACGAGAGAGCCTCGACCGAAACGCCTCAAGACGCGATGATCATGGCCCCCGCCACGGACGGCGGCGGCGGGACTGGATGCTCTCTCGATTCGCACCTGGCCTGCGCACGACGCGGCGCCCCACGAGGTCTGAATTTCCGCATGCGCGCGAAAGTGCTTCCGCCGCCGCAGCCCGCACCAACCGCATCATGGCGGACATCCATCGCGCTGGCGTTTCTCATCATCTTTGTCGCGGCGATCGCCCTGGCCCTGCTACGGGCGAGCCAACATGGGTTTCAGCACTCGGTCGACGTCGCCACGCAGATGCTCGCCGGAGTCGACGATCCCGACGCGGTCCGCGCCGCGCTGACGCGCTGGGAGGAGCAGACGCTGCCGGACTGGCGCGACCAGGAAACGCAGTTCGTCGAGTGGTTGCTGAACAACGGCGGCGTCACCGATGAATCGCGCCGCCGCGTGCTGACCTATATCAGCGGCGCCGACTTCGGCTCGCGAGAGAAAGACTGGGAGCGATGGGCGGCGCTTCGCAAACGCCTCGCCGAAGGCAGCCAGCCGCACGTTACGGCGAAAGAAGCCGTGCTGCTGGAGGAACGCTGGGACACGTCGATCGGATTGACCGCGCCTTTTTCCGGCGTCGTTCCGATCGATGGCGTGATCTACGTCGCGAGCCTGGGGCTGGCATTCGACAACGCCGCCGACACCGCCGACGGCCTCGTCCGCGTCAATCGCCAAACCGGCGAAGCAGAGCTGATTTTTCAGTCGCCTGACAAGCCGCCCAGAGACATCGTCGGGCTCGTCGCGGGCAGCGATTCGATCATCGTCGCGTGCCGCAACGGCTTTCTGTACGCGCTGAATCGCGATGGGCGCGTGCGCTGGAAGGCGTTCGCGGGCGCTCGAATCGTCGCGCCGCCGCTCGGCTTTGATGCGAACCCCGACGGCATCATGGACGTCGCCGTGCTGCTCGAAAGCGGGCGCGTCGCGGCCTTCAGCTCGGAAGGCCGAGCCGTTTGGACGACGCCGCTGGATCTGCCGTCACGCCCGGCGTTCGATGCGAGCGTGCTGGGCAACGCGGCGGATGCGATTCGCGGCTCGCTTTCCGTCGGCCCGCTGCCGGGCGTCAGCGGCACGGCGATTCTGGCGACCACGTGGCACGGACTCGTCCTCGCGCTGTCTCCTTCGAACGGAAAGCCGATCTGGAATCTGCGCACGCCCACCGGATTCGTGTCGCCCCCGGTGCTGCTGCCTCCACAGAATGGCGGCGACACGGGCGTGTATCTCGGCGACGTGTCGGGCGGCGTGTGGTCGCTGCTGAATGACAGGCGTCGCACCACCGCGACGCAGGTTTGGTCGCTCGCGCTTCGCTACGACCGCGAGATGCTCGCCCCGCTGCGCACGTCGGAAGACGCCGCCGGCCAGCCTTGCCTGCTGGCGTGCATGACGGACGCTGCGGGCCATGGCGGGCGGAATTCCCGCAGCATCCTCGCGCAGCTCGGGGCCGAAGGCGTGCGCTGGCGCTGCCCGATCGATGGAACCATTCGAACGGCGCCGGCGGTCGCGGATTTCAACGCGGACGGCGTGCCCGAGGCGCTCGTCGTTTCAGATCAATCCGCCGACGCGAGCGAATCGTCCGGCGCGTTCGTGACGATCGTCTCGCCCGAAGGATTCGTCCTTCGCCGCTGGTCGCTGGAGGAAAGCGTCGGCGCTGGGCCGGTGGTCGTCGATCTCGAAGGCGATGGGCCGCTGGAAGTGCTGATCGCCGACCGAACCGGCAAGCTGCACTGCTACAACACGGGGAAGTTCGGGCCCATTCACTGGGGCCTCGCCGGCGGCGATCCGCGAAACAGCCACTCCTCGCTCGACGCCTTCACCTACAGCCAGACGCCCAACGGGTACCAATGGAATTGGCGGCCCGGCGGCGCGAAGCGGCCGACAACCACGCGGCCGAAGTAACGCGCTGGCCGTCGAAACCGCCGTCGGCACGCTTATCGAGGACCGATGATCTTCGCCCGATCTTTCGCGACCGGCCAAACGTTGGTTGCCTGAATCGCCGCCGCGCCCTGCGAACTGAATAGACAATCGAGCACGGCCTGGGTGGTCGCGCTCGCCGGCGTCGCATAGTAAACGTAGATCACCTTCGCCAGGCCGTAACGCTCATCCTCGATCGCATCGAGCGAGGGCAGCACCGGCGGGCCGTTGCGGTCCATGCGCAGACCGAGATAGCGGACGCCGTTGTCGAGCCCCAGGCTCGCGAAACCGAGCGCCATCGGGTCTTTCGCGACTGCATCGATGATCTCGCCGTCGCTCTTGCAGGTCTCCCAGGTCGGCTGCGCGAACCAGATGTTGGCCTGCCGCATCAGCAGCTCGCCGCCGCGGGTGCTTTTTTCGGGGCCGATCAGCCGGATGGGGCCCTCCAGTTTGCTGCCCGGGCCGGCGAGTTCCTTCCAGTCGGTCGTCTTCTGCCTTGAGATGCCCGGCGAAGATGCTGTCGAGCGTGTTGAGCGAGTTGACGTAGAGCGCGAAGCCGTAAAACGCGACCCGCATGCCTTCGACAGGCTTGCCATTGGCCGAAAGTGCGGCGAATTCAAGCTTGCCGACCGGGCGATCGGTGATCGCGAGGTCCGCCTTGCCGTCGCGGAGGTTTTCGAATCCATGCTGGGCGAGGTAGACCGGGCCGGCCTTGCGAACGTCGAACAGCGGCTCACGCGATTCGTTCAGCCAGGACTCGACGAGCTCGACCGGAATCTGCGCCCCGGCGAGCGTGACGTGAACCGCCGGCGCGGCGGCCCGGTTGAAGGAACAGCCGGTGCAGACGAATCCGGCGAGCAGCACAAACGCCGCCAGGAGCGTGTGATTCGGAAGGGTCGGTTTCATGGTCGAAAAGCTATCCAAAGCGGGGAAGGCGGACAACCGGGGGCGGGCGGTCAACCGACAGCGCGCAGACCGATCTGGGCGAAGCCTGGGCAGGCGCCCCAGGAGGACGAAAGCCTGACCCATCCGCCCAGCCGGCAAGCGGCAGAAGGGAAAAGCCCAAAGCGCGTATTTCCGGGCGGCCGCGGAGCGGTTGTTTTTCGCGTCGCCGTCCGCGATAGTGGAGTCTGGGCTTTCGGCGGAAAGGCCGAGGTGTATCGATTTCACCGGCAGCGGACGGGTGGTTCATGACGCACATGCCAGCATCTTCGAGTCTGTTTGGGCGGCCGCGCCGGCCCGGTCGGCGTGTCGTGGTGACCGGCCAGGTGGGCGTCGAGAAAAAGCCCTTTCTGGACAAGGTGTCCGCGCTCGCGGCCGGCCGCGGCCAGGCGGTCAGGCTCTACCACGTCGGCGACATGATGTACGCCGAGGCGCCCGACGTGCGGCCCGGCCGGATTCTCGACCTCCCCCTGGCTCGGCTGAATTCGCTGCGGCGAGCCGTGTTCAAGGACGTGCTGGCCGACATCGACAACCACGACGCCGCGATCATCAACACCCACGCCGCTTTTCGCTGGAAGCACGGGCTCTTTCCGGCGTTCGACCACGATCAGATGCTGGCGCTGGATGCCGACCTGTACGTGACGCTGGTGGACAACGTGGACGCCGTGCACGAGCGACTGATGCGCGACCACGACGTGGCCCACTCGCTGAAGGACATCATGGTGTGGCGCGAGGAGGAGATCCTCGCCACGGAGATCATCGCCAACGTCATCCGCGGGCACGGTTGCTTTTATGTGTTCGCGCGCGGCGTCGAGGATTCGACGATCGAGTCGCTGTATCGGCTCATCTTCAAGCCGGAGACCAAACGCGTCTATCCGTCGTTCCCGATGACCCACGTCGTGGACCTGCCGGACACGCTGGCCGAGATCGACGCTTTCCGCGCCGCGCTGAGCGAGCATTTCATCACGTTCGATCCCGGCGACCTGGACGAGAAGCGCCTGCTGTTCGAAGCCGGGGCCGCGACGCAGCGGGGCGAAACCACGATCACGGTTAAAGTCGGCGGAAAAGACGTGAAGTTCAGCGTCGCCGAGGTCAGCAGCGTCGCCAAGGACATCGACGCCCAGATTTACGCCCGCGACTTCAAGCTCATCGATCAGAGCGACATGATCGTCAGCCTGGTGCCCGAGCTTCCGGGCGGCAAGCCCGGCCTGTCCAGCGGCGTCGAACGCGAGCTGCACCACGCCTACGAAACGACCAAGGAGGTTTACGTGGTGTGGAAGCCGGCCGTGGACCCGTCGCCCTTCATTACGGAAACCGCGACGCGCGTCTTCAAGACCACGCTCGAAGCGCTCGAGCACTTCCAGGCGCGCGGCTACATCAAGGAAATTCAGAAGACGCTCTTCCAGGCGGCCCAGGCTCCGCGCGAACGCGGCCGGCACGGCTGATATTCGCTGCCCCCGGCCGACATCTTCGTCGTCGCCGATTTCGCTTGCGGCACGCGTTTTCGGACAGCGTCAGATCGCTCGTCGCATAGGTCCGCGAACAACTCCGTTTCATCCGGAATCGATCCCCTGCGCCGAAGTCCGCCCCCCAGCGGTCCGATGATCGATCTGTGGGGTTCGGTTGCGCCCGGTCGGCGTGATCGAGCCGGTTCGCAGCGAGGTGCGGTCGCCATATGGACATCGCGAGCCTAATCGGAATGCTGATCGGCGTCGGCTGCCTGGGCTTCGTGTTTTTCGAAGTCTCGCACGGCAGCCTCGGCATGTTCTATTCCCAGGAAGGCGTGCTGATGGTGTTCGGCGGGTCCATCAGCGTCTGCTTCATGGCCATGCCGATGGAAAAGATCAAAGCCGTTCCGGGCTTCATCCGCCGGTTCGTTTTTCACAAAGCGATTCCGACGGTCGAGGTCATTCGCCAGATGAGCGCGCTGAGCGAGAAAGCCCGTCGCGACGGCATCCTCGCGCTGGAGTCCGAAATCGAGAAGATCAAGGATCCGTTTCTGGTTTCGGGTCTGCGAATGGCGGTCGACGGGGCGCCGCCCGAAACGATCGAGGCGACGCTTCGAATGGAAGTAATGGCCATGCAGGACCGCCACAAGGCCGGCAAGAAATTCTTCGACCTGATCAAACTCTATGGGCCGGGTTACGGCCTGGTTGGAACGCTCGTCGGCCAGGTCAGCATGTTCGGGCAGCTCGCGGACGCCAACCCCGGCAAGCTGGGCGGGGCCTTGGCCGTCGCGGTCGTCGCGACGATGTACGGCGCCATCGTGGCCAACGCGATCGCCGGACCCATGGGCGACAAGCTCGCCCTTCGCAGCGGCGAGGAGATCCTGAACAAGGAGATGATGCTCCAGGGCATCCTGTCGATTCAAGCCGGCGACAACCCGCGCATGACGCTCGACAAGATGGCCGCGTTCATCCCGATCGCCGGACGCGAAAAGCTCAAAAAGGCGGCATGAGGAAAGCGAGATCGAAACAGCGAGAAACGAGAATCGAGATGGGAATTACCGGGCGCAGCAGCGCGAATCTTGCCGGAGCCGTCCGATGACATCCGCATCTCGCTTCTCGATTCTCGATTCTCGCTTCTCACTCAACGGGTGCCCAAATGGCTGACGAACACGAAGAACATAAGTCCGGGGGCGGCCACGGCGGCGGTCATGGCGGCGGCCACGGCGTCGGCGGTGGCGGCGGGCACGCCGAGGAGGCACACGAGGGTGCGCCCGAGTGGCTGATTTCCTTCGCCGATAACGTCGCCCTGATGATGGGGTTCTTCGTCATCATGCTGGCGATGTACATGGCCAAGCCGGAGGCCGCGTCTGCTTCCGCAGGCGAGTCCGGCGAAGAGGGCGCGGCGGATCAGCCGACGCCCGCGATGCTCGATTTCGCCATCGGAGTTCGCGAGGCTTTCAACAACCCGGTTCGTGAGGACGATCCGCGCGACGCCCAGCTCTACCGCCGCAAGGTGCAAAAGCAGGCCGAGGCGGAGGCGAAGACCAAGTCTCAGCGGGGCGCCGACCACGACGTAACC
>JACRLV010000007.1 GCA_016235145.1 Planctomycetota bacterium
CCCTGAGACGCCGTAGAGAGGGACATCGTGACCGGTTTTCTGCTGCGAACGCTCGCGATTCTGCTGGTTGCCTCCGCCGCCGGCGCCGGTTCGGCATATTTCCGGAGCTTCCCCTGGCTTCCGGATCACGCTGAGGTAGCCGCGAAACAGGAGCGACAGGCCGAAGTGCAGAAGCGCCACGAGACGCTCCGCTCGACCGTCGGCGTTTCGCTCGCGGAATTTCGAAAGCTGATCGATGAGGGGGCGCTGATCATCGACGCGCGCCCGCGGGAGGAATTCGAGAAAGGCCACCTGAGGCTCGACCGCGATCCGCCGGTATTGAACGTGCCGCCGGCAGAGGCTCTGAATCACATATCGCGCCTGAACGCCTTCATGGGGCTTCCGATCGCGATCTACTGCACGTCCGAAATCTGCGAATTGGGCGAAGAGCTCTACGTTGAATTGGAGAAGTTCGGGTTCAGCGGGATAAAGATCTACTTCGCCGGCTATGAAGGCCTCCAGAAGGCGGGCATGCCGACGATCGCCGGGCCGGATGCCTGGGATCCCCAGGGCGGCGCGCCGACGGTCGATTCGGATGGCGCTTCGACTGACGAGTCCGGAAGCGAGAAGACGCCATGAGCGGGGCGGCACTGCTGTCTTGGACGGCTCGGATCCTGGTCGCGGCGCTCTTCATCGTTGCGGCATGGGGCAAGATTGAGCACCCGCTGGAGTTCGCGCAGGAGATTCAGGCTTATCAACTCGTGCTGGTGGACTGGACCCACGTGATGGCGTTCGTGATCCCGTGGCTCGAGCTGATCTCGGCGATCGTGCTGATTGTCGGACCCTGGCGGGCGGAGAGCCGCTTTCTGCTTTTTAGCATGCTGCTGGTTTTCACCGCCGCGAAGATCTGGGCGGAAATGAAGGGGATGAAGATCAACTGCGGGTGCTTCGGCGGCATCCTCGGCTCGCTCGAAAAGAGCCTGCAAGGCCTCAACGGGATCATCTTCAACGCATTTCTGCTCGGGCTGCTGGTTCTGGATTTCGCAGTCTCCCAGGCGAAAGTGCAACCGCGGATCAGCGTGGAAGGATTCGTGGATCGCCCGACCCGATCCGCACGCGAGACGCCTCCTGCATAAACGCTCGTTCCGGTCTGTAACACCACGTCGATTGTCGGCGGCATTGCAGCGGGAGGAAATCTCAAATTTCCGTTGTCTTTCCGCCACGTCCGGGTAAGAATTGAATGAGTCGTTGCGCAAGCTGGTCAGACGCCGGGGGTTCTGCGCACCAACCTCGTAACTTCCCCCGCGCATGGATTCTGTCCGCAAGGAGTCGGGAATGACGGCGCGAGTTTTCGGCTGGTTCGGCGTGAATGCGGCCTGTCTTGCGATTGGATTATCGGGCTTGGCCGCGACCGCTGCCGCCCAGCCGGCGGATTGGAACGTTGATCGGGCAGAGGCCGTCGTGCCCGTCGCGGTCGCACAAGTCGATGTGTTGAATGTGTCGCCTGGCGGAGGATCGGGGCCCGGAACGCGCGATTGCGGCCAAACCTCGAGCCTGACGGATGCGGATTTCTCCGGCGGCTCCTACACCATGCAGGCGGGCTTTGCCGAAGGCGAATGGCTGGCGGCGACGTACACGCTGTCGGCGGCGGATTTTCCGATCCGGATCGATCTGACCGAGTGCATCTTCCTGGTTTCGAACGCGTCGGTCCAAACCACGACGATCTGGGCCGTCGGCTTCTGGGAAGGCACGCCGCTGGCGGGTTCGCAGGTCGCGTACTACGTCGCGGACGACCTGATGATGCCGTACATCCGCCTCGGCCCTGGGACCGCCGGCGCGAACGTGCAGTTCTCCATCGATCCAGGCGATCCCGAACAGATCATCATCAACGACAATGGCTCGCATCAGTTCACGATGGGATACCAGATCGTCCAGCACAACCAACAGACGCAGAATCCGTGCTTTTTCGCGCCTCCGACCTGCAGCAACGCTTTCCCCTGCACCGACGTAAGCGGGCTGGCGAGCGCCGCGAACAACTGGCTCAATGGCGTGAATTGCGGGTCGTTTGGCTGTCCGCCGAACGGCGGTTGGGCCCGATTCAGCACGCTTTCGGCCGCGTGTCGGCCAAGCGGCGATTGGGTGATGCGCTGTTCCTGGTCGCCGGTGAACTGTCAGCCGGGCGTCGGCCCATGCTGCCTCAACGGCGTCTGCTCGGTGATGACGCAAACGGATTGCCAGCAATCCGGCGGCACATATCAGGGCGACGGAACTTCCTGCTCCGGCATTTCCTGTCCGCCGCCGGCAACGCAGGCGTGCTGCTTCTCGAACGGCGGCTGCCTCAATCTGGCGCCGGCGAATTGCACCGGCGCGGGCGGCACGCCGGGCGGCCCGGGCACGAGCTGCGCGACGTACAATTGCAACCCGACGGGGGCGTGCTGTCTGCCCGATGGCTCGTGCGTCGGCCCGGTTACGCCTTCGCAGTGCTCCGCGCAGGGCGGCACGTTCCAGGGCGACGGGACGAGCTGCGGAACCACAAGCTGCCCGCAGCCCCAGGCCGCCTGCTGTTTCTCGAACCAGTTCTGCCTGATGCTGACGCAGATCGATTGCACCACCGCCGGCGGAACCTGGAACGCCGGTGCAACCTGCGCCGACGGCAACGGGAACGGGACGGCGGACGCGTGCGAGGCGCCGCCGGCTTGTCCGGGCGATTTGGACGGCGATCGCGACGTCGATCTCTCCGACCTGACGCGATTGCTCTCCAACTTCGGGCGGCAGAGCGGCGCGACGCCCTCCGACGGCGATCTCGACGGAGACCAGGACGTCGATCTATCCGACCTGTCGGCCGAGCTCTCGAACTTCGGCCGTACTTGTTGACGCAACAAGCGGACGATTGAAACTCGGCGCGGATGAGTTACGCTCGTCCGCGCATGGCCACTTCGCGCGATGACCTCGGATTGCGCGGCGAGAAGCTCGCGGAAAAGGAACTCCGCCGTCGCGGACTCAAGATCGTGGCACGCCGCTATCGCGTGCCCGGCGGCGAGCTTGATCTGATCTGCACCGACAAGCAGACCGTCGTGTTCGTCGAGGTAAAGACGCAGAGCGATCGTGAAGGTTCGACGTGGTCGCGGTGACGCTGGACGCCGACGGGGCGGCGAAGATCGAGTGGTTCCACGACGCCTTCGTACCGCGGCGATGGTGAAAGCCGCCGCGGTCAATCCAGCGGGTGTTTTTCCAGCAGCGCTTCGAGCTTCTTGCGATTCTCCGGCGCGAGCGGGCACATCGGCAGGCGGAATTCCTCGGCGCAGAACCCCTTCATCGCCATGGCGGTCTTGATCGGAATCGGGTTCGTTTCGAGCGACAGCAGGCCGCGCATGAGCGGATAGAGCGCCTGATGCGCCGCCCGCGCGGCGGCGACGTCTCCGGCCAGGGCGGCGGTCGTGATGCGGGCGGTCGCTTTCGGGCACAGGTTGGACATCACGCTGACCACGCCGACCGCGCCCAGCGCCATCAGCGGCCAGGTGATCGGATCGTCGCCGGAAATGACTTCGATCTTCGAGGCGGCCATCAGGTCGGCGGCGTCATCGACGCGTCCGGTCGCGTGCTTGACCGAGACGATGTTCGGGCATTCCTGATGCAGGCGTGCGATGGTCGGCACCGAGATTTCCACGCCGCAGCGCCCGGGAATGTTGTAAAGCATTATCGGCAGCTTCGTTTCGCGGGCGATGGCGGAGAAGTGGGCGAACAGCCCGGCCTGGGTCGGCTTGTTGTAATAGGGGCTGACGATCAGCAGGCCGTCCGCGCCGAGTTCGCCCGCCTTGTGCGATTTGCGAATCGCCTCGGCGGTGCTGTAACTGCCCGTGCCGGCAATCACCGGGACGCGCTTGCGCGCCGTGCGAACGACGCACGCGATGACGCGCTCCGCTTCTTCGTGCGAAAGCGTCGGCGATTCGCCGGTCGTCCCGCAGGGCACGAGGCCGTCGACCCCGGCGGCGATCTGCCGTTCCACGAGAGCCTCGAGGCGGGCTTCGTCCAGCTTTCCGTTGGAGAAAGGCGTGATCAGGGCGGTGATCGTTCCGCGGAATGCGCTCATGTTTGCACTACCTTTGCTCTGTTTGGCTGTCGGCCCGGGCGTCTTGTTGTTCGCCGGCGAAACGGCTGCATTGGTTCTAGTCAGTCTTGAGTTTTGTGGGGCAGGCCTCCGGCCTGTCTCTTGCGAGACTTGGTCTCATTTCCACTGAAGAGACCGGCCAGAGGCCGGCCCCACATTCAGACCATCCCACATTCAGACCATCCATCCCACATTCAGACCATCCCAGTGCCGCTGTATCGGATATCCGGTCCGGCGAACGAAGACACGCCGAACATGCAACGCCGTCGGCTATGCCAGCAAGCGCGACAGGCGGTTCAGCCCTTCCTCAATTGCAGCGTCGCTGGTCGAATAGCTCAGCCGCACGTGGGCCGGCGCGCCGAACGGACCGCCCGAAACGAGCGCCACGTGCACGCGATCAAGCACGGCCTCAGCGAATTCGTCCGCGTTGTGCACGCCGACGCGCTCAAACACGCTCGACATATCGGGGAAGCAATAAAACGCGCCCTGCGGCCGGCCGCAGCGCACGCCGCGGATCGCGTTCAGCCGCTCCGCCATCCGCTCCCCGCGTCGCTCGTATACCGTCCGCATCGCGGCCACGTCGTCCTGCGGTCCGCGCAAGGCGGCGGCGGCGGCGGTTTGGACGAAGCTCGCGGGGCCGCTGGTCGTCTGCCCCTGGAGCTTGGCCATCGCGGCGACCAGCCAGCGCGGGCCGGCGGCGAATCCGAGCCGCCAGCCGGTCATCGCAAAGGTCTTGCTCACGCCGTTGACGACGAGCGTCTGCTCCATCATTCCGGGCAGCGAGCTGAAGCTGGTGAATTTCCGGTCGCCGAAGATGAGCCGATGGTAGATCTCGTCGCTGACGATGACGATGTCCTTGCCGCGCAGCAGGTCGGCGATGTCCTGCAACTCGTCGCGCGAATAGACCGCGCCGGTCGGGTTGTTCGGGCTGTTGAGAACGACCACGCGGGTCCGCGGCGTGAGCGCCGATTCGATTTCGCGCGCTCCGACCTTGAGCAGCTCGTCGTCCGGGTCATGGACGAACACCGGGCTGCCCTCCGCCAGCCGCACCTGGTCGGGATAGCTGACCCAGTAGGGCTTGGGGATGACGACCTCATCGCCCGGGTCCAGCAGCGAAGCGAACGCGTAGTAGAGCGCGTCTTTCGCCCCGACCGTCGCGATCACGTCCGCCGGTTCGTATTTCGTGCCGCAGAAGCGTTCGAGGTACTCGCAGACCGCGGTGCGCAGGACGGTCTTGCCGGCGACCGGCGCCGGATATTTCGTATCTCCGTCGCGGAGGGCTTTCAGCGCGGCCTCGCGGATGTGCGCCGGCGTGGGGAAATCAGGTTCGCCGGCGCCGAAGCTGATCACGTCAACGCCCTTGGCGCGCAGCGCGGCGGCTTTCTCCGTTACAGCCAGCGTCGCCGAGGGCGCGACGGCGTTCAATCTCTTCGACAGCAGCGGCCTCATTCCGCAATCATGTAACCGGCGTACGGATAAATGTCCACTCGTTTGCCGCGTCGATCAAGGCCGCGCCGCCGGCGCGACAATGCATCTCGAATAACCGCGGAGCGGCGAAAAATGCTAGCCCACGGCGCGAGCCGTGGGATTGCGGCCGCTCGCTCCCAAACAGCCGCGGAGCGGCGACAGAATTGCCGAGATGCGTCGCGGGCCGCTTCTTTCGGCGCTCCGCGCCTTATCCGACATCGAATACCTGCATCCCACGGCTCGCGCCGTGGGCTGTTTTCTTACGCCCTTCCAGGGCTGAACTCAAACCCGCCGAAACTGCCACGCACTTCCTGCCGCGGTTTCCCGGCTGTTTTGTTTGTTCCATCGCCGGCCGCCGCATACGATGCCGCCGAAGTTCATTGGGCAAGGAGGCCGTTCGACGCGATGATCATCGACATTCATGGACACATCGGCCGAAGCGGTGACCCGCTTGCGGACGCAAGCGAGGCTGCGGCTTTCGCAGCGCAAGCCGGGCTGCATCGGATTCTGATCTCCAACCTTCAAGCCGCCGACAAGGCGTCGGGCGGACAGGACGCCGAGGAGATCGACGCGAACGCGACGGCGCTCGATGCCTGCCAGCGCTTTCCAAAGCTGGCGGCGCTGTATTGGGTCCGGCCGGGTCGGCGTGACAGCAATCCGAAGGCGGTCGCCGGCGCGTTGGAAACCGAGCCGTTCGTCGGGCTGCTCCTGGCCCCGCGGCACAACGAATTCAACGCCGACGATTCGCGGCTCGACGCGTATCTGGGAGCGGTGATGCAGATGCACCGCCCGGTGCTCGTGATCGCCGGACGGGAAGATCGCGCCAGGCCGCAGCGGATTTACAACCTCGCCAAAAGGTTTCCGCGTTTGCCCTTTGTCGTACTCCACGCGGCGGGCGACTCCCAATGGAAAGAGGCGGCGGACTGTGCCCAGCGGGCGGCAGCAGCGGACGACGCGACGCTGCTGCTGGAAACGGCCCACGTGCCGGCGGACGAGATCGTCTCTCTGGTCCGGTTTGTGGACGCACAGCGAGTGCTGTTCGGCAGCGACGCATGTAGTCATGGCGGACGGGCGAAGGAGGCGACGGCCCAGATCGAGGCGATCCGTGCGGGGCTGCCGCCCGCGGAGGCCGCGGCGATCCTGGGCGGCAACGCGGCGGGTTTGTTCTTGATTCCGCGAGATTATTAGTGGTCCGCCGCAGCTGAGTCTGTTGGGTGGTACGGCCGTCTCGGCCGTCAAACGGGCGGGACGCCCGTACCACCCAACCCGGAATTCCAGACTGTGCCGGGCCACGGGCCGGCGGACGATTCAGGCGGCCCTATTGCGTCGACCAGCGCGCCAGAAGATAGCGATAATCGACATTCCCGGTCGCGTCCGTGTCGAAGATCTGATCGGCGCTCATTCGGATGGTGCGCGGATCCTGCCACGCATGGACGATTGCATGTCCATCGACGAAGCCGATGGTGCTCTTGTCGTAGTGCCAGACCGTGAGCGGGTCGATCCAGCGCTCCCGCTGGAGCCACATCACCCATGAGTTCATGTTCACGCCGCGCGGATCGGATTCCTCGATGAAGCTGAAGGCGTCGGCGGTTTTTCGAATCTGCGTGGTGCGGTAGGCGGGCTTGCCGCCGCCGATGTGGTTCTCCCACCAGGCGTCGCCGTTCAGGAAATTGGGCATCGAGTACGTTCGATAGGCCAATGCGCCGTTTTCCGGGCGCGGGCCGACGTTCCGGCGGTCCGACGGGCAGTGATAGACCTCGACCTTCTGTGCGTAACGGAACAGCAGGCCGTCGCGGATGCCGCGCTCCTCGGCGCTCGTGTCGGTCTGAAGCCGCAGGGCGGCGTCGTTCAAATAAGTGCCGTTCTCGCGCTTGGGCCAATCGCACCAACTGAAGCGGTCGGTGAACGAGCCGACGACTGCGTCGCGATTGTCATGGGAGTACTGATAGAAGCAGTTCGCGAGCGTCTTTTGATTCGACAGGCAGACCGATTGCTTGGCCTGTTCGCGGGCGCGCGTCAGGGCCGGCAGCAGGATCGAAATCAGCAGCGCGATGATCGCGACGACCACCAGCAACTCGATCAGCGTGAAAGCGCGAAAAAACCGCCTCCTCCGCTGAATGCCAAGCGCAAGCGCGCGGGGCCGGATTGCAGGAATCCGCCGAGCGGCCCGGATAGCAGCTTGAATAGAGTCAAAGCGTGCCATTTCCCAATTGTGAAGCCGAACGCCGCGAGACGCAACCAAAAAATAGATTGATTGCCGCGCGCGCAACGCTTCCCGCCCCGCGGATCGCGGGATCGCCTCTTGAGTATGGACAGTCCAGCGCGCGTTTACGCGCTCACGCCCGCGAAGCGACCTACGGGCACGTCGTGCCGAACGTCGCCAGCAGGCTCGCCAGATCCTGGAGATCAACGTCCGTGTCGCCGTCCATGTCGCCGTCCTCGCCCGCCGCGCCGCTTTGCGCGCCGAAGTGCGCCAGCAGTTGCGCGAGGTCCTGGAGCGAGACGGCGTGGTCGCCGTCGATGTCCGGCGGACAGGTGACCGTCAGCACGGCCCGCGTCGGCTCATAGCGGACGCGCCAGGCGTTGTTCGGTCCCGGGTTGGGCGTAACGATCTGCTCGAACGTGCCGCTCCGCGAGCCGGCGGTGAGAATCACGAATTCGTCGCCGAGTTGCGGCGCGAAGCCCGCGGCGACGTGGACGCGCAGCGTTCCGTCGAGCGCGACGGCGCCGTTGGCGCCAAACGTGTCGAACTCCCCGGCTGCCAGTCCGTTGAGATCGACCTCGAACGTCGCGATCGGCGCCAGGGTCACGTTGTACTGACGCTGCTCGATTCTTCCGATCGCACCGGCGTCGGCGCCCGGCGAAAGCGTTCCCTGCATCGTTGTAGTGATGCGAATCGCGCCGCTGCCGGCGACGGTCTGGCCCGGCCCGATGGTCATCACATATCCGCCGTTCGCCGTGTTCATCTGAGCGGAATCCAGATTCGCCGGGTTGGCGTTCAACATCACCGTGCCGGCGCCGCCGATCGTCGCGCTGCTCACGTCGGTGCGCAGGTACGTTCCCTGGTTCGTGGCTGTGGCGTTGATGGTCAGAACGCCGTTGTTCGTGATTCCGGTTCCCTCCATTGAAAGCACCGTGCCCGCGTTGAGCTGATGCGGACCGGCGAGCGTCACATTGGCGAATGTGCCGCCGCTGATCACGCCGAGCCCGCCCGCGGTCGCGGTGAGCAGGCCGCCGGTGATGGTGGAATTGGCATAGCTCGCGACCGACCCCGCGCCCTCAGCGCGGATTTCGCCGTTGTTCGTGACGCCAACGGATTCGACGAAGAGAGTTGCGCCGCCGGCGGCCCGCATGACCGCATGATTGGTCTTGGGGTATTGGCGCAGCACGAGCGTTCCGCCCGGAACATTGGC
>JACRLV010000008.1:0-14596 GCA_016235145.1 Planctomycetota bacterium
GCGGCCGGCGGCTGCTCCTGACGGCCGCACGCGAGCTGCTTCGCTGGGACGAGATCGCCCGGCGGCTTTGCGACGACATCGTCCAGGCCAACCTCGGCCTGGTGCCGACGATGATCGAGCGATCGCGCGTCAACGGCGTCGATTTCGGCGAGTTGATCAGCGAGGGCCAGCTTGCGCTGCTGCGGAGCGTCGAGAAGTTCGACTGCACGCGCGGGTTCAAGTTCAGCACCTACGCCTGCCGCTCGATCCTGACCGCGATCGCGCGAGCCGTCGCCCTGATGGCCCGCTATCGCAATCGATTCCCGATGGAGTTCGATCCGGACTTCCAGACCGGCGACACGACCGAGACGCGCGAAGCGCACGAGGACGAGGATTACATCCGCGTGCTGCAATCTGCGCTGCGCGAGAATCGGGCCGAGCTGACGCGCACCGAGCGGAAGATCCTCTCGGAACGCTTCGGCTTCGACGGCGCCCTGACCACCGGACGCGACGCGGCGCCCAAGACGCTCCGCGAAATCGCCTCGACGTTCGGCGTCACCAAGGAGCGCGTGCGGCAGATTCAGAACCGTGCGCTCGACAAGCTGCGCACGGCGCTGGAGCCGAAGCCGGCCGGCGAATCGCCGGAGTGATGCCGGCGGCTTGTGGTCTCGGGGGATTTCGTACGTTTGGGTGGTGCGGCCTTCCGGCCCGGTCCGGCGACGGGCGGGACGCCCGTACCACCCATTCTCAAAGATTGATGGCATTATGGCGGCGTATGGCTTTTGCAATCCGACGCCGCGAACATCGTCGGACTCGGAGGTCCGGCGCTACGAGGTTCGACACTACGACGCATCTGTCCTGCTACACCTGAAACACGCCAACCTTCAGCGCCGGTAGATCGCCGACGGATGCCACCGCCTCAAGAGCCAGGCTCAGAGCGCGGCGGGTCTGGCTTGGCGGGATGATTGCGTCGACCCAGCCGCGGGCGGCGGCGTAGCGGACGTCCATCGATGTTTCGTAGTGTTCGGTGATCTGAGTTTCGAGCTGCTTCAACTCCGCCTCATCAGGCTCGTGCCCCTTGCGTATGAGCGCCTCGACCTCGATGTGCAGCAGCGTCTTGGCCGCCGAGCCGGCGCCCATCACCGCGTACTTGGCGGTCGGCCAGGCGACGATGAAGCGCGGGTCGTACGCTTTTCCGCACATCGCGTAGTTGCCTGCTCCGAACGAGCCGCCGGTGATCAGCGTGATCTTCGGCACCACGCTGTTGCTGACGGCGCTGACGAGCTTCGCGCCGGAGCGGATGATGCCTTCCTGTTCGCTGTCGCGTCGCCGGCTTTACCGGCTTCTTCTGATTTGCGACGATGCCCACCGCCCAGCCGTCGATGCGGGCGAAGCCGCAGACGATCGACTGCCCGTACTCCGCTTTGAATTCATCGAACGTGTCCGCGTCGACCAGATGCGCCAGCAGATCGCGGACGTCATACTGGGCCGCGCCCCAATTCGCCGCCCCGCCCGGCGAGATCGCGCTATTTGGCATCCCGGCCGCCACCGGCGAGAAGATTTCCGCCTCCGGCCGTTTCGGCGGAACCGGCTGCGTCCGGTCGAAGGGCGTGTGCGGCGGTTTGCCAAGCTTGCCGACCAGTCGCCGGAGACGTTCGACGCAGAGCTCGTCGTTCGGCTCGCGGTAGTCGATCGTCCCGCTGATGCCGGCGTGCATCTTCGTACCGCCGATCTCTTCGCTCGTCGCGGTCTGCCCGATCGCGGCTTTCACGAGGGCCGGACCCGCGAGATACAGGCCGCTGCCTTCGGTCATCAGCAGGGTGTCGCACATGACCGGCAGATATCCGCCGCCGGCGACGCAATTGCCCATGATGGCGGCGAATTGGGGAATACCCTGAGCGGAAATTACGGCGTTGTTTCGAAAAATCCGCCCAAAATCGTCCTCATCCGGGAACACCTCGTCTTGCATGGGCAGGTAGACGCCGGCGGAGTCGACGAGGTAGAGGATGGGCAGCTTGTTTTCAAGCGAGAATCGCTGTGCTCGCAGCACTTTCTTGCACGTCGCGGGGAAGAACGCCCCTGCTTTCACCGTTGCATCGTTCGCCACAATTACGCACAGCCGGCCGAGCACGCGCCCCAGCCCAACGACCACACCGGCCGCCGGCACGCCGCCCACCTCCGGGTACATGCCCTCGGCGGCCCATAATCCCAGCTCGAAGAACGCCGATACGCGAGCGGATGTCGCGCCTTTCCCTGCGTGGCGCGGGGTTTCCCCACCCCTGTGGCCTCCTGCTGCCCTTGCATGTTCTTGCCGATCACAAAGTAGGTCGATTCGCTCGCGGGCGGTCAGGCGATCGTGGCGATGCTGCCGTTCGATTCCCCTCGGGCCGCCGCCTTGGCGGATTACCGACTCGCGCGAATCGATTTCACGCTGGAGCGTGGCGAGGCAATCAGTGGCGCTTACGGGATGCGACTTCGTCATGCGGCGATTATCACGACGCCGGCGCCAACCGGCAATGTGCGGCGATCGTCGGATTTCACCAGAGTGAATGGACCGCATTCGATTGTGAATTGTGGTTTCAAAGCAGGCGAGAATCAGTCAGAATGGCGTTTGTGCTTCAAGAGAATCCGGTGAACCCTGCCGTGGACCCGTTAATCGGGCGAGTCGGGGAATTTCTTGATTCGCTTGCCTGCGGCGCTTTGCTCCTGAGCCGCACCGGGCAGGTGCTCCACGCCAATCGACGACTGTGCGAACTACTCGGCCCGGAAGCCCGCGAATTCAGGCTCAATCAGCTCGGCAATGTCGGCGCTGCGCCGCAAGAATCAGACGCCGACTTGCTCCAAACTCTGGTTCGCGCAGGCGAGCGTGAAGCGGAGCTGCTCCGAAAGACGGGTCCGCCGCTGCTGGTCACCGTCTCCGCAAGGTCGGTGGGGCCCGGAGCGACGGCGGCGTATTTCGTCGTCACTGTCGTCGACCTCAGCCGCCAGCAGGCCATGCAGCGCGAGTTGGAGGAGCGGTTCAACGACATCGCGCAGCTGAGCGACACGGTGCTGAATCAGGCGCTCGACCTGAAGTCGTACTCCGCCCAGCTGGAGGAAAAAGTCCGACAACGGACGCAGGAACTGAATCAGGCCAATCACGATGCGATCTACATGCTGGCGATCGCCGGCGAAGCCAAGGACGCCGACACCGGCGAGCACGTCAAGCGCGTGCAGCGGCTCACAATTCTCGTCGCGAAACACCTGGGTATCGGCGAGGCGACGGCGGAGCAATACGGCTACTCGGCCGTGTTGCACGACGTCGGCAAGATGCGCGTGCCCGACGCGATCCTGAAAAAGCCCGCCGCCCTCACCAGCAGCGAGCGGCAGGACATCGAGACGCACACGCTGGTCGGCGAACAAATCCTGGCCGAAACCCCCTTCTTCGCCGTCGCCCGCCAGATCGTCCGCAGCCATCATGAGAATTGGGATGGCAGCGGCTATCCGGACGGTCTGCGCGGCGAGGCCATCCCGCTGCCGGCGCGGATCGTTCGATTGGTGGACGTCTACGACGGACTTGTTTCCGCCCGCGCCTATAAGTCCGCCTGGCCGCACGAGAAAGCAATCCAATACATCCACGAAAACGCCGGCAAGCTCTTCGACCCGGCGGTCGTGGCGGCGTTCGACAAGCTCGTTTCCGCCGGCGAGTTGCTAACCAAGGCCTCCCCGTAGCTGTCAAACGGTGTAGATGGCGATCGCGGCAGCGTTTTTTTTCGGTTCCGCCGCCGTTTCGCCTATATGATGAAGTACCGGGGCAGAGCCGATGCCTCGCTTGTGCTTGAGGAACACCATGGTCAACCCGCCGGTCGCCGCTACGGGTCTGATCCGCGCGCTCATTGTCTGGGCCGGCGTGGCCTTTTTCGCGTCGCACGCCCCGGCGGTCGCCGATGTTTTCCATCTCAGCGATGGCGGAAAAGTCGACGGCGAAGTCATCGAAAAAACGGCTGACAGTTTTCGAGTCCGAACCGTTTTCGGCATCGTCGCAGTTCGTTTCGACCAGATCGCTCTCCACGAAACCGCCCCGTCGCCCTTTGAGCGCTACCAGCAGCGGAAGAAAGACGCCGCGGATACCGCCGCCGCCCAGACCGAACTGGGGCAGTGGTGCCAGGAGACGGGGCTGAAGACGGAGGCTGAGCGGCATTTCCGCCGAGCGATCGAACTCGATCCCGACTACGAGCCCGCCCGTGCCAAGCTGGGGCACGTCCGCGGCGAGAACGGCTGGGTCGAGCGTTCGTCAGCAGCGACGACGCAGCCCGCCACTGCTCCCGCGAAGGACCGCGCCGCGGACGAGGAAGCCGCGGAAAAGAAATTGATTGCAACGACGCAGACGCGCTGGTCGCGGCAGATCCGCTCGATCCGCATGGCGTTTCTGGAATCCTCGGATTCGAAACAACTCGCCGAAGGCCGCAAGCGCCTCGCGGAAATTCGCGATCCGCTGGCGATCCTGCCCGCCGTGCGCGTGCTGAGCGAAGGCGGGACCGCCGCGCGAACGGCCCTGATCGAGCTGCTTTCCCGATTCCGCGAGGATGAGGCGACGCTGAATCTCGCGGCGATCGCATTGCTGGAATCGAATGAGGATATTCGCAGCTCGGCCGTCAGCGAGCTGGTTCGTCGCAAGGATGACCGCGTGCTGGGCCAATTGCGAAAGGCGTTGTACGCCGACAACGACGCGGTGATCCGCCGTGCCGCGCTCGCGCTGGGCGCCTTGCGGGCCGAGCCGGCGATCCCCGATCTGATCGACCAGCTTACGGCGCAGCGGCGAAAGTCCGTGGAGACGCCCATTCGCCGTCTGCTCGGCGTGATGGAAGACGAGTTTCGCGCCCAGGGAGATTTCATCGCCAGCGGCAAGCGGCGCTATCAGCCGACGCTCGGGGTCGGCACCGTGGGCGGACTGGCCGGCGTGGATACGGAGATGCAGACGCGCGACGTGACCGTCTTTCGCACCGAGGTGCAGCAGGCGCTCGTCGCGATCACCGGAGAGAACTTCGGTTTTGAGGCCGATGAATGGCGGACCTGGTACGAGGAGAGAAAACGAT
This sequence comes from Planctomycetota bacterium, assembly GCA_016235145.1. GTDB lineage: Bacteria > Planctomycetota > Phycisphaerae > UBA1845 > Fen-1342 > JACRLV01. The sequence goes on from JACRLV010000008.1 coordinate 5,055, forward strand.
GAAAGCGATGCTTTTCGTTCTGGGCGCGGCGCTTTGCTCATCCGCCGCGTTCGCACAGCAGACTGGCGACGCGGATCGCGCGCTGCTCTCCAGGGCGGCGGCCGAGCGCGTGGTTGTCGAGCGGGCGGCGGTCGAGCCGTCGAGCGACGAGGCGGCGGCGCGGGCGGAAGTCGTGCTCGCCGAGGCGAAGCTCGAACTCGTCCTGGCCCGCAAGGCGCTCAAGGCAGACAAGCAAGCCGAGGCGGCCCGCCGGGCGATTCGGGTGCAAAACTCCCTGCGCGGCCTACCGGAGAGGATCGACGCATCGGATCTTGAACTGCAAGCCGAAGGCCTGATCGCCCGGGCTGAAAAGCACGGCGTCGACGTCCTTGCGCTGCGCACGCAACTCAGCGCCGGCGGCGATGCGCCTGCCGCGACGCTGCCGGCCGATCGTGATCCGCTCGATGCGCGCAGCCGCGCGGCGGCGGAGATCGCCCGCGGCTACAGCGGCGCCGATACGCCGGATATCGACACGACCGTGACGGCGGAGACGCTTGCTTCGCGGGCGACGCACCGCCAGACCCCGGGCGAGCAGGGCTACCAGCCCGCACGCGAGGCGTTTGAGCGCGACGCGATCGCCGAGCGAGACCAGCAGCGGGTCGCCTATCAGGACGGGCTGCGCGATGCGGCGCTGTCCGACGAACTGCGGCGCCTGGTCGAGGCGGATGAGGCCCGAATCGCTCCGACGCGCGAGATCAGCTATCCGGACAATTGGAAGGACATCGCGCAGAAGCGGGCCAGGTATTACGGCGGAGAGGTCGCCCGCTCGCAATCCTGGAAAGACAAGGACGGCCGCGAGATGTACGTCGCGCTCTACGATATCCGCGAGCTGACGTACGTTCCGCCGGACTTCCAGCCTCCGTCTTCGCTTGATCTGACCGAAGATCTGCGCAACACGCTGGATCGCGACGCGCTTCGCCAGCGCAGCCAGATCTTCAGCGGCACCGCGGAAGACCTGGCGGCGGGGATTCCGCTGCTGCGGTTCTTCGGCGGCGTGGACGACTTCGCATTCCGCGGGCCGATGTACAGCCGCGAGAAGGCGGCCCAGATCGCCGAGCAGGTTCGCGCGTTCACGACGAAGATGGACGAATCGAAGATCATCGTCCTGCCGTAGCGTTGCGTGGGCGCGATCGCACCGGTTTGGCTCGGAGCGTCGGTCGCCGTTTGGTTGCGCTCGAAAGCTCCGTTGCGCCCGCGATGTCCGCTGCACACTCCTGGCATGGGGTTCCGAAAGGCAGTAACGCTGCTGGAGTTGATCATCGTGATCGCGATCATGATGATCCTCATGTCGATGTTTCTGCCGGTGCTCGGCAACGCCCGCCGCAAGGCTGCCAAGGTCTATTGCGATTCGCAGATGAGCGAGGTTTCCCGGGCCGTGGCGGCCTATGCCCAGGAGCACGGCAGGCCGCCGCCTCGTTCCTGGCTTCCGTCCGTCGACCGCAACTCGATCTACCTGCCGGTGGTGCTCGGCCGCTTCGTCGGTAACCAGGAAAAACTTTTCCGCTGCCCGGGAGACACGGCCGGCTTCAGCGACCGCCCGCCGCCCAATTCAGGGCGCAGCTTCGTCGACACCGAGCAGTCGAGTTACTCGTACATGCCCGACATCGGCGTCGCTGAGTACGAGCCGTTTCACGAAACACAGAATCGATAGCGGGTTGCTCGCCGCTGCAAACAGAACCCGGAACGGCGCGAAAATTCTCGAAAAAAGAACAGGACGCACTTGGGGACGAGATCGACACGCCCTGCCTGACACGCGCGAGTTGCATCGCGTGCCGACGCTGAGTCTGCAACCGACGGAAAAGCGTCTGCGCCGGTTCCGGACGGAGCACACAGTCCGAAAAAACAGCGCGCATCGCGCGCCAATTTCGCTTTCATCATCGGCGTGGCGCAGCGGACGGTCGGCACAAACCGAGCGCGGTCGTTTGGTAACTCGGTGATGACGGAGTCCTGACACCGCTGGGTTGCTCCCGATAACTTCGCGACTCACGTGCGCGAACGTGATCTCCGTTCATCTCCCGGAAAATGGCTTGACATGCTTGGGCGCACGGCGTACCGTGCAATACGTTCTCTCGTCTGTTCGTCTTGTCTTGGTTTCGGGTGGGCTGCGGTCTCTTTCGCGGCCTCGTGAGGGGCATCTGGTTGGTCAGGGGTTGGGATGCTCACTTCGTGCGATATTCCTGCAAGGTCGGGCGGTCGGGCGATCGCGGCCTGAGTGTTCTGCCGAGCCATGCGGGAGTATTTCGCAAAAAAATGTAACGAGTGACCGGAGTTGCGTTGACTCACGGTTTTTTATTTATGTTGTCCCTACTCTCGGGAAAGGGGAAGTCGATGTCACGGAGTTCCTTCTTTACACGTCTCCTGTGTACGTCCGCGGTGGGGCTGGTCGGCCTCGCCGCGTACGGCAGCGAGACACCGGCTGCCAAGAGCAACGGCGCGCCGCAAAGCGCCAATCCGATCAGCCTGAGCGCCAGCGCCGCCGGCGCAATGGGCTCGTCCAAGACTGTGGCTCAGCAGGAGAAGATCGATCCCGCCGTTGTGGCGAAGCAGCAATTGCTCGCCAAGGGGATCATTCCCACGCCGCCGGCCCCCGGCCCCGGCCAGCGCAGCCCCAATGACAACTGCGTGGACGCGTTCCCGATCGCCTGCGGCGGCACGGTGACCGGCGACACGACCGGCGACACGACCGACGGCATTTGGCCTTGCGCCGCCGGCGGATCGGACGAGTGGTTCTACTTCGTCGCGACCGGCACGGCCGCGACCGTCAGCCTTTGCGGCTCGTCCTACGACACCGCCGTCATGGTTCTCGACGCTTGCGGCGGCGTGGTCCTCAATTGCAACGACGACTTCTGCGGCCTCCAGTCGCAACTGGATGTCACCGGCCTGACCGTCGGCAACACGTACCTCATCGCGGTCGGCGGTTTCGCCAGTTCGACTGGCGCGTACACGATGACGCTGACCTGCGGCAGCGGCCCTGGCCCGTGCCTTGAAGCCCAGCCCCAGCCCGGCGACGTCGAAGAGCTCGAGCCGTTCGGCGGCTGCGCGCCCGACTACGTTGACGCGTTCAACGGCGGCTGCAACAGCTCTCCGCCGGTGTTCAGCCCGATCGCCTGCGGCCAGAGCTTCCACGGCGAATCCGGCACGTTCCTGGTCGGCGGCAGCCTCCAGTACCGCGACACCGATTGGTGGCTCTTTGACGTGACCGCCCCCGGCGCGATCGTCACGCTCACCGCGACCGGCGACTTCCCGATCATTATTGGTTTTGTCGCGCAGCCCTGCCCGCAGTCGGCTTTCATGGCCTATGCGACCGGCGCCACCTGCACGGCAACCTCGGTGACCTCGGCCTGTCTGCCTCCTGGGCAGTACGTCGCGTTCGTCGCACCGAACGCGTTCAGCGGCGTTCCCTGCGGCTCGCAGTATCGTGCGACGCTTTCCTGCACGCCGTGCGAACCTCCTCCGGCGCCCGTGAATAACAACTGCGCCGACGCCATCCCGATGGCCTGCGGCAGCACCGTTTCCGGCAGCACGGTCAACGCCACCACCGACGGCGCCTGGCCTTGCGCGGGCGGCGGCAGCGACGTGTGGTACAGCTTCGTCGCGGCGGATTCGGTTGCGGTCCTCGACCTCTGCGGTTCGTTCTATGACACCGCGGTGATGGTCACCGACGGCTGCGGCGGCGCGGTCCTCGGTTGCAACGACGACTCGTGCGGCCTCCAGTCGCAACTGAGCGTCGGCGGCCTCACGGTCGGCAATACCTACCTGATCGCGGTCGGCGGCTACGCAGCCGGCACCGGCGACTACTCGATGTCGCTGACCTGCGGCATCCCGCCGTGCACGGGCGCAGAGCCTCAGCCCGGCGACGTCGAAGAGCTTGAGCCGTTCGGCGGCTGCGCTCCCGACTACACTGACGCGTTCAACGGCGGCTGCAACAGCTCTCCGCCGGTATTCAGCCCGATCGCCTGCGGCCAGAGCTTCCACGGCGAAACCGGCACGTTCCTGGTTGGCGGCTCGCTCCAGTATCGCGACACCGATTGGTGGCTGTTTGACGTCACCGGCACGGGCGCGATCGTCACGCTCACCGCGACCGGCGATTTCCCGATCCTGATCGGTTTCGTTGCGCAGCCGTGCCCGCAGTCGGCCTTCATGGCCTATGCGATCGGCAACACCTGCACGGAAACCTCGGTGACCTCGGCGTGCCTGCCTCCTGGGCAGTACGTCGCGTTCGTCGCGCCGAGCGGTTTCACCGGCGTTCCCTGCGGTTCGCAGTATCGTGCGACGCTGACTTGCACGCCGTGCGAACCTCCGCCGCCGCCGGCCAATGATGACTGCACCGGCGCCACGCTCATGAGCTGCGGCGACACGGTCATCGGCGACAACACCAACGCGTTGAACGACGGCATCATTCCGAGCTGCTCGTTCGGCGGCGCCGCCACCAACTCCGACGTTTGGTACAAGTTCGTCGCCGACAGCGCTAGCGCGACCGTCAGCCTCTGCGGCGGCGGCACGCTCTCCGACACGGTCGTCAGCCTGTACGATGGCTGCGGCGGCGCGGAACTCGCCTGCAACGACGACTTCTGCGGCCTGCTGTCCGAGACCACGGCTGCCGGCTTGACCCCGGGCAACACGTACTACATCCGTGTCGCCGGTTGGGGCGCTGCGGCGCAGGGCACCTTCACGCTGTCTCTGACGGCGTGCGGCGCGACCGGCGCTTGCTGCATCTCCGGCGACTGCTCGATCATGTCGCCTTCCGCGTGCGCTGCTGCTGGTGGAACCTACCAGGGCGACGGCACGAGTTGCGGCGGCGTGAACTACGTGCCGAGCACGTGCGCGGACGCGCTGGAAGACATCAGCGCGACCGGCGCGATCGCGGCGACCGCCTCGGGTTGCGACGATTGCGGCGAGACGCTTGCTCTGCCGTGGGGCTTCACGTTCTTCGGCAACACGTACAACAGCGTCGGCGTAGCCTCGAACGGTTATCTGACGTTCGGTGCGACGACCGGCGACTTCTCGAACGATCCGATTCCGAGTGCGAACACCCCGAACGACATGATTGCGCCGTTCTGGGATGACTGGAACACCGCCACCGGCGGCGACGTCTACTACGAAGCTCGCACTTCGCCGAACCGCTTCATCGTCCAGTGGAACCGCGTGATTCACTTCGGCGGAACCACGGGCGAGAACACGTTCCAGGCGATCCTGTACCAGGACGGCAGCATCGATCTGCGTCAGGGCACGATGGACGCGACGTTCGGAAACAGCGGCTCGATTGGTATCGAGGACAGCACCGGCGCGACCGGCATCGCCTTCGGCGCCACGCCGACCGATCCGGGCACCAGCGGCGCTTGCTACCACATCGCAGCGGAGTCCACGGGTAACCCGTGCGGCTGCGTTTGCCCAGGCGACATGAATGGCGACGGCCTCGTCGACATCAGCGACCTGGCCCTGTTCCTGTCGAGCTTCGGCACGTCAGCGCCGAATATCCCGACGCCTTGTGCCGATATCAACGGCGACGGCCTCGTCGATATCAGCGACCTGGCGCTGTTCCTGTCGGCGTTCGGCAGCACGTGCCCGTAATGACGGGTTCGTGATTGCAGGTTAGTTGTTCACAATCCTCGCCCGCGAGCATCATCGATCTCGCGGGCGAGGTGTTTTTTCGGCGCACGACCGGACAACCCCATGATTTACCGGCGCGCGGCGCCGTCTTCCCGGGTTGTCCCCGTTACGCGAACACCCCATGCGCGTACCACTGCTAAACGGTCTTCTTGGACGACAGAAGGGTTCTCGAGAATGCGCCTGCCTACTTGGGTGGCGGCGGTGTTTTCCCTCTCAGCGGGGGCGGCAGCGCACCTTCCCAATCGACACGCCATTGTCGCCTGACTTCGAGGTCGAAATCGAACAGAACCCCAAGGGTGGCGGAGGTTTCCTGCAAGAGTGATTGCCTGTCGTCGTCCGTCGGCAGGAGGCCAAGCTGCACCCGTATCGGGGCGTTGTTTTCCCACAGAACACAGTGTTCGCCGTCATCCGACAACTGCTTCCGAATCGGCACTCCGACGGCCGCGCTAATCGCGTCCAGGCACTGTGCGATCGTCCCCGATTCCACGGGCGCCGGCTCGACTCCTTCCGGAGCGGCGAAGATTCGAAGAACCGATTCGGATGCCGGGGCGCCGTCGTACGCGATGATCACTGGACCAGCGGCATCCTGCGGAGCGATGCGAATGCCCGAATAGCCAAGGTTGCGGACGATGCGTTCGAGTTCCGAAACGACCGCGTCGAGCTGCGCGCCCTTTCGAACCACCCAGTCGCCGGGAACCGCGATTCTGTCCAGAACTCCTAGCTCGCCGGTCAAACGTGGCGCGAGGTCCAGGGAGTGAGTCAGCACCGCTCTTAGGCTTCGGGGAACAACCGGTATTCCAATCTCCATGGACTTTGCAATCGGTCGGTCTGACCACTCGACCGTGAGAGAAATCACGCGGGTGGGATTCGCCTGGAGAGCGGGCGGAAGGAGCTTGGCGCGCTCCTCGGGCCTGGGATTCGCGACGTAACGCAGAACCTCGTCACTCCCCAGGGCATAGGCTCCGCTCACGGGACTTGCGCCAACACCGGCAAGCGACGACGGCGGACGCTTCGGGGAGCCCGGCGCACGATTCAAAAGGGCTCTTGCGCCGTAATAGCTCGATATCGCGGCGCAGGCAATCGCCGACCAGATCCAGAGACGCTGTTTCATGGTTCATCCTGACGCAGCCGGACGGCGTCCTGCTGCGATCACTCCGCAATCAGGCGTACTGCTGCTCGTCGAACCTCGCCGGACGAACCGCGGGCCATAATCGTCATTCGCGTTCTCAGAGCCTGGTCTGCCGAAAGTCCAGATAGTTCAAGCAACACCCGCGGCGTTGGCGTTTCGTTGTCGGCGATCCGATAGGAAACCGGGGACGCGGGGCTGAAAGAGACCTCTTCGATCGAGAGTGTTTCCCCCGTTCTCGTCGCTACGGAGACGGTCCGGGACTGTTCCCGTCGTTCTCGAGGCCAGTAGACAAGGCGAACGTCAGCATTGAGGTCGTCGAGAATCTGTGCGCGAACGACGAGCTTGAATTGAACGGGGCGCGACCTCCAAAGTCCGTTCACCACGAATTCGCTGACGACGACAGACTGTTCGAGGGGCACCGCAGCGCTGCGGAAAGTCAACACGCCGCGAGCTTCAGAGCCTGTCCCGCCGGCGCAGACTTCGGCGCCCAACTTGCAATCAAACCACGGAGACGGTTGCTCCCACTGATGCGACGTCAACTGGAACTCGCGGCTGTCCGCGAATCGGAGCGAGAATCGTTCAGGCTCTCCATTGTCGCCTCTCCAGGTCGGCGGAAAATCCGGGGCGAGCCGGCTCAGGCCGATCGATCTGCTGATTGACGCTCTTACCTCAACGATCGTGCGAGTGACGTCGACTTCCCCCACCCGGTCATCCTGAAGCCAGTGCGATACCAACGTGACAAAAGCCTGCGTCGGCCCGGATCGGTCTTGCGTTGAGAACGCGATGCTGATATCCGCCGTTTGACCGCCGGCGATGATCGCCGCAGGCGTCTGAGCAACGAGGCACCCGCAACTCGCGCGTTCCGTGGTCACCCGAACGGGGAGATTCCGTCTGTTCTGCACGACTCCCGTCCAGACTACCGTTGCCCCGAATGGAACCTCTCCCAGGTCGACAACCGCTTCCGAGCGCAGCAGGTCGATAGTGCGTTGCCCGATACTTGGGGGGATGGAATCCGCTGATTCCGGTTGGGCAGGATAGCTGCGTAATAGCCGTGAGCAGAAATAGCCGGCTGCAATCGCACATGCCGCCAGTGAAAGGCGGGAAAGGGACAATCGCATCGAAGTGCCCTTTCAGCGGCCCGTGGGCCTTGACGCTCGCGTCGCGGTCCACAGCGCCAGCAGCGCAAGTACTACCGCGAGCGCGCCAATTGCGACGATCAGCACGGGCGTCGCGGCCGACTCTGTTCTGGTTTTTACTGGCGGCGGCGGTCCGGCGGGTGGTTCCTCGCTTCGGGACTCGACCTGAGTAGAGCGGCTTGAAGAAGCGCGCCCTGGTGCCGAAGCCGCGCTCTCTGGCCCGTTTTCCATGTCATCCGCAGCCGCAGGTTGTTTCCGGCCCGGCGAATCGCGGATCGGGACGATCGGAGCCGCCGCGGGCTGTTCGTGTGTCGTCTCGCAACTCGACGGAGTTTCCGCCGCCGTCGGATGCGGCGGGTTCTCGACCGAATTCGGCCTGGTCTGCGCGTCGCGATCGTCGGACTCCGGCGGCTGCTCGGTGACGACCATCACTTTTTCGCCGGAGCTGTCGATGGTGTAGGTGACGCCCGCGACACGGTCGGCAATCGTGGCTCCTGGAGGAAATTTCAGCCTGAATTCGTCGGCGGCGACGGGTTCATTCAGAGCGACGGACTGGGGATCTACATGCAGGACAGATTCTACTTGAACGCCTCGAACCACGGCGAAAGTGCGCATTCTTGTGGGAAGCCAATATACGGCGCCATCGCTCGAAGAGAACTGGGCCACTTCCTCGGCCTCGACCCGGGAAACTTCTTCGCCGGTTCTTCCGAAAGAAATCCGGCGCATCGGAAGGCAATTCCGCTCGGGATCGAGCCATAGTTTCGCATACGGCTGTTCGTCATGCACGGCCTCCAAGACCACGCAAGGACGCCCGTTGACTTCCTCCCATTCTGGGAGTAGCCGACCGTTCTGCAAATAGCCCTCCAGGCTGGCGTCACTGAGTCCAAGACCTCCGCGTTTCGGCGGCCCGAGCAGCAGCATCGACAGAATCGGCGTCTCCTGTTCGAACGACACATTGACCTTGGAATCGACCGTCCCCAACAGTGAGTCCGGAACGAGCATCGTCTCGATCTGTCCGTCGTTGGCCAGTCGGACGGCGCCTGGCGCTCCGCCCCCCGCGAACTCGATTTCTCGCTCCATGCGAAACTTGCCATTCTGCGCGTCGATGATCATTGTCCTGTGAATACTGCGTATTTCCCCGGGCGTCATCCGCCCGGCTTCCATCTGAGAGTATTCGATTGTGAACGACGCGCGCAGCGTTCCCAAAGAGAGCCGTCTGGCGAGGGCGCAGGTCTTGAGTTCTTCCAGCGATATCGCCTGCCTCGCCGCCCCTGAACACAACCGGTCAGGGGCGGACAGACAAACGACGCAAAGGAGAATCAGAATGCACGATCGCCGGCAAGACGAGCCACCCGCGGACATTTGGCGTACCTCGGGCAAAAGAACAGGCCAATGGGTTGATCGGGGGACAATCGCTCACGGCCCGGCTGGGACATTACACCCGGTCGGCCATGCGCCGGGACACCCCGACGGAAATATCGTACCCGTGTCACACAGGCATGCCCAGTTGCACGGTGACGTATTCAGCGTAAATATCGATGAACACGGTGTATAGACGGTGGTGCAGGTTTCATAGGTCGTTCCGGGCACGCACTCGTATCCCGGTAGGCTCGTAGAGCCCAGACGTC
>JACRLV010000008.1:14774-21591 GCA_016235145.1 Planctomycetota bacterium
CCAGACATCCCGAGTCGCAGTAGTCACAACTTGCCGCGAAACACGACGTCGGAGAAATGGCAGTACACCGACCGTTCGAGATTGGGACGCAGTCCCACTGGCCAGCACGCGCGCTGGCCATGCGCGGCTCGGTGAGGAGCCCGACGCCGAGACCGATCAGCCAACATGCCAATATCCCCGCTGCGAACGGCGCCCTCGCCGTGGCGCCTCCGGCGATCGCGGAATCAACCGATGTGCTGCACATGGATGTATCCCCTTGCACTTCAGTGTGTGCTCGCCCGTCCGCGCAACCGCTGCGCCGATGTCAGGGCGTTCGAATCCATTGTGAAGTTGAAACGAGAATTGTCGCTGTCGGGCCACCCACGCCTAGGAAATCTACTTGGTGATGGTGTGGCAAGTCTGGGATGAGACTGGATCGGAGTTTCGCGTGGATCACAAACTAATGTGTGGCTGGCGCTGTCGCTATGCGTTTTACTCAGAAACGCGCAGGCTCGTGCCGACTGGCTGCCCCCCCCCCAAAAAACACTCGAGGATTGGTACCGGCCAGTGTCCTGAACATGCAGGCTATTGTAGATGCAATCAGGCCGTTGTCAAGGCCCTTTTTTCACCCGCTGGAGTCGGCATAAACCAGTTGGTAAGTTGCGCTAGCGATATGATTTGGTGGTAGGTGGCCGTTCCGAAACCGGTTCCGCCCCAATACTTGATGCCAACCTCCCGATGGAGCACGCCGTGGTTGTGTTCGGGCGGTAGAGTGCGGGTTGCATGAGGACTTTGGTCTATTGCCGACGACGTTGTTTGTCTGAGTGCGTTGATGGGTTGTTCGGCGTTCCGCTACGCGAACACCCCGTGCATGTACCACTGCCCATCCGCGCCGTTGTGGAACAGCCAGAACGTCTCGCCGCCGGCGGTCCGCACGCGGAAGTAATCCCGCCGCACGTCCGGGCCGCGCCACCAGCCGGTCTCGATCCGCTCCGGGCCCCAGGCCGCGGCGACGGCGTGTTCGCGGCCGGCGTAGTAAAACCAGGTCGGCGGACCGTCGGGAACCCGGGCCGTCACGCGAATTGTCTGCGGCCGCTCCAGCAGCCGTAGCGGCCGCGATTGCGCCGGGCGATCGACCGTCGCGGCGGCGTCCGCGGGCTTGTGATCGATGCCGCTCTGCACGACGGGCACGTAGCGATACGCCCGCTCGGGTTGATAGTCGTCCTGCAACTCGGCCCGCAGCAGCGCCTCGCCGCCCAACCGGTTCACGAGCCGATCCACCAGGCCGCCGAGCCGCTCCACGTCGCCGCCCGAAACCGGCTCGAACAGGTCGAATTGTCCGACCCGCCAGCGCTGCGTCTGTGCCGCCGCCAGCCGCAGGCCGACAAAGCCGGCGACGACGTCTGCATCCGGAGAAAAATCAAGCTCGGCTCGGGCCCGCCGCATCGCCGCAGCCGAGGCCTGCGCGCCGCGCTCGGCCGCCTGCTCCAGCCGCGGGCCGAGCAGCTCCAGCATGTGGGCGGCATTGCGCGAAGCCCGCGAGAGCAGCACCGGCAGGACCAGCGGCGGGGCATATTCGCTGTAGAGCACGCAATCGAGGCGGCGGACGGCCTGGCCGTCCCGCTCGACGCGGGCCAGCACCTCGGCCAGCAATTCGGCCGCGATCGCCTGAAGCGCCTGCCCGTCGCTCACGGGGCCGTCGAGCCCGCGGCCGGCGTCCGGCGGCGGCGTCGGCAGGCAGGGCGCGAGCGGCTCATACACTTCGCCAAGCGCCTGCTGAATCCGCAGCACGAGATGCTGCCCGAAACGCGAAGGCAGCGACGAGCGCGGCAGCATGAGCAGATCGCCGACGCTGCGCACGCCGAGCGCGTCGAGCAGATCGACGACGCGCGGCTCGATCCGCAGCGCCGCGGGCGGCAGCGCGGCCAGATAGGCGCTGCTTTGCCCCTCGGGAACGATGAGGGGAGCAGGAAGCCACGAAGCCACGGAGCCACGAAGCCACGCCGGGTCGGAAGGGCTGCCGTCCGAACCGTAGCGTCGGACCTCCGAGTCCGACGATGAGCTCGCACCTTCGCGCGCGGCCTCCCGCGCTGAGGGGGAATTGGCCCCGCGCGCTGGCGCTTGGGGTTCTGAAAATGCGCCCTCACCCCGGCCCTCTCCCGGAGTACCGGGAGAGGGGGAATTGGCCCCGCGCGCTGGCGCTTGGGGTTCTGATGTCCTGCCCCCTCTCCCGGTATTCCGGGAGAGGGCCGGGGTGAGGGCCACAGCGGGCAAGGCGCGGCAATCCGGCTCATCCGAAGGCGGCGGTAGCGAGGGTATGGCAGAGGTGGGAAAAGCCGCCTCCGGATGAGCACGGACTGAAGCGAATTTCGATGGTGCGTACGGCGTGGACAGATCGCGGCGCTTTTGCGCGACACGATCCGACGTCGCCAGCGCCAGCGCCGCCGCAGGCGTATCCGTCACCACCGCGATGGCGTGTAGTCCCTGTTGCGCCAGCCCTTCGACAGCCTGCTGCGCGATCCGCCGGTCGATCGCACAATCGAAATCCAAGCAGTGGTTCGACTTCGCCTCGACTGTCGTGCCGCCGTGGCGGTGTGGGCTGTCCACGGCCGGCGAGACGCCGGCCGCTACAAACGACGGCTGCGCGGGGACGCCGGCCACAAACGACGGCCGCGCGGAAGCGCCGGCTGCGATGTCAAGAGTCGATGCGTCCGGCGGGCGTCGCCCCGCATCGTCCGAAGGCGACAAGGATGAGGTGGCGTTGGTCAAGGGAGCACAACTCGCCGCCTCCGGACGAAACGGGGCACGCACCGACGCCGAACTCTTCCCTCCGAAGAGACGCCGACAACCGGTCAAATCCAGCAGGAGCGAAGCGGGCGCGACGGGCTCGACGATCGGGCTGAATCGTAGAGCCCATTCGGCGAGAGCCTGAAGCTCCTCCGCCGCCAGGGCTCGGTCGAGCACGTGCAGGCACATCACCCGTCGAGCCGGAGGCGCGAAATCGCGTCGTTGCGCGGCCATGACGCATCACCGTTTCATTCCGATCTGCTCGATCCACTCTGCTCGACCAGCTTTGCTCAACCGCTCTACTCAATCCGCTCTACTCCAGCCGGACGAATCAATTCCGCGTCGTATTTGCATTTTCAGAACACCAGGCGCCAGCGCGCGGGACCAGTAGCGTCGGACCTCCGAGTCGGACGACGCAATCAGAACTCCAAGCGCAAGCGCAAGTGCGAGTGCGAGTGCCAGCGCGAGGGTTTTTCGCGAACGACGCTGCTTACAAGAAACACCCGCGCGCTGGCGCTTGATTCATCTCCCGAAGAATCTTCTCGCGCCGCGAGGAATTTCGGGAGACGAGTCGACGGTCGGGCTCGGAGCAAAGCAGCGGCCTGCGTCTCGCAGGCCGTAGAATTCGAGCGAATCCGGATCGCGGGGACGGTTCCACGCTCTACGGCCGGCGGGACGCCGACCGCTACATTTTCCCTCCGACCGTCAGCGCCGTCGAACCTCCGAGTCCGACGACGCAATCAGAACACCAGGCGCCAGCGCGCGGGGCCGATCGCACGCACGGCAATTCGTCGTCGGACTCGGAGGTCCGACGCTACGATTCACGCGGCCGCATTCCCTTCTCCCGGCAGTCCGGTAGATGGCAGGGGCGAGAGGGCGCTTGACGCGCCGTTGCGGGCCGGAGGCCCACGCTCCTCTGAGGCACATCCGCGCGTTCACCAGCTCCGCTCGGGGCCGGGGCGTTCAATTTCGACTCGAAGAGTGTACCTAACAAATACCGAACTGTCAACCCGAAATTGCAAGATTCCGCGGCAAAGACGCCGGAGGCGCCCGCGCCGCCGGCCCACCACGCCAATTCCGCAGCCGGCATGGACGAACGACCGCGAGCCGTCCATGATTCCCGCGAGCGCGACGCCGCCGCGCGCAGCCGAGGCGCCCAATGGGTTCACACGCCAAACGCCGCCGACACAAAGCCGCCTTCTCACGCCGCACGCCTCCCGGCGCGCCGCCCGGCGTGCTGGTCGGCGATCCGAGCGCACCGCGGCCGCAGATCACCGTGTTCGGCCTGAGCGCCGCGGGACACGAAGAGACCGAGATCCGAAACACCGAGGCGATCCCCGCGCTGCTGCAACGCTGGCCGTTTGTGTGGATCAACGTCGACGGCCTGGGCGACGCAGGCCTGGTACAGGAACTCGGCGCGATGTTCGACCTGCATCGCCTGGCGCTGGAAGACGTGCTGCACGTGCACCAGCGGGCGAAAGCGGAGAGCTACGCCGACGTGCTCTTCGTCGTGGCGCCGATGCCGATGCCGGGGCGCGGCTGGGAAGTCGAGCAGCTCAGCCTGTTCGTCGGGCGGAATTTCCTGATCACGTTTCAGGAGCGGCCGGGCGGCGACTGCCTGGAACAGGTGCGCGTGCGGCTGCGGGCGGGGCTGGGCCGGGCTCGCTGCCTGGCGCCGGGATACCTGATGTACGCGCTGCTGGACGCGGCGATCGACCACTACTTTCCGCTGCTGGAAGAAGTGGGCGAACGGCTCGACGCGCTCGAAGGCGACATCCTCGGCCGCCCGCGGCGCGACGTGGTGCAGCGCATCCTCGACGTGAAGCGCGACCTGCGCTCGGTCCGCCGGGCGGTCTGGCCGCTGCGCGACGCGCTCAACACGCTGCTGCGCGATCCGAACCCGCTGGTGGCGGACGAGACGCGCGTCTACCTGCGCGACTGCCACGACCACGTGGTGCAGATCATCGACCTGCTGGAAAACTACCGCGAGCTGGCCGGCGGCTTGACGGACATCTACCTGTCGAACCTCAGTAACAGCACCAACGAGATCATGAAGGTGCTGACGATCATCTCGACGCTGTTCATCCCGCTGACGTTCATCGTCGGCGTCTACGGCATGAACTTCGCCACGGATAAGTCGCCGTGGAACATGCCCGAGCTCGGCTGGTACTACGGCTATCCGTTCGTGCTGGCGTTGATGGCGGCGATCGCGCTGGGGCTGTTCGGGTTTTTCATCCGCAAGGGTTGGATCGGAAGCGGCAAGTCCGGCGGCGGCGAAGAGAAGTGACGCGAGCGCTCGCAATCCGAGCCCGACGCGCAAGCGAGGGACCGCGGTAGGGCAGGTTGCGGCCGTTTGCAACCCGCCGTTCTTGCTGCATCACACGCGAAACTGCCGCGATTCGGCCGTCGCACGCGAAACGGCAGGTCGCATACGGCCGCGACCTGCCCTACCCGCTGGGGCTGTTCGGGTTTTTCATCCGCAAGGGTTGGATCGGAAGCGGCAAGTCCGGCGGCGGCGAAGAGAAGTGACGCGAGCGCTCGCCATCCGAGCCCGACGCGCAAGCGAGGGACCGCGGTAGGGCAGGTCGGCGACGGATGTTTCGCGTGGCCCGATCGAAAACACGCCCTGGTCGTCGACGGCGGTCGTGCCGATTCGCGATACGGCGACATTCTGCCCGAAGCGTTTGAGCGCGTCCGGCTCGACGCCTGCTCGCAGTTCGACCACGAACGCTGCGCACTGCGGCTCGAACGCGCCGTCGGTCGCCGCGTCGATTCGCAATCCGCGCGCTCCCGCGATCGCCATCTCGGCCGCCGCCGGCAGCCATCCGCCGCACGCATCGTGAACCGCGGCGACGACGCCGGCCGCGATCGCGTCGCGCACGGCGCACCGCACCGCGTGCGATTGCGCGAGATCGAACCCGCTGACGGGTAGCCCGCCGACGAGGCACACCGCTCCGCCGGGCGTTTTCAGGTCGGACGTCACGCACCGCCGCACATCGTCCACCAGCGCGATCGCGCTGATCAGCAGTGTTGGCGGTATGCCCAGCCGCCCGGTTTCGCGAATTCGCCGCTCGACCGCCGCGAGAAGCGCCTCGTGATTCAATGGGGTTCCTGATTCGTAGCGTCGGACCTCCGAGTCCGACGGCGATTCGGCCCCGCGCGCTTGCGCTTGGGGTTCTGAAGTGCCGTCTCGCATTTCGTAGCGTCGGACCTCCGAGTCCGACGGCGAACCCATCGTCGGACTCGGAGGTCCGACGCTACGAAAGCCGACGCTACGATCGATTCGATATTCCGCAAGTTTCTGCGGATAGCCCCACTTGCGGAGATCGCTCATTTGGAGCCGTAACTCGCTCACGAGCGAATCGATATCGCCGGGATCCAGCGCAAACTCGTTGTTGAGCGAATCCTTGCCGGAAATGAACGGCGCGCCGAACGCCTTGGCGCCGTCGTAGCAAGCCTGGCAGGCCCGCACGAGGGCGCCCATCTGTTGCGGATCGTCGGTCCGGCCCCAGCAGAAGTTGTCGAGCAGCGCCGCCTGACGCGGGTCCGCGCCGACCGCGGTGATGTTGCACAGCGCCTCGTCGATCGCCGCAATCGCCATCCAGTACGGATCGAGGTCCGACAGTTGCGGCGCGAGCCCGCAGCCGATCGCGATGCCGCGATGCGAAGTCAGCAGCGGCCGCAACACCGCCGCGTCGCTCGGCCCGCGGCCTCTTCCCACGTGCGGCTTGACCACGCTGCCGCCCTGCACTTCGTGGTCATAACGACGGATGATCCAGTCCTTGCTCGCCGCCGACGGAGCGGCAAGCGCCGTCAGCAGCCGCTCGATCGGCGACACATCGGGCGCCGGCTTCGCGACCGTCCCACGTCCGGCGAGATTCTCCAGCGGTTTCCAATGCGCGGCTCGTCGCGGCTTCGGCAGTCCCTCGTGCAGGAATTTCAGCTCGATCTCGCCCACGACCGTGCCGGCGTAGCGCACCGTCAGCTTCGGGCGATCGCCGCCGTCCGAAAAGCGCCCGATCACGGTCGCCTCGACATCCTCGGACCGCAT
>JACRLV010000008.1:21614-36616 GCA_016235145.1 Planctomycetota bacterium
GGACCGCATGACTTCCAGCAGCAGATCGAGGTTTTCCTGTGGGACCGCGAGCACCATGCGCTCCTGTGCTTCGCTGATCCAGATTTCGTCGTAGGTCAGGCCGGCGTACTTCAGCGGCGCTTTTTCCAGATCGATCACCGCTCCCAGCTCTTCGGCCATTTCGCCGACCGCGCTGCTCAGCCCGCCGGCGCCGCAATCCGTGATCGCCGAATACAGGCATTTCGCCGACTCGGCCCCCGGCGGTCGAAACTCGCGCGCCCGCAACACGGCGTCGAGCACGCGCTTTTCCTCGATCGCATTTCCGATCTGCACGGCGTGAGAGAATTCGTCGGCGTGCGAGTCCGTCAGCTCGCCGGAAGAAAACGTCGCGCCGTGGATGCCGTCGCGGCCGGTGCGGCCGCCGACAACGACGATGCAATCTCCCGGCTGGGCCCGCTTTTCGACGCGGTCGCGCGGGATCAGGCCGATGCACCCGCAGAAGACGAGCGGATTTCCGAGATAGCGCGGGTCGAATTGCACCGCGCCGTTGACCGTCGGAATGCCCATGCGGTTTCCGTATTCGCCGACGCCGTCGACGATCCCGCGCAGGACTCGCCGCGGATGCAGCACGCCCTTGGGCAGCGCGGCTTCCGGCCAGTCGCTCGGTGCGACGCAAAACACGTCTGTGCTGGCGATCGGCTTGGCGCCCAGTCCGCAGCCGAGCACGTCGCGAATGCAACCGCCGATGCCGGTGGCCGCTCCGCCGAACGGCTCGATCGCGGACGGGCGATTGTGCGTTTCGACTTTGAACGCAACGCCGAAGCGATCGTCAAACGCAATCACGCCGGCGTTGTCCTTGAAGACCGACAGGCAGGTGGGGCCGCGCTTCGCCGCGATCAACTCGTCGGTCGCCCGGGCGATCGTGTCCTTGAGGAGATTCGAGAATTGCCGTGTCACCTCGCCGCAGGATGCGCCGAAATCCGGCCCGGTGTATTGCACCGCGGTCTTGAGAGTTTTGTGAACGCAGTGTTCAGACCACGTTTGCGCGATCGTCTCGAGCTCCAGGTCGGTCGGCTCGCGTTTCAGTGCGCGATAGTGCGCCTGGATCGCCTGCATCTCGGCGAGGTTCAGGAACAGGTGCCCCTTCCGTGCGAGCTCAATCAGCTCCGGATCGGTTAGATCGCGCACCGAAACATGTCGCAACCGAAACGGCCGCGCCGCCGGCTGAACCGCGGGATGAACGCCGGCGGTTCCGATAACGACCTGTTCGACGCAGTCGTTCGAAAGAAGTCGAGCGACGCGCCCCATCGCATCGACGTCGGGCGCTCCTTCCAGCACGTAGCGCCGCGCAGTACGCACGCTTCGTACGTCAATCCCCTCCGAACGAAGTTCCGCCAGCACGCTGGCCGCGACCGGGTCCATCACTCCGGGCCGCGGATGGATTTCGAACGCCAACTGTCCGGTGGGCTCCGCGATTTCCGCGTCATTCGTCGCGACGAACGCGCGTTCGGTGACCGGATCGACAATTAGCTGGCCGACAACACGCTCAATCACCGGCAAGGTGAGGTCGCCGTCGATGAAATAAAGCCGTTCAGGCACGATCGAACTCACTTCGCAGCCGCCCGCATCGCGAATCTGGGCCCGCAGCGCCTCATCCGTGCGAGGCCGGCCGGCATCGCCGATGGCCTGCAATGCGACCCGAAAGACCCCCATCAGTGCCTCCCGCCGAGACTGGGCTTGACCGCGAAATCATAATGAAACCGGAACGGGGGCCATGATACCGCAACCCGCCTGACCTGCACGCACACGCGCGTTATTTGACGGTATGATTGAAAATCCCGGAACCGCTACCGGGAGGATTGACGTTTTGTAACCCATTGAATAAAAATTAGTTACGTGCTTTTCTTGGCGAGCGGTGCTACCTTAAAGCCCGCCGGAACAACCAAGATTGGGCAAGTTCTGTCTTGCATTTGGGGCTCGGTGCCGTCTAAAGTCTGCCCTTTGTAGTGGGGCGGCGTGCAGGGAAGCAGGCACCCCAGCCCTGGCAAGTTCGGGGAGAAATATGAGCACGCAGACGAGTGCGGCGGACAACGGCGCGGTCAGTTTCAAATACATGCTTGAGTTCGAGAAACCAATCGCCAAGATGGAGCAGGAGGTTCTGCGCCTCGAAGCCGACCAGGCGACGTCCGGCCGCGACTACTCCGAGATGATTCGCAGCATCCGCGAGCAGTTGGACGCCACCCTTAAACAGGCCTATTCGAACCTGACTCCGTGGGAGAACGTGCAGGTCGCACGGCATCCCAAACGCCCGCTGCTGCGCGATTACATTCGCATGCTGTGCAAAGACTTTTGCGAATTGCACGGCGATCGGCACATCGCGGACGACCGGGCGCTGGTTTGCGGGTTCGCCCGCATCGCCGGCGCGAAGGTCATGCTTATCGGACACCACAAGGGCCGCGATACCAAGGAGCGGATCGAGTGCAATTTCGGCTGCGCCCATCCCGAGGGGTATCGCAAAGCCCTGCGGTGCATGAAGCTCGCAGAGAAGTTTCACGTTCCGGTCGTGGCGCTGATCGACACGCCCGGCGCCTATCCAGGCGTCGCTTCGGAGGAACGCGGCATCGCCCATGCGATCGCCGTGAACCTGATGGAGATGTCGCGGCTCCGCACGCCGTTTGTCGCTTGTGTGATCGGCGAAGGCGGCAGCGGCGGCGCGCTGGGAATCGCGGTCGCTGATCAGATCGCAGTCATGGAATACGCGTACTACTCGGTTATCAGCCCTGAAGGGTGCGCCGGAATTCTGTGGAAGTCGGCGGAGCACGCGGCCCGCGCGGCGAACGCGCTGAAGCTCACTCCCAAGGAACTGAGGCGGCTGAACCTGATCGACGCGGTGATCGAGGAGCCGCTCGGCGGCGCGCATCGCGACGCGATGGCCGCGGCGCGCAGCGTGGAGACGTGGATCAGCCGCAGCTTGCAGGATCTATCGCGTGTCAAGACCGAGACGCTCGTCAAGCGCCGCTACGACCGCCTGAGAAACTTGGGTTCGTTCTTCGTGAATACCGCCGAAGGCGCGGGCCAGGAGCAGAAGGTCGTCAAGCAGCGCTCGCGGAAAGCGGCGAGCGTTTCGGCTGCGCCAGAGGCAACCCCGGCGGCGGGATAGCACGCTCCGGAACGTACAGTGCCGCGCGGATCGGTGGACGGTTAGGGATGACAGTCGCCGGAACAAAACTCCAGCCGGTCGAGATCGAGGTGAGGAAGTCCAGCGAGTTGCGCATTCGCTGGGGCGATGGCGCTGTCGGCGTGATTCCGCTGGCGCGTTTGCGAGGCGCTTGTCCGTGTGCAACCTGCCGAGCGTGGCGCGAAGAGCAGGGCAAAAAGCCGCTGGCGGTGCTTTCGAGCGGGCCGCGGACGGCGGACATGGCGCTGGTGGACGGCGCGGAGATGGTGGGGCACTACGCCCTGCGGATCCGCTGGAAGGACGGCCACGACACCGGGATTTACGANNCCACGACACCGGGATTTACGAGTTCGCGACGTTGCGCGAGCTGTCGCGTGTGGACGACAAACCGGCAGGCGATGTTTCGTGTCCACGGTGAACGCGACGCGCGCTGATGCGTATATAGGATGTTGGTTTGTGTTCAAAAAGTGCGGCGAGTACGCGAATTCTCGTGCCAAGGACTAGCGAATTCGATATACTGTTCCGACTCGCTGGATTTGTGGGTGATGACGATGAGTGAGAAACTGAGCAAGCGTCCGGAAGGGATCGTAAAGCGTTGTGAGCTAGGGAGTTCGCTTCCGCTCGCCGCCGATCTCAACCTGTTTTTGTTCGATCGGGGGCTCCACCCGGAGCTGTTCCGCCACTACGCGAATTACCGCGTGAATCAGGTTCGCTATCATGCGGACATCTGGTTCGTCGGCCTTAGCCACGTGGTGACGGTGACCTCCGGCCAGCGCTCGCTGACCGAGCTGGTTTGTGTCGACAGCGACATGCTCCCGGCCCGCGGCATCCTGACGCGCTTTCGCATGAAGGGCGAGCGCGACCTGGAACGCCGCAGCCCCGACGGCTGGCACTACATGGTCAGCAGCCAGGTCGAGACGATGGACGACGCGCTGTTCAAGAGCGTCCATTTCGACCTGTTCAAGCACGCCCAGAAGCGCGGCTGGTCCGCGAGCTTCGAGGCGTGGGCGGACGGCGACATGATTCCGTTCAGCTACATCGACCACGAGGCGTGGGACGGCCAGTTCCACGTCCACGCGTTCCATTCGTTTCCGAGCGAGCGCACGGTGGTCAAGACGCAAACGATCTTCGAGCTTCCGCCGGCCTGACCCGGCTGATTCGAGAGTTGTCCGATTCGCATGGCGCACCCCGGAGCGGCTGAAGAGGCTGATCCGGGGTGCGGTTTTTTCGCCCTCCCTGTGGAGGGAGGGCGAATAGCGAATACATAATGGCGAATGGCGAATTTCAGACCGGGGAGCGTCGGCGTCCCGCCGGCATCTTGCCCGAACCATCCGCCGGCACGCGGGGGAAAACTGGGAGGGGCATCGGCGTAAGGGCGACCGACTTGATGCCGACTCCACCACTTCCGGTGTGCGTGTTCGCTGCGAATCGCCGCGAAGCGGAGCATTTTCGCCCCGAAGGGGCGGCGGAATGTAGCCACGGTTGAAGGCGGCGCTGCCGCCGGAACCCGTGGACCGTGAGGCGGAACATAGCGCGCCCGGGTGGGGCGGCGGAATCTCCGGGCGCGCCGCGCCGCCGCTCCACCCGTGGCTACAGTCCGGCGCCCCTTCGGGGCGAGGACTCGTGCCTTCGACGCGAAGTTGCGCCCCTGCGGACTAAAGTGTCAAAACCTACGCCGCTACCGTCGCCGCCGCGATTTGGCATTCCAATCATCCTAGCGAGTTGTAACCTCTACTGGAGCCCCTGCCCCTTATACTCTGCACCGACGACGTCGCATCCGGAGAATACGACAGTGGCGTTGGCGGCAAAGCTCTTTCGTGCGATCGCGATAACAGCCGGCAAATTCGGCATGAAAAGGATGGCGTACGCGCTCGGCGCTCCCTACGGTGCGGGCACCATCGCCGAAGGAGCGGCTGATTTTGGAATCCAGGTTTTTGAGGACATCTGCAAGTACGTGACAGGCGGCCGGGCCCAGCCGGCTGCCTCTGCGGCCGACGCGACGGCTCTCGCGCCGGATGCGCAAGGCGAGGTCCGGCGACAGATCGAAGAAGTTGCTCAATCAAATGGGGACGAAGCCGCGCGCGAAATGGCTGCGGCGATTGACGAAGTCGCTCCCCAAATGTCGGCGCAGGACCGGGCGCTTCTGGCCAGCTACGCCACGCTGCTTCCCGACCGCGTGCGCCGCACGCTTCAGAGATCAGACGATCCGTCCGGCCGCACCGTCCCGGCCGATCGCGTTTTCCGCACCGCGCTGGACCTGGCCGAGTTCCTGCCGCCGATGCCCCGTTTCGCCGCCGGCGAGCAACCCGTTTACAACCGCACGCTCGTGCGACTGCTCGGGTCCGGCACATTCGGTGAAGTGTGGGAGGCCAGCAAATCCGGCTTCAAGGATCGCCGGGTTGCGTTGAAATTCTGTCTGGGAGATGACGCCGCGCTGATGCACGAAGCCCGGCTGGCGCAGCGCCTGGACCATCCCGGGATCGTACGTCTGGAGGAAATCCACGCTCGCCGCGGCGACATTCCGCTCTGCTTGGAATACGAGTTCGTCGACGGGCGCGACCTGGTCGCCTGGTTTCATTCCCTTTCGATCGGGGATGCCGATCGCAATGAGTTTGTGGCCGGCGTAGTAGCCGAACTTGCGGAGATCGTCCATGCTGCGCATGAACACCGCAATGAGCACGGGCGGCCGGAGCCGATCGTGCATCGCGACCTGAAACCTGCGAATGTGCTGGTGCCCGCGCATCCACGCGGCCCACGCTTCAAGGTGACGGACTTCGGCATTGGCGCGATCCTGCGGACCGCCGAAGAATCGCAGCAGGCTACGCTAGTGCGCACGCTTGGCCGCCTTGGTTCTTCGTTTACCGCCGATGCGCTCTCGGCCCACACGCCGCGTTATTCGCCTGAGGAGCAGGTGGCCGGCACACGGCCCGATCCGCGAAACGATGTATTTGCCCTTGGTGTAATCTGGTTTCAACTGCTCAGGCGCGATTTCTCGCTCTGGGCCCCGCGCGGAGCGGGCTGGAAGCGCCAGCTTCGCAATCAAGCAGCACCCGAGGCGCTGATTTCGCTGATTGAGCGCTGCGTCGATTCGGACCCGGCCGAGCGACCGGAGAATGCGGGCGCGCTGGCGAGCGAGCTTCGATCGCTGCTGCTGGACCACTCACGTGAGCTGCGCGAGCAGATTGCGCTAATTGAAGGCGTCATGCGCAAGACATTGAAGCTCGGCGACGGCACCCCATTGTCGCCTGTGGCGTCAGCCGGTATTCGAGAGCTCAAACTTCGAATCAACAAAGTGACTGATGTCGGCCTCGCGTGGCTCGCTCGTGCGGACAGCGGCCTCAAGGCCCTCACAACCTTGGACCTCAACCGCACTCGGGTGACGGACCAGGGGGTGGCAGCCCTGGCCCGCGAAACCACCGGCCTCAAAGCCCTCACCACGCTAGACGTTAGCGTGACGCGCCTGACGGACGCTGGGCTGACAGCCCTGGCCCGCGAAACCACCGGCCTCAAGGCCCTCACAGCGCTGTTCGTCATTGGCACAAAGGTGACGGACGCGGGGTTGGCCCACCTGGCCCGCGAAACCACCGGCTTGAGGGCTCTCACCAGACTGTACCTCGGCTACACGCAGGTGACGGATGCGGGGTTGGCCCACCTGGCCCGCGAAACCACTGGCCTAAAGGCCCTCACCATCCTGGACCTCAGACGCACCCCGGTGACGGTGGCGGGGCTGGCGCACCTAGCCCGCGAAACCACTGGCCTCAAGGTACTCACCTCGCTAGTCCTCGAGGGTACACCGGTGACGGACGCGGGGCTGGCGGAGCTGGCCCGCACCGACACCGGCCTCAAGAGGCTCAGAAGTCTGTGGTTGGGGAACACGGCGGTCACGGACGCGGGGCTGAAAGAATTGGCACGCGAAACCACCGGCCTAAAAATCCTGGCACGGAGGCCGAGTTCACCGGCGAGGACGCTCCAATGACCGGCAAGGATGCCGGTGCTCCCCGGTCGTAATTAGCCATTCGCAATCAGCCATTCCGTATTCGCCAATCGTCGTGTGCCGTTGGCAACGAGGAGAACTCGACGCGCGGGCTATCAGCGGGGCAGCCCCGCGACGAATCCGCCCAGGCACGTCAGCAACTTCTCCGGGCATTCCTCGTGCGGGCTGTGGCCGCAGTCGGCGATGGTCTGGCTTGTCGCGTGCGGGATCGTCTTTGACAACCGCTGCATCACCTTTCGCGGGACGGTGCGGTCGTGGTCGCCCCAGATCAGCAAAGCGGGGCAGGAGATCGCCGCGTAGCGCTGCGGCTCGGACTTGCGGCCTTCCAGTTCGTCGAACATCTCGATCGCCGCTTGGCGCAGCGCTCGCCGCGTGCCGCGCGGACGCAGCGGCGTCGTCATCGCGTCGAGCAGCGGCGCGGGGATTCGATCGTCGCGATAGAACGAGCCGGCCAGCAGGATGCGGGCCAGGGCTTTGGCGTCCGTGATGTGCTCCGTCCACCAGTTGAGCAGCGGATCGCGGGCGAGGCGGATCGTCGGCGGCGGCGGGAAATCGAGGCCCGCCGCTCCGATCAAGACGAGCCCGCGCA
This sequence comes from Planctomycetota bacterium, assembly GCA_016235145.1. Lineage (GTDB taxonomy): Bacteria > Planctomycetota > Phycisphaerae > UBA1845 > Fen-1342 > JACRLV01. Next base: position 29,355 of record JACRLV010000008.1, read on the forward strand.
ATCGGCTTGGCGAGCGTTCGCATTCCGCCAGGGCGAGCTCCAGCGCGACACCGCCGCCGTACGACGCGCCGACGAGCACGTACGAATCGAGATGCAGCGAGTCGATCAGTTGCCGCACTGCCGCCGCCTGCGACGCCATCGAGTAGTCGAAGTTGAACGGCTTGCTCGATCGGCCGTGGCCGAGCAGATCGACGCGGATCAGGCGGTGCGACCGCAGCGGCTCGACCACCAGATCCCACGAAAATGTGCCGCCGCCAAGACCCGCCACGAAGACGATCGGGAGCGCGTCGAGTCGCCCCGCAGCGCCGGGCTCATCGAGATAATGCAGCAGGCGGTCGGCCCGGCCATCGACGCAAAATTCGCGCGAATTCGGCAATGGCGAGATTCTCTGGTTCGGCTCGGCGCAGCCGATCAGATTCCCCAAAGTGAACAGCGTCAAACCCAGCCAGGTCGGCGAGATCGGTTTCATGCCGGCTTTCCATTCCGTTGAAAAACTCGTTCCGACCCTCCGCGATCGTCGGATTCTTCGCGAATCACAACAGCCGAGGGCGGCTGCGGTACGTTCTTCAACGGACTGTCATGCCCCATGCGGACGGCGTTGTGAATCGCATTCGCGCGATCAAAGTCCGCATTTCGAAAGAAAATGAATATCACCTGCTCGACGGCCGTCGAAGCTGACAGGAAAGCGGCGACGGTCCGCAACGCGATCTCGGTCGCCGCCTCGAACGGGTAGCCGTAGACGCCGGTGCTGATTGCCGGAAAGGCGATTGTCGTAAGGCCATGATTTACAGCGAGTTCCAGCGAACGACGATAGCACGAAGCAAGCAGCTCCGGCTCGCCGCTGCGGCCGTCTGCGTACACCGGTCCGACCGTGTGAATGACGAATTTGGCAGGAAGCTCGAATCCCGGGGTGATTTTCGCGTCGCCGGTGCGGCAGCCGCCGAGTTTGGCACAGGCGGCGTGCATCGCCTCAGCCCCGGCGGCACGGTGGATTGCTCCGTCCACGCCGCCGCCGCCGGCCAGGCGCTCATTGGCCGCGTTGACGATCGCATCGACTTTGAGGTGGGTTATGTCGCCTTGGGCTAACAAAATGCGATTCCAGGGGTCTACTACCATGGGCGAACCTCCGGAAACCGTGGCGCTCGGCTGCGCGCCGAACGCGCGTACAATATCCAAGGCCGGATGGTTCCGACAGACGTGAGGTGCAAGATGTTCCGCAGCGGACGTTTCGCGATTGTGGTTGCGGGTTTGTTTTCGATCGCCGCGCCTGGTTTTGCACAGACGCAGCCGGCGGCGCCGTCCGATTCGGCCCGCGTGCTGGCCGGCGTTCGCGAGTATCCGGACGCCGTTGTTGAGGCGATGGTGACGCTCGCGCGGCATCCGGACTGGCTCGACAAGGCCGCGGAGCAGGCCAAATCAAAAGCCGGCGTGAACGCCGGCGATCCGGCGGCGCCGGACAACATCCGCCAGGCGCTGCGCACGCTCGCGCCTCTGCCCGAGGCGATCCTGCTCGCCGCCGCGCGGCGCGACGAGCTGAATATCCTGCGCGATCTTCGCGTGGAAGCGCCGCAGGGCGCGGACGTGCGGTTGCGCCAGCTTCGCACGGACTATGCGACGGCGCGTCGCGAGGGCGCGCTGCGCTGGCAGCAGGCGTTGCAGGAGAACAAGGGCGCGCTCGACGCGTATCGCGAGTTGCTGACGCGGTTCTCGCAGAAGATGCGCGAGCAGATCCCGAATTTCGCGGTGGTCGAAGTCACCGATGCGGCGTACTACCACGTCCTGCCGCCGGATGAAATCCTGATGGGCTTCGGACAGCAGGAGAAGGCGCCGGAGCAACTTTGGAAGGTGATGACCGAATGGTATGACCGGTTCGGCGCTGACCGCGTTGATGAGCAGGCGCTGAACGCCGGCGAGCCGGTTTCCGCCAGCCGGGCGGAAAACGCCTTGATCGACGGCCCCGCCGAATCTCGCAAGGGGATGTTTCGCGCCGGCGACGGCAAGGGCAGCGGGTCGGTGGGCTTGATTCCGGTCGCGATTCAGCCGCTGGCCGATCAGCCGAACGAAGCCAGGTTGGCATATGCGATCGCCGAGCACGAGCGGTTGTGGTCGGCCCCGGCGGATCGTCAGGTTGCCGAGCCGAACGCCGCGGCGGGGATGGAGGCGCAAGACATGGCGGCGGCGCCGGTCGATGATGCGGAAGTGCTGATCGAGCCGCCGCTCGAGGATGGGCAGGTTTCCGATGTGGTTGTGACCCCTGCGCGGCCGGACATGATCATCCCGCCGGCGGGCCTGGTGCGGCCGGCGGATGAGCCGATCGTGATCGCCAGTGCGTACGACGATGATGTCCTGTTCGACGGCGGCGCGACGGGATTGAGACGGTGCAGGTCGACCCGGGCGTCACGAGCGTATATGACCTTTCTCCGACGTACTATGTGCCGACGGCTCCGAGCTTCGGGCTCAGCTTCGGATATTCGAGCTACGGAAGGTACTATCCCTGGTCGCCGTACTGGCCGGTTTATTACGGCTATCCGGCCTACCCGTGCGCCAATGTGTACACCTACTATCCGCGATTCTGCAACGATCGCGTGTATGTGCGCTCGCATTACGACGGCGGGGGGGTTGGGTTTGGGGTTCATTTCGGACATGACTCGGATCGGCGGGTCTATTACTCGTCGCACCGCGGCGGCATTCACGTCGAAGGCGGACGCGATCGGGGCGGCTATGTTTATCGCCGGGATTCGGATCGCGGAGGTCGCATCACGATCAACACGCGCGACAGCAGGCGCGACAGTGGGCGCGACAGCGGGCGCACGAATCTTGGCTCGGGCAGCTCGCGCGACGGCAGGCGAATTACGATCGGCGGCGACAATGGAATGCAAATCCGGCGCAGCGGCTCGTCGCGATCGGCGATGAATCCGTCGAACGCGAACACCCGCCGCCAGTCGCCGGACGCCGGGCCGCGACGCTCGATCGTTCAGCAGTGGCGCAACCCGAGCACGACGCGGCGCAACGTGGAAACCAGCCCCGCGAACCGTATCGGCCGAACGTTGGAAAACAGCCGGACGAACGATCTGCGTTCGATCTTGCAGCAACGCAGCACGTCGTCGATACGCTCTCGGATCGAGCGATCTACGCCGAGCCAGCCGCGCACCCAGCGGCGATCGGACAATCGCAAGCCGTAGGCCCAGCTTTGCAATTTGAACTGAGTGGGGCTGCTCGTAGCGTCGGACTTTCGGGTCCGACGCTTCGCTCCTTTCAGGCCTGTCGTGGCTGTTTGAGGTGAAAGTCATCAGCGGGCCGTGACGGTGGGGACGGCAAGGTTTCCTCCCACCTGGTTGACCAAGGAGTCGCGCGGCCCCGGTGTTGCGGAGGTGGAGCGAGCCGCCTCAATGCCCTTCGCGCGCGAGATTCCGGTTCCAGGACGGGATTTCGACCACCACGTCCTTCTCGCCGTTGGGCACGCACTGACACCCGAGCCGCGAGCGGGCCGTCAGGCCATAGGCTTCTTCGAGCTGGTCTTCCTCGTCGTCGGTCGGCGGATTGCAGGAGTCGGCGCCCTCGCGAACGATCACGTGGCACGTGCTGCAAGCACAGACGCCGCCGCAGGCGTGATCCAGCTCGATCCCGTGGGCCATGCAGATGTCGAGGACGCTGCCCGGCAAACCGTGATCCTCGTAGGGGATTTTCGCCGGATCGATCTCGATTTCGTGCGTCTTCTTGTGCTCATCGATGATGGTGAGCTTGTATTTCCTGGTCGGCAGGCGGACGTTTCCGTCCTCGATGTATGGATTCTGGCCGGGCATTACTCACTCCGTTCGAATACCGAATTCAGAGTGGCGAACGGCGAATAGCAGACACACGCATTCTGCCCGCTCGCTGCGCCACACACTCTTGTCGCTCTTTCGCTTGTCCACTTCCGCTGCTGATTCACTTCCGCCATCCGCAGAATCGCTCCAACCCGAGTTGGGCGCTTTCTCCGGCAGTCGTCGTCGGGCGGTCAGGTTGACCGCAGCGCTTCCGCAATCCCGATTTCCGCCAGCCGCAACGTGCTGCGTCCGAAAGCGTCCAGCGCGCGGTGCAGCTTGTCCAGATCCGCTTCCTGCTCAGCCATCGTACGCAATCCGGCGATGTCGCGCTCGATTCGCGATCGCTCCTGCGAATCGAGCTGGTGGCCGACTCGCGCCAGCATCTGTTCCGTTTTTGCCGTGTCGAACGTGATCTGGTTCACCAGGTCGATTCGTCGGTGCGCCTCAAGGTCTTCGCGGCCGTGCGCAATGCTCTCGTGCGCGATTCGCTGGACTTCCGCGCGCGTCAGGCCGCGATTCGGCACGATCTGGATCGACGCCGACGCGCCGCTGCGCAGCTCGCGGGCGGCGACGTTCAGAATCCCATTCGCGTCGATCAGGAACTCAACCTCGACTTTCGGAATGCCGGCCGGCATCGGCGGAATGCCGCGCAGCTCGAACTCGCCCAGGCTGCGGCAGTCGCGGGCCAGCTCCCGTTCGCCTTGAAGCACGTTGACCTTGATCGCCGTCTGGCCGTCGACGAACGTCGTGAAATTCTCCGTCGCCCGGCAGGGAATCGTCGTGTTCCGCAAAATCAGCTTGCCGACCGCGCCGCCCATCGTCTCGATGCCCAACGACAGCGGCGTCACGTCCAATAGCAGCAGGTCGGGCAGTTCGGCGGATTCGGCGGTTCCACGCGCGGCGCTCAATAGCGCCGCCTGTACCGCCGCCCCGAGCGCGACGACTTCGTCAGGATTGAGCGCGGTGTAGGGTGCTCGGCCGATCGCCTGTTCGACCGCCCGGCGGACGTGCGGCAGCCGCGTCGAGCCGCCGACCAGCACGAACTGGGATACGTCGGCGGTGGTCAACCCCGCGTCACGCAACGCCTGGCGCACCAGCACCAGCGTGCGTGCGACAAGATGGGCGGTCAGCGTCTCGAACTCGACCCGCGTCACGACCCTGCGATATGCGCGGCCGGCACCCAGATCGAGCTCGAATTCCGCGCGCACTTGCCGGCTCAGGCGGATCTTCACCGCCTCTGCCAGCGTACGCAGAGCCTGCCGCGTCGTCGGCGAGTCGATCGAGAGATTGAACTGCTCGCGGATTTCGTCTTGCACCAGCGTAATCAGACAGCGGTCAAAATCGTCGCCGCCCAGATGCGTGTCGCCCGCGGTCGAAAGAACCTGGAACACGCCGCCTTCGATCCGCAGGATCGAAACATCGAACGTGCCGCCGCCCAGATCGTAGACCGCGACGGTCTCGTTGCCGCCGGTCTCGCCGTCGCCTTTGGCGATCGCTTCGGCCGCGACCTCATGGCAGCGGGGTTGCGGCAGCGCGGCGCCGTGCCCGCGACCCGCGGATACGTTCGCTTCTTTCTGCGGCGGTTTTTCGCTTTCCATCATGCCGCGCAGGCCGATTCCGTAGGCCAACGCCGCGGCGGTGGGTTCGTTGATGATGCGGACGACTTCGAGTCCCGCCGCCAGTCCGGCGTCGCGGGTAGCCTGCCGCTGCGCGTCGTCGAAATAGGCAGGGACGGTAATAACCGCCTTCTGCACCCTTCGCCCCAGCGACGCCTCGGCCCGGGCCTTCAGTTCGAGCAGGATCGCCGAGGAAATCTCCTCGGGGGTGTAGCGGCGGCCGTTAATGTCGACCTGCACCGTCTCGCGCGGGCCGGGGGCCACGGCGTACGCCAGGAACGGCAGCTCGCGGACGATTTCGCTGTAACTCTTGCCGATCAGCCGCTTCACTGAATAGACCGTCGCGCGCGGGTTTTCGATCGCGTGGTTGCGGGCTTCCCAGCCGACGCTGATCCGCAAATCCTGCGGGTCGGTCGATTGGTTCGAGACCGTGATGACCGACGGCACGCGGCCTTCGCCGGACGCATCGCGCACGATCTGCGCGCCCCGCTGGTCGACGAACGCGACCAGTGAGAACGTCGTTCCCAGATCGATCCCGACGATGGTTTCGTGATCATCCACGCGGCCTATTCGCCTCCTCCGGCGAGCTGCTCGAGCATGCGCTGGTCGTACTTGATTGCGTTCAAGCGCGCCCGCATCAAATCTCGCAGTGTTTCGTCGCCCGGCAGCGATCGGGCCAGTTCGGCGACGTCCGCCATGCGGCGTTCGAAGCCTTCCTCAACACGAGTTCGAATCGCCGTCTGGGCGGCGCCATCGCCGGCCTGCCTGGCTTCCTCCCACTCTTCGCGGATTTGAAGCGATCCTTCGAGCGCATCGGGCGGGACCGTTCGATCTTCCGCCGATGAGCGCCCGCCGTGCAGTTCGAGCAGGTATTCCGCCCGCGTAAGCGGATCGATCAGCACCTGGAACGCCCGGTTGACGACCGAGCTGACGCGCTCCCGAGAAGCGTCGCCTTCGGACTCCGCGGGGCCCCGATCCGGATGGATCTCGCGCGACAGGCGGAAATACCGTTTCCGCAGATCGGCAACGTCGAGGTCGTATCGGGCCGGCATGCCGAACAGCTCGAAGAAGTTCAGCCCATCCGCCGGGAACAGACGCCGGCAGCTTGCGCAGACCAGCGGAAAGTCCATCGGCAGCGCGCAATCGCCGCATTTCACCGGCGTCGCGTGACCGCTCTGTTCGTTCCGTGTGCTCATGGCGTTGCGCTGGACTGCGGCCGCGCGCGCCCGATGGGAAAGAATCCCATCAAGGCGAATAGCTGCTGCCGCACCCGCAGGTGTGCTTGGCGTTCGGGTTGCTGAACGTGAACCCCGCGCCCATCAGGCCGTCCTGGTAGTCGATCGTCGTACCGCCGAGATTACCGGCGACGAAGCTCTTCAGATCGCAGACGATCGGAATGCCGTGCGAAAGAAATATCTCGTCGGTCTCGGCGACGGGCGCGAGGGCTTCGTCGCGAAGATCAAGCACGTACTGAAATCCGCTGCATCCGCCGCCCTTGACCGCGACGAACAGGTACATCGTGTCGGGATAGTTGTCCTTTTCGAGGATCTGCTTGATCTGGGCGGCGGCTTTTTCGCTCAGCCCGATGCCCGCCTCGGTGGGAACTTCCTTGGCGCGGTCGCGCACCACCAGCTTGGCCGACCCGCTTGCACCCGTTTCCGTCGTCGCATTCATATCAAACCTCCGCGATCGCCGCCTCCCGGGCGCGACCGATGTTTCCGATTCTACTTCGCAATCGCCGCGGCCGCGGGCTTGCCGGCCCCAAGCTTCGTTTTCAGATCATTCACCGCCGCCCGAATGGCGTCTTCGGCGAGCACGCTACAGTGGATCTTCACCGGCG
>JACRLV010000009.1:0-3673 GCA_016235145.1 Planctomycetota bacterium
TTGATCCAACGGCGTCGTAATCAGGTGCGAACCGTCACGGAACATCGTTCCCTGGCAGTGGTTCCCGGCGATGGTCAACGGAAGGGCTTCGCCCTGCGGGAGGATCGACCGGCCTTGTCCGTTCATGCGGGCGAGAAAAGTTTCGGCCTGCATGCGCAGACGCGGATGCCGCCAGATGAGCGACTCAACCGTGCTGGCGCCATCTCCCACGATGACCGGGAAATGCTTGTCCGTGATGGAGAAGATACGTCCGCGAGCTTTGCCGGGCATGCGGAAGTAGAAGACGCCGGCTTCGAACGGACCGGAGTGGTAGACCTGCGCTACGAGCGCATCACTCTGTTCGCGCAGATAGCGGGCGGCCGACTCGGCATCGCGGATGCGCCGCACTCCCGCGCCGCGCTGGCCCGCGTCCGGCTTGAGTATGATCGGAAAAGTCCAGCCGCGCTTCGTCATGACACGCGCGAGTTCGCGCGCCCGCGTTTCCGGGGGTCCAGGTAGAACCAACGTCGTCGGAACGACCCATTCGGTCGGGAGTTTCGAGAGGATCTCGAATTTCGATTCGCCGACGATTCCGCCATGAGGCTGAATGCCCGGATTTGCGGCCGTGGGAATCGTGAGTCCGCGATGCCGGATGGCGAGATACGCGATCCAGGGCGCCAAAGGAATGTAAAAGAGCCAGGCCGGCCAGAACTCCCAGCGCCAGATCCGCGAAACCCGTGCCCACAGCCGCGCTCGCCCGCCCGCCGTCGCCGCGCAAAGTGCAAACCGAATGAGTCCCCAAGCCAGCAGCCCGGCGGCTGCGAAAGCCGGCCAAGCGCCGCCGAGCAAGTGCTCCAGCGGCGCAACGACGCCGCGTCCGAAGAGGGCGACGCTCATCACGAGCAGCGGCGTCCAGAGCGCCGCCGCCACGAACGCCGGGAGCGCGAAACGCCCCGCCCGCCGCCCGAGCATTCCGGCCGCCAGATACATCGGCAGGCGCGTGCCGGGTAGGAAGCGCGCCGCGAGGACCGCTTTCCAGCCCTGCACCGCAAACCAGGATTCGAGGCTCTGAAGGCTATGCGCCGGAAGACGGCGGCGGACCCAATCCCACGCAAGCAATCGGCGTCCGACCACACGCCCGCTGAGCCAGAGCCCGAGATCGCTCACGAAGATCCCCAGCAGACATGCCGCCACACCGATCGGCCAGTGGATTTCGCGCGCGTGAATCATCAACCCGGCGCCGATGCACGTGAGGTCCTCGGACACGAACGTGCCGAAAAAGAGGGCGATCGCCCGCTCCCAGGCGCTCATGCGGCTGCCTCCAGGCCCGGTTTCAAATCGACCGACTGATTGGATTCATTCGGTGGCGCGGGGAAACACCGGAGCGATGCTCCGCGCGTACTCACTTCGCCGGCCGGCCGCAAGAAGGTCATCTTGCACATGCGATCACGGCAAGGTGTGCGAGCGTTGATGGCGCGTATCCGAACTCGTCGGGAACTGGAACTCCCAGCGTTCCGCACATGATCGCCAGCAGGGCGTTGTGATGAACCGTGTGGCTGAGCACAAAGGCCAGTTCTCTTCCGAGTGAGGTGGTGGATTCGAGCACCTGTCCGTCGCCGCTGACTACGGATCGGATCCGGAGCGTCATGGGCAACATCGAAGCATCGAGCTTGTCGAGGCGCTGCTGCAACTCGGTAATCATCGATCGTGCGGCCGCGCGACTGGTCTCCACCATCGTCCCGCGCTCGCGATCGTCGTAGTCGATCCACTCCGCCTCGGCGCCCCGGCAGAATGCACTGAAGTGATCCAGGCAATGCCGCACATGCCCACCGAGGCTGCTCGCCACCGCGCCGACTGGCTTCTGGGTGTACTGTGAATCCGTGACCGTATCGAGGACGCTCGCGAGTTGCTCCAGCAGCCCTGCGAGCAGGTCGAGCGGATCGTGCAGCGGGGCGTCTGAGTCGCCGAGCATGAGCGGCGTCGGTTGTTTCCTCATCTGATTCCCTCCGGGTGTCTGCTCGACTGCGGCGAACACCAGGGCCGGCCGCTGCGCACCATGACTGCCGGTGATTCCCGCCAGCTACGATCCGCGCGCCGGCAAGATGACGCGCACGAATGCCAGGAATTGACCGCGTCGAATCACGAGCACGATCACGCTGCCCGCGAACACGACGAGCGCGAGCGCAAAAAGCAGCCCGCCGTCGTCCTTCACGACGATCCCGAGTCTCGTCAGGTGACTCAGGATCGCCCCCGAAATGACGCCCAGCGAGAGCAGCGCTCCGATCGGCACAGTCCGCGGGACCAGCAACAGGACGGAGGCGATCAGCTCCGCAAGGCCGGAACCGATGCGGCCCCAAGGTTCCATCCCCAGCGTCGCGAAGATGTAGACGGATTCCTCAGCTCCCGTGAATTTGAAGAACAGCGTTTGGCAGAGAATTGCCGCGGCGACGATTTGCAGCGCCCAGCTCGCGATCGCCGCACCCGGCGAGAGCCGCCCCGGATTCGGAGACCCAGTATCGGCGGGCATAAACACCGGCATCGTGGCATCCAGGGGGCGCGGGACATTGCTCATGTTCTCTCCTTTACGCCGGCACGTGGACCGCCCGGCGTTTCTGCATTGGATGCGCGCGACCGGAGGGAGTTACGCCTGCCGCCTACAGTCGGCGAATGGACGTTGGGTCGATTCGGAGTAATGCAAGATCGTCTCGCATTTCGAGCTCGCCGCTGATCTCGACCGCGTCCGCGACGAATGGCAGCACCTGCTCGTGCAGCACGCGACCTTCCAACGCGCGCCCGGCGGGATCCGTCAACAGAAAGTAGCTGCGCTTTCCCGCGGCATCGAGCGTCACGAACATGGGCGGAATGCCGCCGGCAATGCAAAGCGTGGCGCATTCCTTGTGCGCCTTGCCCTCGCCCGGCTTCATTGCCCCGGAGTAGCACTTCGGATCGATAATCTCGCCCTGGAGAGTGACACGCCCCAGCGAATCGCGCCGCGGATTCGTTTCGGACGCTGCCAAATCTGCGGCATCCGCCGGCGAAAGAGAATCCGCACGTTCCAAGAGCTCGTCGTCAGCCAGTTCCAGCAGTCGAATGCCATCGCGTTCGACGATCGTGCCGCGCACCCTGGCGATTTGACCAGCCAGCGCTGCGACGCGCTCGCCGCCGCCGTGCTTGCCTTCGGACACGAGCAGAATCGTCTCGATGGGGTGGTCCGCTCGCTTCGACAGTACACAGACATGCGGGTAGGGCGTTGCTCCGATCCGGCCAACGAGCGACTCGGATTCATCGTGCCAGACACCGTCGCCGGGGTCGTTCTGCGCTCCGGACAGGCGCCACGCGAGCCCAAGCATCGCGAGGATCAGGGTCGGCGCCGACCACCGGAGGAAAACGGCGATCCTCGGCGGCGCCTTCAGGTATCCGACATAGAATTCGTTGACGTCACCCATTTGTCGCCTCCTCAACGCGGGCCGGATTGACCGCGGTGCCCGGCGGCAGCGGCGTGGGATCGACTTCAATCCTCCGGCCGACGACGCGCACGCGATAGGTCGCAATCTTTTCGGTGAATGGTGGGGGCGATTGGCCGTCCACCGCTCGGTATTGCCAGCCGTGCCATGGACAGGTGATGCACCCGCCGATGATTCTGCCCTCGCCAACCGGTCCTCCCTGGTGGGCGCAGACGTTCGTGGTCGCCGAG
>JACRLV010000009.1:3680-6383 GCA_016235145.1 Planctomycetota bacterium
CGCGGCCGACCGTCACGGTGCTGCCGCGGCCGACGGGGAGTTCGTCGACGCTTCCGACATCGATCCTCGTCGGCGTATCGGAGCGCAGGCACGGAAGGCCCCGGGCCTGATCGTGTCTGTGTGGTCGCCCTGCACCTGTTTCGTCGCGGCGAAACTCGCGCAGTCCGGCGACAATATGCAGACTCGCGACCGTCAGCAGTCCGGCGAAGACGAGTGCGGCCAGCGGGTTGCTGCGCTGGGTCTGGAGGATTCCGAGCGCCACGTGCATCACGAGCAGTCCGTACGCGGCGTAGACGAACATGTGCAGGCGTTTCCAGGCACGGGAGCCGAGGAACTTGAGCCAGAAATCGTGGCTGGTCGCCGCCATCCCAAACAGGATCAGCAGCGCGACGAGGCCGAGTATTTGAAAGGGAAAAGCGCTCAGCGAACCGTAGTTGGTGTTGCTCGTCAGAAGCGAGACCAGCGGGTTGACGCTGCCGAAGCCATGGTAATAGCCGATCGCAAGCACCCCATGAGCCAGCGCGACAAGAAACGTCGCTACGCCGAGGTGCCGGCGATTGTAGAGCAGCGGCAAAAACCGCCGATCCAGCCGCGCGAGCGGCCCGATGCACAGGATGACATGCAGCAGCAGGTACGCGCAGGTTCCCAGCGCCCGCATGGCGAGGATTTCGTCGCTGATCGCGTGCGGAGCGGCGTAGAGGAGCTTTCCAACCACGAAAAACGTCGCGAGATAGCCGGCAATTCCCCCGGCGACGCAAGCGTCGTAGATGCGCTTGTGCCGGTTCCATTGCACTGCGACGTAGCCTGCGCTCACCGTTCCGTCTCCGATTTCGCCGCCGCAGCCTGAGGCGTTTCGGCCAGAGCGGCCGAAGTCTTGCCGGTTGCGGTCCGGACCGGCGGTCGTCCGCGCAACGCAGAGAGCAGCCCCAGAGCAACGAGCGGGCCGAAGACAAGCCACGCCCAAACGTGCCATCGGCGCTGCGGCCGCATCACGGCTTGCCTCCAGCCCGCCGCGCCCTGCGCCAACGCAAGGCCAGCATCGGCCAGAGCGCGACCGATCCGGGAAAGATCAGCAGCCGGAACGTCCGCGGGGCGCCGCGCGCGGCAGGATCGATACGCTCGACGCCGCAGCAAACAAACGCCGCGCCGATGACGACTCCGCTGATCGTGTAGAGCGCGATCCCAAGCAATACCAGTTCAGCCATAAGCGTTCACGCGATCCGTTGGCGAGTGCGATCCTTAGGCCTTTCGCGGACGCCGCTGGCGCCGCTCTGCTAGTCGCCCTGATTGTCCGCCTCAGCTCCTCTCGCGGCAGCTCAACGGCAATTGCCGAACTCCGACAGCAGGAGGGACAGGTCAGCGAGGCTGACGACGCCGTCACGGTCGACGTCGCCGGCAGCTGCGGGCAATCCGAAGACGCCCAGCAGCGTCGCGAGGTCGTCCAGATCAACGCACCCGCTGCGATCCAGGTCACCAGGCAATGCCGATTCAAGCAGGATCTGCTGGTTGGCGGCGAAGGGTCCGTCGAACACGTCTGTTCGAGCGGCGAGCGAACCACGCCGCGGCCAGACCACCTCGATGCGATCGACGGTCTGGTCGGCGCCAAGGCCGAAATGTGCGCGCGGATCTTCGGCGGCGGTTTGGCTCGATCCGCTCAGCACCGGCCGGATCTGCACCCGATCCTCCGCGAAGACGCGCACCACGGCGCCGATGGCGTCGCGGCTTACGGTTCGACCATCGCCACGCAATTGCACCTGGAACCAGTTTCCCGGCGTGGTGCTGAGATTCTCATAGATCTGCACAGCCACGTCGGGCGCGATCGAAATCCAATCCTGCCGCCCGTCGTTGTTGAAATCCACTTGCACGGAATATTGGCTCGCCATCACCGCAGCGTTCAGAGCGTCGGAAACATCATCGAAAGTTCCGTCGCCGCGGTTGCGCCGCAAGTCGTTCGCATTGAAGAACGGGTAGCTTCCAGATGTCAGCAGATCGAGATCGCCGTCGTTGTCGACGTCGCTCCAGTCGATTCCCCAGCCCCACATGGTGTCGGCGAGGATCGTGTTCACGAAGATCCCGCCGTCGTTGCGAAAATACGTGCCGTTGACGCCGTCGCTGACCGCGAAATCGAAATCTCCGTCGCTGTCGTAGTCGCCGATATTCAACCCCATCGGCGCCGGTCCGAGGCCGCTGAAGCCGAGCGAGTCGCCCACGTTTTCAAAACGGCGTCCGCCGGCGGAATCGGCGACGTTGTGCAGCACGACGTTGGTGCCGGCACCGTCATCCGACAGGCAGAAGCAATCGGGATAGCCGTCCAGGTCGTAATCCATCCACAAATGCGCATACCGGATTCGCCTGGTCGGAAACGTGGGCAGCGCGGCGGGTTGCTCCGAAAACGTCCCGTCCGCGTTGTTGCGGTAGAGCACCAGATATGGCTGTACGGTTCCCACGAGCATCAGATCCAGATCGCCGTCGAGGTCGTAATCCACCCAACTGACCGACTCCGGCGTAAGTCCAGCGCGCCTCACGCCCGCGACCGCGGTGACGTTTGTGAACACGCCGCCGTCGTTTCGATACAGAACGCCGCAACTGCTATTGTTCGGCGTCCGCGCGAGCATGAAGACGTCGCGATCGCCGTCATTGTCGTAATCCCCGGCGACGATGCCGTAAGATCGTCGGCTGCGCGCGTCCGCGTCATTCAGCCCG
>JACRLV010000009.1:6406-11197 GCA_016235145.1 Planctomycetota bacterium
CTCAGCGCGCGCCGACCGGGGTGGGCCGGATCGGGGACGTTCCGGAACAGCTTTTTCGGTCGGCCTGCGTAGTCGCCGACGATCAGGTCGAACCAGCCGTCACAGTCGTAGTCAATGACGCAAAGACCGCCGTTGTACGCTCCGAGCACGAGCTCCCCGGTTCGGTTCCGATCGGCGAACTGAATTCCATCGATCGAAACCTGCGCCGGAGCGATTGCCGCGAAAATCCACAGTGCAGTTCCCAACGCCGCCGTTTTGTTCCAGTGTCTCATCAATTCGACCTCGCGCGATCCAGTCCGTACCCGCCGCCGCTTTGCCATAGGATGCGGCCGCCGCAGGGAGGTTACGCGTGGTCGTTGCAGGGGAAATGCGCCCACACGCCGACCCTCACCCCGACTCGCTCCCGGAGTACCGGGAGAGGGGGGTTTGGTCACCGGTGCTCGCTTGGGCTGCGGGCAACGTCCGCGCTGGGGGGGCCTGCTGGGCGTTCCCGGTCACGGGTTGCTGGTTGAAGCGGCCGCTGGAATGGAAATTGCATGCGACCTTCCGCCTACGCGGAGGTGTTCATGCGCGAGTTCATCACGGGCAACGAGGCGGTCGTGCGGGGCGCTTTGCGGGCCAAGTGCGATTTCTTCGCCGGCTATCCCATCACCCCCGCCAGCTCCATCCTGACCGGATTCGTCCGCGTCTTTCACGCCGGCGGCGGCATCGCCGTCGAGACCGAGGATGAAATCGCGGCGATCGGCCAGTGCATCGGCGCGGTGATGAGCGGCGCCAGAGCCCTCACGGCCTCCTCCGGCCCCGGGCTGAGCCTCTACAGCGAGACGATCGGCCTGGCCCAGATGGGAGAAGTCCCGCTCGTCATCGTCAATTGCCAGCGCATGGGACCGGCCACCGGCGGCGCCACCGCGACCGGCGAAGGCGACGTCCTCTTCGCGCGGCACGTTACTTCCGGCGGCTATCCGCTCCCCGTGCTCGCCGCAACGGATGCGGGCTCGGCATATCGACTCACGTACCTCGCTTTCAACCTGGCGGAACGGCTGCGCACACCGGTGATCGTGCTCACGTCGAAGGACATCGCCCTGACGCGCCAGACCGTCGACCTCGACGCGATCGAGCTCGCCCCGCTCGAACGCCGACTCGCCACCGCGCCGGACCGGCCCTTCGCCCCGTATGCGATCAACGCCCCGGCCGACGTTCCGGCGTTCGCGCCGATCGGCGGCCAGACGCGGGTGCGTTTCACCGGATCGATTCACGACGAAAACGCGGTGCTGACGATCGATCCGGCGCGGATCGAGCGCAAGCTCACGCACCTGCGCCGAAAGATCGACGATGCGGCCGACTCGCTCGAAGACACGGAGCCCGATCTCGACCCGCTGGCCGAGACGCTGATCCTCTCATACGGATCGGCGGACGGCGCGGCACGGGTCGCGGTCGCGATGCTGCGCGAGTCGGGCGCGGCGGTGTCGCGGCTCACCCTGTACAGCCTCTGGCCGATTCCCACCCGGGCGATCCGCGCTGCGCTGACGTCGCGCGTGAGGCGGATCGTCATGCCCGAGCTGAACATCGGGCTCTATTGCGACGCCGTGCGGCACATCACGGGTCCGCTTCCGATCATGTCGGTTCTTCGCTACGACGGTGGGCTGATCGCCCCGCAGACGATCGTGGCCCGCGTCCGCTCGTGCGACGGCGACGCGGCCGCCTGTTCCGCGCTCAGCCCAGTCGAGGGTTCATCATGTCGATGCTGACGGTGCAACGAAACGACATGTGCTACTGCCCCGGCTGCTCGCACGGCCTGCTGCTCGAGCGTCTGGGCGCGGCGATGCAGCGAGTCGGCCTGCCGACCGACCGGGTCTGCATCGTCTCCGACATCGGCTGCATCGGCACGGCCGATCGGTACTTCGAGTGCCATACGTTCCACGGGCTGCACGGACGCTCCTTCACTTACGCCGAAGGAATCAAGCGCGTCCGCCCGGAGCTGACGGTGATCGTGCTCGTCGGCGACGGCGGTTGCGGCATCGGCACCGCTCATCTGGTCCACTCCGCCCGCCGCGACGCGGGAATCAAGGTGCTCGTCTGCAACAACTTCAACTTCGGCATGACGGGCGGACAGCAATCGCCGACGACTCCGGAACTCGGCCGCACCGCGACGACGCCGTGGGGCACGGACCAGCGTCCGTTCGACATCTGCCGCACAGCGCAGGCCGCGGGGGCGGGGTTCGTCGCCCGCGGCAGTGCGCACGCGGAAGACGCAACCGATCTGATCGAGGCGGCGCTGCGCAGCCCCGGCTTCGCGCTCGTGGACCTGTGGGAGCTCTGCGTCGCGTATTACGTCGTGACGAACAAGCTGGCGCCGTCGGGGCTGGTCGAGTTGTCCAGGCGGCTCGACATGCCCTTCGGCATCCTTGAAAACCGGCCGACCGCCGCGCGCGAGCCGCTCGGCGGCGCTGCCGCCGCATCGCGCGACGGCGCGGAGCTGCGCGTTACGACCGCCGTGCCGCGCCTCGCCTGGGAAGGCCGTACGGAAATTTGCGTCGCCGGCTCGGCGGGGCAGCACATTTGCTCGGCGGCGGGCGTGATCGGCGAGATCGCCGTCGCGGGCGGGCTCTTCGCCGCCCAGCAGGATGACTTTCCCATCACGGTGCGAAAGGGGCACTCGGTCTCCAACCTGATCCTCTCGAACGATGCGATTCTCTACGCCGGCCTCGACCACCCCGACGTCATGCTGCTGCTCAGCGAGGACGGTCTTCGCCGGCTCGGTTCGCTCGACGCACTCGCGCCGACGTGCCGGCTCTTCGTCGACGATTCGCTCGCCATTCCGCCGACCGCGGCGGCGGTGCACCGCCTCGACGGCGAAGCAATGGCGCGCGGCGCGGGAAGAGCGGGGGCGGCGCTGGCCGCGCTCGTGCATGCGCTCCAGGTCGCCGGCCGGATCGACGGCGCAGCGCTGGTCGACGCCGCACGGGCCGCTCTCTGCGGGAAATACCGCGACGCGAACCTCCGCGCCATCGAATTCGGCCTGACGCTGGGCCAGGAACACGCCGCCGCACGGCAAGCGTCCGGCAACGCGGCAAGGAGCACGTCATGATTCAGGAAACCGTCGTGGACAAGGCGATGAACCGGCTGATGGCTCATTTCGGGTCGCGCCTGATGCTGCGCCCGCCGGCGACGGCGGCGGAGTTGGGCCGCCTCGAGGCCGCGTTCGGACCGCTGCCGCGCGACTACGGCCTGCTGCTCATGACAAGCAACGGCTTGCGCGTCCAACTCGCCGCGCCGGCGGACGAGGAGCACTTTTTCGGCGTCCACGAGGTCCTCGAAGCCTGCGTGCAGCCGCAATCGCCGTCGGTCCCCGAGGGTTTTGTCCGCCTGCGATCCAATTCTGACGGGAGCACCGATTGGCTCGTGTTGGAAGAGGCGGAGATCAGTGGCGTCGTGTTTCGTTGGACGCCCGGAATGCACGGCGAGGAACTGCTCGCGACCTCCTTCGGCCGCTACTTCGACAACTGGACCCGCTACCTGGTCGCGACATTTGACTCCGCCGGAGTCTGCGTCGCAGAGCCGCGTGCCGCATTCGACGACGTCTTCTGTGCAAAGGCCGACCCCGGCATCGTCACCCTTCGGCGGTCCAGGCCGATCCAGAATTCGATCGCGGAATTGGAGCTGCGCGCCGCAGGCGGTGAGGACTTCGAGTAATCTCGCGGGCGACGCGGCCAGCGGCGGCGCGGGCCGCACCTTCCTGGTGTGGGGCGTTCGTGCCGCTGTGGACGTCCCGCTGATCGCCCCGCGCGACGCCATTTCGGTCAGCCCCATTGACCCGGCTGCAATGGGGTCGATAATCCGCCTTCACGCTTGCGGTCTGAGCGAGATCAGCGGAAGTCAGGGGAGCCAGCGATTCGAACGCTCCAGAGAATTCTCTCCATCGCCTTGTGCTTCGCCGTGCTCGCCGTCCGGCCGCACGCCGCTCCGGCCCAGACCGCGGATGAAGACCAGTTGCTCCTGCCGGACTCGATCAGCAACAACGACATCGAGATGCGCGGCCGGTTCGTCCGCCGCTGGCGGCAGAACGACGGCACACACGTGCTGGTCTATACCGGCGGATTCCGGCTGAACTCGGGCAAGCGCGAATTCACATCCGACAACGCGGTGATCTGGATCAACCAGCGGCTCAGCGAGCCGGAACGACGCAAATTCTATGACCTGACGGTCTACCTGTCCGAGAACGCCGTCGTGCGCGAACCGGGCGGCACGACCACGGAGGATTCGGTGCTGCTCGTGAGCAACGTGCGCACCTACGGAAAAGTCTTCTCGCTTCAGGACGCTCATTCGCCCGAGGCGGCCGAGGACAACGAGCTGTATCAGCTCGCGCTGAAGGACCGGGCGAGAATCGAAGGTGAAGAGCCGGAGCCCGCTGCTCCGGGCATGGACATCGCGGTTCGCAGCCCGACGGAGGTCGAACGCAAACGCGTCAAGCCGCGGCGCGTGAGCATCAGCGTGCGCGGCGGGATGGAGCCCGCCACAACGCCGAGCGGCGAACCGGTGCAGGTGCTGACCGGCGGAATCTATGCCACCCAGAGCGGCGGCCCCGACGCACCATTCCTTCAAATTCAGGCGGACAATGCCGTTGTCTTTCTGCGCGAGAAAGCCGCCGCGTCATTCGTGGGCGAACTCGACGGATCCAGCAGCCAGCCCGCGCCGCCGCCGTCCTATGAGAAGCAGGCCGACGGCGGGGGATTGCTCGGCGGCGGCGCCAGGCTCGGCGATCTGGCGACGGCGGTTTACCTCGAAGGCGAC
>JACRLV010000010.1 GCA_016235145.1 Planctomycetota bacterium
AAGCTCGTTGCATGTCTTGGATGTTCTTTTCGGTTATCGGGTGTGCCCAGGGATCTTTGCAGTTCGACAAGTCCGAGCCCGAGGCGCAAGCGAGGGATGGTCGCCAAGACGCACCGCCCCTCGCTGACGCTCTGGGCTCGGATCACGCGTTGAACCTCGGCGGATTGCCAAAATCCGCGGCCCCACCCCGGTTATCCGCTCGCATTTTTGAACGTTGATTCCCGCGAGCGGTCCGCTTACACTCGCCGATTAGTTTGGGGATTGGTGTAACGGTAGCACGACTGGCTCTGGACCAGTTAGTCTAGGTTCGAATCCTAGATCCCCAGGTTGAATCTGCCGGGGGGATTGCCGCCCAATTTCCCCGCCTTGACGGTTATCGGCGATTCCGAGTCCTGAAACTCGATCGTCGCTCAACGGCAATCGGGCCGGATGTGTCGGTGAACGTGTTCCCCCCCACACGTCCCGGCCGCCGGCCCGAGCTGATTTCGCAGGCTACCAGGGCTTCCCGCCCGCCTGGCCGGCCAACTGCCCCTTCGCGTCGTAGAGGCTCACGTCCGCGCAGGTGATCGTTTTCGTGATGTGCACGATCTGCCCCGTGTGAAACGAGAAATGCTCGGCGACGTGAAACACGGCGAGCAGGCCGCTCAAACGATAGCCCTGAATGGAATATTCGCGCGCAAGCGCTTCCGGCGTGATGCTGTGCACGACCTGAATCGCCGCATCGATCGTCCGCTCGAACTCCGCGAGGATCGGCGCCAGCGGCCGCGGCGGACGGGCGGCAAACTCCGCCGCGCGGTCGCGCATGATGTTCTCGTTTCCGAGGCCGCCCAGAATCCACTGCCGCACATTGCCGGTCAGGTGCAGTACCTGGTTGGCCGCGCTGTTGCATTGTTCGTTGGGCCGCGTCCACGCCGCCGCTTCGCCCAGCAGGGAGAGGCACCGAACGATCTGCTTTCGATCCTGATCGATCTTTCGCGCGGCGGATGCGGCGAAATCGGTGAGCAGCGCGCGCTCGTCCATTTCATTCCCTCCGACTGGTCAGACGCCCCGCGTTGTAAGAAACGAAACGAGAGTCGGCCGAACGGCCGGGAAGTGTGAACCCGCCCAGGCGAATCAGGCCGATTCCGGCCGATTCTCCTTGTACATCCAGACTTCGTTGCCGGTCTCATTGAAGCAGATCCGCGTCATGTAAGCGTGCATCAGCATGATTCCGCGGCCGCTGGGGCGCTCGAGGTTCTCGTCCGCGGTGGGGTCGGGCACCAGGTCCGGGACAAAGCCGGCACCCTGATCGCGGACCATGATCACGACCCGCTCCGCGTCGATGTAGAACCGCACGGTGAGCGTCTTTTTCGCGTCGCCGCGGTTGCCGTGTTTGACGCCGTTGGTGAGGGCTTCTTCGAGCGCGAGCTTGATCGCGAACGTGGACTCTTCGCTGTAGTTGTTCCGCAACAGCGCGTTGAGGATCCGCGCTTCTGGCTGCTTCACGCTCCGCAAGTCGCTGGCGACGACGATTTCGCTGAAACGATCGTCGGATACGCCGAACTCGGGGGGCACGCGCATTGCCAAGTCCTGCCTGCGCCGCTCGAGCATCTCTCTTCGCACTACGCGTTAAACCCCGCCAAAGCCTGATCGGACGTGTCATGAATCTCGAACACGCGATCGAGCCTGGTAATCTTGAACACCTCGAAGATCTGGCGGTTGATGTCGGAAAGTTTCAACGTCCCGTTTTGCTCCTTGACCCGCTTGTTCAGCGTAATGAGCATGCCCAGAGCGGCGGACGAGAGATGGTCGACGTTGCGGAAGTTGAGCAGCAGGCGGATGCCCGGCTCGGCCTCAACGAGTTCGCCCAGCTCGTCGCCGATCTCCCGGATCGACAGTTCTTCGAGGATCTTGCGGTCGGCGAATTCGATTACCGAAATGCCGTCAGCCCGGCGGATTCGAAGGTGCGAGGACGGTTGTTCCATCGGTTCCGTGCTCCTTAGCGCGTCCGTTCCACGCCACGTCGTGGGCTTGGCCATGTTCGTCTTGCCGCTTCCGTGCAATGCGGGATTCTGGGTCTCGTTTTGCGCCATGTCAAGCACACCCTCTTCGCAGCTTCGATTGCCCTGGGCAGCGCTCCGCTCCCCAAGGTGACTCCCATTCGCACCCGTGTGCGAATCCTTGAAAGGTGGATCGACCCGATCAGAGGCCGCCACCAATAGCACCGCGGGCGTCTGAGAACATCCGCGGTCCGGCGTGCGTCCGGGCCTTGAGCCCGTGCGGAACGTCCGCTCTAGAATAGTAGCAGCCAACAGCAGAGGGAGGCATCATGGCCGCGGTGCATGTTCTGGACGTGGGCAATTGCGAAATGGATCGTGGCGCAATTCGTGACATGCTCCTGGCACGCTTCGACGTCGAGCTCGAGCAGGTGATGTACGTCTCCGAGGCGCTCAGCCGCATTGCCAATTGCAGATACGCGCTGGTCTTCGTCAATCGCCTCATTTTCGCGGACGGAAGCCCGGGGATCGAGCTTGTGCGGCGTGCGCGCTCGGTATCTGCCGATCCGCCGCCGATAATGCTGATCAGCAACTTCGCCGACGCGCAGGCTGACGCGGTCGCGGCGGGTGCCGTGCCGGGAATTGGAAAAGCCGCGCTCGACGCCCCCGAAACGCACGCGCGCCTGGCCCAGTTTCTGCCGCCGAAGAGTGCGGCGGACCCCACACCGCTCGTCCGATAACGCGAGCTTGATCCCTTCTCGCTATGCGCTCGCAATCGTCGCGCTGACCGCCAGCGTCAGCGCTCTCTCGAGCGCAGCCGGCGTAACGTCAACATCCACCATTCGGCGACCTTGGAGGAATAGCAGGTGCGCTCCACTCACCGGCAATTGAAAGATGGCGGCGGCGGCGAGTGAATAAAGCTGAAGTTGAAGCGTGTACTGCCGGATGCGCGCAATCCAGTCGGCATCGTCGCGGGGCCGGTCGGTCTTGTAATCGACGATCAGCAGTCCGTCGTCGAGCATCACGAGGCTGTCGATGACTCCGCGAACGATCGTGTTTCCGCCCCCGCAAGACGCCGGCAACGCATAGACGAAAGGCGTCTCGCGCCGCCAGCGGTCGGGCTGTGCGAAAGAACGCGCCATCGGCGGCGTCTGCATGAGCCACGCGAGCGCGTCGAAATCCAAGTGCCCCAGTTCGGCGGGCGAAAGCCGGTTTTCCGCGACCAGGCGCTCCGCCTCAACGCGGAGACCGTCGCAATCCAATGCGCGCGGCTCGACGAACTGAAGAAAGCGATGAACGGCCGTGCCGCGGATGCGCCCCTCTTCGCCCGACAGCTCTGCCGAAACGCCCGGAGGCGACAAGCGGATGGGGAAATCCAGCAAGGCTGCGGGTTCATCGCCGGCGTCATGCGCTCGTTGCTTGAGCGCGCTCACCGACAAGACGGCCGCCTGTCGGCTCCCCGCCGTCGGCAACACTGCGACAATGTTGCGCTCCGCGGCGGCGATCCAAGCATCGTCGTCCTGGCCCATGCGCGACTGCATCGGCTTCGTAGACGGCGACTCGACCGCCGGCGCCGCGTCGGTAATCTCCCGATGCACTTGGACGACGACCTCGGAAACATCGCGCCGCGATTCGCGCGCCTCGGCGAAACAACCGCTCCCGCCGGACGCAACCGCCATCATCGCCCACTCCAGTGACGAGCGGGCGTTCAGCCGTTCGATCAAGGGCGGCGCGCCAAAGTTCGCCGCATAGCGGGCGACGAAATCCTCCCACGCGCCCTCCTTCTCGTGGCCGACGAGAATCAGCCGCTCGCGGGCCCGCGTCGCCGCCACGTAAAGCAGGCGCAACTCCTCAGAGCGGTTCCGCTCGGCTTGTCTTCGGACCAGGATGGGGTGGGCAGCCGTCGCCAGTATCTGCTTGCGCGAGTAGTCGTGGAACGACAGCCCCAGCCCGGCCTGCTCGTCGGCCAGCAACGGCTCCGCACTGGAGCGGCGGCTGAACGCCGACCCCAGCCCCAGCGCGGCGACGAAGGGGAATTCGAGCCCTTTCGAGGCGTGGATCGTCATGATCCGCACGACGTCATCGTCAATCGCGGCGGCCGCCGCCGGCCGCGCCCCGCCGCTTTCGAGCGCGTCGAGATAGGCGACGAATTCGGGCGGTCCGATCGGCCCCGGGCCGCAGAGTTCGTCGGCGAAATCGACAAGCGCTTGGAGCATTGCGACACGATGCTCACCGGCCGGAAGCGCCCGGCTGAAATGCCAAAGTTCGCCGTCGCGAATGATGGCGCGCACCAGCATCGGAAGGTCCGTGCTGCGGGATTGCTCTTCCCAGCGGTCGATCTGTTCGATCGCTGCGCGAACACGGCCGGCGAGCGCGTCTTCGCCCTGCGCGGCGTCCAGCACGGCGTCGTGGAACGTGCCGTGCGGGCTTCGCTCACGAATCGCCAGCAATTCCGCCGGACTGAGTTGCACGAACGGCCCGCGCAGATACGCGGACAACGCCAAATCCTGCCTGCGATTCCCAAGCAATGACAGGATGTTCCGGACGTCCGAAACCTCAAGACTGTCGAGCATCGACTCGCGCCCGATCGCGACGCTCGGAATCCCGGCCTTGCGCAGGGCGGCGGCCGCAAGCGGCGCATGTCCCGCCGCGGCGCGCAACAACACCGCCACGTCGCTCCAGCGAACCGCCCGCAGGCGCATGGATCCGTCCGGCTGCCGCTCGGGAACCTGCCCCGTGCGTTTCAATTCCCAGATGCGCTCCGCCGCAATCTTCGCCTCGCGTTCGATTCGTTCGAGCGGGAGGCCGTCGTCCTCCGCCGGCTCGTCGTCCGGCTTTTCATTCGCATCGCCA
Source organism: Planctomycetota bacterium (assembly GCA_016235145.1). Lineage (GTDB taxonomy): Bacteria > Planctomycetota > Phycisphaerae > UBA1845 > Fen-1342 > JACRLV01. Next base: position 4,830 of record JACRLV010000010.1, read on the forward strand.
TCGGGCGGGCAGACGACGTGCAGCTCCACGCGCGCCGCGCCGTCGAGCGCCGGGTTCGCCGGCTCTTCGCGGCAGGCGGTGAGTCGGGCCGACTGGTCGTACGCGATCCCGCCCAACAGCGGATCGAACAGGCGTCCGAACATCCCGTTCACCGCATCAACCAGCCGGCGATGGCTACGGAAATTGTCGCAGAGCGAGAGCACCTTGACCTGACCTTCCAACTCAGGCGCCGCGGCGATCATGGCGGCGAAGAGTTCCGGCTGGGCCTCGCGAAAGGCGTAGATGCTCTGCTTCACGTCGCCGACATAAAACGCGTTTGATTCGTCGCACCCTTCGCGGGACGCCATCCGCAGCAGCTCGAACTGCACCGGGCTCGTGTCCTGAACTTCGTCCACCAGCACGTGCTCATATCGCCGTCGAAGCTCGAGCGCGATCGGCGAAGGCCGCCCCGCGCCCGCCGCATCCGCGTCGCGAAGCAGGCGCAGCGCCATGCGTTGCACGTCGCCGAACGAGTAGGCGGCCCTTCGGCGTTTCTGCTCCTGAAGCAGCGTTTGATAGCGTTGTTCCAGTTGCAGCAGCGTGCGGGCATCGGCGGCGGCCTGCGGCGCGAAGTCGATCAGCGGCCGCAGCGCGTCGGAACCCCACGCATCACGCAAACGCTTCGCGTACCAGCGGTCCTTGATTTCCTCCCACCGCAGCTTGTCCGATTCGTCCATCCGGATCGGCCGCCGGGCGAATCTGTATGCCGCGATGCCGGCGGAAACGTCAAGCAGACGCGCCGGATCGGCTAGCGTCCCTTGCCATTCGCGCAGTGCATCGCGGTAGTCGCTCAACATCTTCGCCAATGGTCCGTCGGAAGTTCGGGATACGACTCGATCCAGTTCGTCCGCCTGGAATCTGCACTCATCGGTAAGCGCGACCGCCAAACACGCTTGCGCATCGCGGCGGAGTTCATCATCCAGTTTCGACAAATCCGCGAGTTGGCCGGCGAACCAGCGCTCGTCATCCACAAGGTGGTCGCGGAAGCGGCTCAGCGCGTCGATGGCGTCCGTCAGAAACGCATCGCTCGGCCGAGCGTTTCTGCGGACCCAGCTTCGCGCCGCTTCCGCATCCGCGTCGGACGCGGTGTAAATCCACTCGACGAGCGTTTCGAGCGATTCGCGCCGCAACAGGACGTCGTCTTCTGCACTGAGCACCGAAAACGCCGGATCGACGCCCGCCGTCGCGTGATGTTCGCGCACCAGCCGGCCGCACCACGAGTCGATCGTGCCGATCTCCGCCGAGTCGATCAGCACGGCCTGTCGCCCCAGGTGCGCCCGAAGCGATTCACGCGGCGCGCCGTCCGCCGCGTCGCGCAGCATTCCCGCGACGCGCACCCGCAGCTCCGCCGCCGCGGCACGCGTGAATGTGAGCACCAGCAGTTGATCGACGCCGCAGGGCCTGGCCGCGTCGGAGAGCAGCGACAGGCATCGCCGCGCGAGCACTTCGGTCTTGCCCGAACCCGCCGACGCCGGCACGAGCAGCGATGATCCGCGGTGGGCGACGATTGCTTTCTGGCCGTCGGTGAGCTTCACGCGTCGGCCTCCGTCTTCTTCTCCTCAAACACCGGCAGCGAACGTTCCGCCGGGCGGACCTTGTTGAAGATCGGCTCGAATCGGCACACGTTGAGCAGGTCGCACGTGTGGCACGCCCGGCGGCGGCCCTCGACGAGCGGCGAAGGCTCGATCCGGCCGCTCAGAAAATCCCGCGCCGCGACGGCGATCGTGTCCTCTGCGTGGCGCAGCCTATCCGCCACCTCGGCAGCCGTCCGGGCGTCGCTATGCGAGTCGAAAGAACCGTCTTTCTTTCGTTTCATGGCGGCGACGGGAGATGTTCCTTCACGATTCCGGCGGTCCAAAGCGTCCGCGATGCCGTCGCGAAAAACGCCCCGCGGGCGATAGAGAAACATCCGCCGCTCTTCTGCCCCGACTCCCGCGGCGTTCGCAAATGCCTTATCCAAGACGCTCCAATCTGGATACAGCGGCGTCAGCAGCACGCCGCCGGCGACGGCTGCGTCCTTGTCTCCCGCCCAAGCATGTGCGACCGCCAGCAGATACGTCAGCACCTGGAGCCGGTGGCCGGTCAGCGTGCGAGCGCGGACCGTCGCGGCGGACGATTTGTAGTCGTAGACCAGCAGGTACAGCCGCCCGCCGATCCGGCAACCGTCGACGCGGTCAATGACGCCGCGCACCAGGACACGCCCCAAATCGGGAACATCGATCTCCAACGCTGACAAATGGCCGATTTCTCGCAAACCGCCAAATCGCCGCTCCACCGCCAGCGGTTCCCACTCGCCGCGGCGCCAGCGGGCTGCCTGCGCCAGGAGCAACTCGCGAACGAACGGCACAAGCGCGCTGCGGAGCGCGCCGGCCTGCGGGCGCATCCGCGCATCGTCCTCGTCGGCGACGCAGCGTGATTGAACGCTCTGACCCAGCCAGGCAAGCCACTGCTCGTCGGCGATCTCCTGCACCGCCGCGCCGGTATCGATCGCCCGACCGACGACCTCCGCCATCAACTCGTGAGCACGCTCGCCCAACTCCCACTCGATCGGCCGCGGTCCGCGCACGGTCTCAATGTCCAGGCGATATTGAGCCAGATGCCGGAACGGACATTGCAGATAGGTCTCCAGTTCCGAGGGCGTCGCGCCCCAGACGCGCCTTCCGGCGGGCGTCGAAAACGCCAGCGAGGCACACGCGTTGTCATACGATTGGCCGCGCAATTGGCGATTCAGTGCATCCGTCACACCGGGCGCTGCTCGCAGGCGGTCGGCGACCATTCCAGGGCGAGGGTCTCCGCTCGAATCGACGCGCAGGATCATCGACGCCAGCTCGGCTACGGTCGTCGGCGGATCGTCCGCTACGGCCCGTTCCACTTTCAGTGCCGGACATACGCGACGAATCGCGCCCAGCAAAGGCGACGGGAACAACTCCTCTCCGCCTGGACCGACCCGTGCGTAGCTCACCGTCAAACTCCGCGATGGCCGCGTCGTCGCGATGTACGCCAGCAATTGCTCGCCATAGGCGTCGTCGCGGGCCGTCAGCGGCGCCCGGAGCCCCGTCGCCGCGAGCGCCCGCCGTTCGCCCTCGGACAGCAGCGCGTCTTCCGCCGGCGGCGCCGGGAAGACGCCTTCATTGAACCCGACGATCCAGGCGAATTTGACGTCCGGATGGCGGCTGCGCTCCACCGACCCGACCAACACCTGGTCAACGGTCGGCGGCGCGAGCCCCAGCGTGTGCTCGGCGAGCGAATCGTTGACGATCGCCGCGAAGTCGTCCGCGGGCAGCGGCGAATCGCCGAGAATTCCGCCCACGTCAGCGAGCAACCCGCGCAACGCATCCCACGCCAAACGATGCGTTTCAGCGGCCTCGAATTGCCGTCGCTCGCGCGCCGCGGCGATCCACTCTTCCAGCCGCCGCCGCACGTCCAGCGTTTCGAGCGCGTCGCCCAGTAACCGACACCATTCCTTCGCCGGCGCGGGACCGCCGCCGGTAAGTCTCACCAATGGCATCAGCGCGTCGAGCACCCGCAAGCGGGCGCGATCGAGGTCGCTTTGTTCGGCAACCTGGCGTGCATCGCTCGACCAAACCGCCTTCCGCCACGCGGCGTGCCCCTTGACCGCTTCCGCGACGGCGAGATTCTCGATCCGTTCGCGCTCGTCCTGCGTCAGGGGCAGCAGGCCGGTCCGCAGCAGCGAGACCATCGCCGCCAGCGGCAGATCGCGACGCACGGCGTCGAGCATGGACGCCACGAGCCGCGACAGCGGGTGACCGCCGAGCCGTCGGCGCTGATCCAGGAAATGCGGGATTCCGTAGTCGCACAGAACCTCGGCCGCGACGTTGGCCAGCGGCCCGAGATCGCGCGCGATCAACGCAAAATCGCGGTAGTGCAGCGCGCCGCCGGAGTCGATGATCCTGCGGCGGATGAATCGGGCGGCCTGGCGGAATTCCTCGCGACAGGTCTCACACTCCAGCACGCGAAACTCGGCCGGCGCTGTTGCTTCATCGTCTGTTGGCGCCGCCCGACCCTGCACGAACGCCGCCTCCAGCGCGGCCAACGACGGCGACTCGCGATAGCGCGGCGGGACACCAGCGCCCAGCGTCAGGGCCGGCAGAACGGCCACGCCCGCGCCTTGAAAGTCCCGCCAAAGCCGCCAGTAGGTCGTTTCCGTTTGGTGAAACAGCCGGAGCGGATCGCCGTGGCCTTCGCCGGCGGCGGCGAGCGCATGCGGGTCGAGCAGCAGCGTGATTTCCAGCGATCGAGCCCGCGCCGCCAGCGCGAGGACCGTCGCCAATTCCTGCTCCGTGAAGCCCGCGAAGCCGTCGATCCACACGTCGGCTGAATTCAGCCAATGTGCCTCAAGCAGTTGCTGCCGCAGAAGAGCGAGCCGCAGCGCCGGATCGGTGCGGTTCGCCGCAATCCACGCAAGGTAGCGTTCGAAAAGTCCGGCGATCGCGATGACGCGGGCCTTGGCCGAAGCCGCGTCGAGAGCAGCGGCGGCTTCGCGCAAGGCCGCCGGCTGCACATTGCCGGCGAGCAGTTCCTCGAACAACTTCCCAAGCCGGCGGTAGAAACCCTCCGTACGGCCGGCGTCGCCGAACGCGCGGACGCTCTCCGGAGCCTGCGTCGCCAGAACGCGCGCGACCAGTGCGCGGCTCGAGGGCAGAAGCTCCCCCGCCGCCGCCTGCGTTTCGCCGATCACGCGGCGGGCGAGCCGAGAAAAGCTGAGAACTTCAGCCCGCGAATACCCGCGCCGCCGCGCCCGCAGCGCCAGCTCGCGCTCCATCTGAAACGTAGCCTGCTCCGGAACCAGGAGCAGCAGCGGCCCGGCGTGCGTGGGTTCGTCGAGTTCGCGCAAGATGGAGTCGAGGCAGTGCCGCGTCTTCCCCACGCCGGCCCGCCCCAGCACAAATCGAACCGCCATGCGCGGCCTCCCATCGGACCAACATGATGCCTCGCGGTGTGTTTGAGGGCAATCCGGCGCCGCGTGGGCACATCCCGACACCACCAGTTTTCAGTCCTGTGCGGCAGGCCTCCGGCCTGTCACTTTTGTGGGGCAGGCCTCTGGCCTGTCTCTTTTGCAGTCCGGCCGAACGTCATCGACGAGACCGGGCGGAGCCCGGCCCCACATTCTTGCACCACCATCGCCCGCATCGGATGCCGGCAACTCGACGAAGCGACCCCCGGCCTCCACAATTCGCGGATGGAACAACCGGCCAGAAAGCTCACACCGCCGAAAGTGCTGCACGCCGACGCGGACATCCTCGTGATCGACAAGCCAGCCGGCGCGTTGTCCGTGCACGGCCGCGGCTAGCACGACCGCGTGTCTGAGCTGCTGATTCGAGCGGGCCTGACGCCGGCGGACGAACCGTTCCGCATCGTGCACCGGCTCGATCGCGAATGCAGCGGCGTGCTGGTCTTTGCGCGTTCGCTGCACGGGCAGCAGGCGCTCAGCGCTCAATTCGAGCAGCGGACGGTCGAAAAATGCTACTGGGCGCTCGTGCAGGGCTATCTCGCGGAAGACGGCGAGGTCGACGCACCGCTGCGCAACGACGACTCGGCCGGTCGGGCGCGCGTGGACCAGCGCCGCGGGCGCGAAGCGATCACGCGCTATCGCGTGGTCGAGCGCGTGGCGGGCCACACCTCGGTCGAATGCCGCCCGCTGACGGGACGGCTGCACCAGATTCGCGCTCACATGGCGTACATCGGCCACCCGCTCGCGGTGGACCCGCTCTACGGCGGAAGCGCCGAGATTCGCCTGTCGCAATTCAAGCTCGGGTACAAGCCGAGCACCCGGCACGAAGAGCGCCCGCTCATCAACCGGCTCACGCTCCACGCCGCGAGGATTTCGTTCGATCATCCGAACGGCAGCGGGCGCGTCACGTTCGAGGCGCCGCTGCCGAAGGATCTTCGGGCCACGCTGACGCAACTGCGGCGGCTGTGAGATCCCCGGCACGCCGCGCCGAAAACGCCGCCGTCGAACTACGCTCCGCAGGCGCGAAAGACGCGCCCGAGAAAGTACAATGTCTCCGATGCCGCGGAATTCACTCCCTGTGCCGACGCCGCCGACCCGCCATGTGCATCCGTCCAGACTCCGCGTCCTCGTTGCGATCCTGGCCGTGCTCGCCATTGGAAGCTGGCCATGGGTCGGCCTTCTGACGCTAATGCCCCAGACCTATGACGCCGCCGTGTGGGTCGTCAATGGGCTGCCCAGCAATCCGAGTTTGTGGGAATGGGTGTTCCGTGGGCCGCACTTCATCGGCTATCGCCCGTTGACCGCGCTTTCGTTCACCCTGGACGGCTGCTTGTGGGGCCTGAATCCGGTTGGTCACAATTTCACCAATCTGCTGCTGCACCTCGCGACAGCGCTGGCCGTGTTTTGCACCGCTCGACGACTGGCGCCCGAACTTTCACCATGGGCGGCGTTGCTTTCGATGGCCGTGTTTGTGGCCCATCCCATTTCGGTCGAGGTGGCGCCCCAGGTCGCCCGGCGCAGCTACGCCCTGACGACGCTTCTTTCGCTCTTGGCGCTGTGCACTTCGCTGCCCCCCAGCGAAAACGGGGTGACAGCCCCCTGCTCTCATCGCCATCGCCGGCGCGCCATCCTGGCCGCGCTGGCTGTCGCCGCAGCAACCTGGGCCCATGAGATTGGGGTCGTCATGGTCCTGGTTGTACCGTTCGCGTCGGTACTGCGCGCCCGTGCCATCGGTCTCCCGTTGAAGAATCTGGCTGTTCCAGCCGGGGGCGTGTTCTTGGCGGGCGCGGGCGCCCTGGCCGCCGGCATACTCGCCAAGGGTGGAATAGGCGGACATGCGACCAGCGGGCCGTTGGGGCTGGAGCGATTCCTCGGGGCCGTCTGGCATACACCGAAGTACCTGCTCTGGCTCGACTCGCTGACCGCAGATGTGCCGCCCGCATCGGTGAACGGGTGGGCCGCTTTGATCGGCGTCATCGGCGGCATTGTCTTGGTCGGCTTGTTGATTCGTCCAAGCCAGCTACTCGCCAATCGGCAGCGCAGCGGCTGCATCGTTGCGCTAGCGTGGATGGCCGCGCTGGTCGGCCTCTATTCCTTCCAGGGTGTCTGGTACGGGAGGCTGGTGTATCCCGTCGCCGCGCCGTGGGCGATCTTGCTGGCGATTGCCGTCGGCTCGCCCGCCGTTTCTGCCATGGCGCGCTGGGGTTGTTGGGTGTTGATCGGTTGGCTGGTCTGGCACTCTCCGCTGCTCGTTGGGGTCGATTCGCCGCGCAAGCTGCATTGGCAAGCGGTGGATCGTGTGCTGCGGCAGGCCGAAACCGACCTGAACGGACTCCGTGAATCCGCGTTCGTGCGGCTGGTGCTGCCCTTCCATCCACCCCCAAGACTGGTTTCGATTCGTGACGAAATAGAACCCCAACTCGCGACCCCGCTTTGGCTGAGGGCGCCCGAGGTTTGGCTCGATGCGCGGCGACGCATCCTCGGATTGCCGACGATCCAGTTCGAGCGGTTCCTGTTCGCCGAACAGCGTGATGCGACCCGCGACGAAATGCCGATCCAGTATCAACCCGACCCCGCACCGACACTGCAACTCGCGTGTAATCGCATCTGGCACCTATTCGACCGTGACCGGAACGCTTACCTCGACACGGGACCATTGGGATACTCGTTTCCGCTCCGTGATCTGCGGTGGCCGGATGATACTTCGAGCTACGTCTACATTTTCGGGCGACCGCCATTGCACGTGGAGCAGCCTGCGCGTTGAAATCGTCCCGCCGGTTCAACGCAATGGACCGGGCGGCGCTGACGGATCTGCGGCGGCTGTGAAGCTCTCCTGCCGCACCGCGCCGAAAATGCCCTCGCGCGTGCGGTGGCGACCTTGAGGCGAATCGCATACCTTGCCGCGATTCAGAGGGTTACGGCTCGCGGGGCGCGGATCTCGATGTCGCGGGCCGGCCGGTCAGGACGATAACGAGGCCGTTCATGTGGCTGGAAGCCCGCCGGGCCGCGGTAGATGCGGCGATCGCGGAACATGCAAAATCGTTGAAAACCGACGCCTGGGCAAACACGCGCCTGCCCGCGGCCGTACAATACTCGCTCTGTCAGCCTGGAAAGCGTCTGCGTCCGATACTTGTACTGGAGACTTGCCAGGCGTGCGGGGGAACAGACGACGCCGCATGGCCGGCCGCGATCGCCGTGGAGTGCATTCACGCGTTCTCGCTCATTCACGACGACCTGCCGGCGATGGACGACGATGACCTTCGCCGGGGCATGCCGACGAACCACAAGGTCTTCGGCGAAGCGATCGCGATTCTCGCCGGAGACTGGCTCTCGGCGCATGCGTTCTCGCTGTTGGCCCGCCTGGGCCTCTCGGCGGAGCGAAATCGAGCGGCGATCGGCTCGCTCGCCGCCGCGACCTGCGGCATGATCGTCGGGCAGGCCGCGGACATCGAAGGTGAAGGCCAGCCGACGGACGCCGATCGCGTGCGACTGATTCACGCGCACAAGACGGCGGCGCTGATCGAGGGAAGCTGCGTGCTTGGAGCGCTGGCCGCGCAGGCGAGCGATGAAATATTGGCGAGCGTGCGGCGGTACGGCCGTCACCTCGGCTTGGCGTTTCAGATCGCCGACGACTTGCTCGACGCCACCGCGACGACGCAGGAACTCGGGAAGCGAGCGGGTAAGGACGCCGCCGCTTCGAAGCAAACGTACCCCGCCGCCTTCGGGCTCGAAGAGAGCAAGCGGCAGGCACAAAAGGAAATCGACCATGCAATGGCGGCGTTGGCGCCGATCGGCGGCCGGGCGTCGCACCTGCGGGAACTGGCGCAGTTCGTGATTTCCCGCGAAAAATAGGGAGCCGCGTCGGGCGGATGGACGCCGCCTGCCGCGCGCGAGAGGGTCCGAACGAGACGTCAGATATGCCGAGCACAGCCACGAAATTGTTGCCGACCATCCAGTCCCCTGCCGACGTAAAGCGCATGTCGACGGAGCAGCTCCAAAAGCTGGCGGTCGAGATTCGCGAGCGCATCATCGAGGCGGTCGTCAAGAGCGGCGGCCACCTCGCGAGCAATCTCGGCGTGACCGAGCTGACGATCGCGTTGCACCGCGTGTTCGACTTCCGCGCCGATCGGCTGCTCTGGGACGTCGGCCACCAGTGCTACGTTCACAAGCTGCTGACCGGCAGAAATCCGATGTTCGACCTGCTTCGCCAGGCCGGCGGCGCGAGCGGATTTCCCTCGCACACCGAAAGCGAATACGACCTGTTCGACGTCGGCCACGCGGGAACGTCGATCCCGACCGCCGTCGGAATGGCGCGCGGCGATTCCATGCTGAACCGGGCGTCACGCGTCGTGGCGCTGATCGGAGACGCGAGCATCGTGAACGGCGTGGCGTTTGAAGGCCTGAACCAGGCCGGAACGCTCAAGCGGCAATTTCTCGTCGTGCTCAACGACAACTCGATGGGCATCAGCAAGACGCAGGGCGCGCTCGCGTCTCACCTGGCCCGCTTTCGCGTCAGCCACTTGTATGAGGAGATGAAAACCAAGCTGGCCGATCTGCTGCCCAAGGTTCCGCTGATCGGCTCGGGCATGCTCGACGCGCTCGATCACATCCGCCAGGGATTGAAGGCCACCGTATCGCCGCACCAGATCTGGGAGCAGATGGGCTTCATCTACGTCGGCCCGGTCGATGGGCACGATTTGCCGCACCTGATTGAAATGCTCAACCTGATCAAGGACGTTCAGCACCCGGTGCTGCTGCACGTGATGACGGAAAAGGGCCGCGGCTGCGACTGGGCGAGCAAGGATCCCTGCTCCTTCCACAGCCCCGACAAGCTGCGCGTCGAAGGCGACACGGTCACGCCGATCAAGAGCGTCCGCAAGGGCTGGACGGCGGCCTTCGCCGACGCGGCCATACCGCTCATGCGGGCCGACAAGCGGATTGTGACTCTGACCGCCGCCATGCCGGACGGAACCGGTGTCGCGAAAATCCGCAAGGAATTGCCGGAGCAAACGTTCGATTGCGGCATCGCCGAGAGTTGCACGGTGGACATCGCCGCCGGCATGGCGAAGTCGGGAATGAGGCCGATTGCGTGCATCTACAGCACGTTTTTGCAGCGGGCGTTCGACCAGGTGTTCCAGGAAGTCACGCTTCAGAAGCTGCCGGTCGTGTTCTGCATCGATCGCGCCGGCTTCGTCGGCAGCGATGGCGCCGTCCACCACGGCTACCTCGATATGGCCTTCCTGCGCAGCCTTCAGCATCTCGTGCTCATGGCGCCGGCGGACGAAGACGAACTGTCGGCTTGCCTGAAGCTCGGCCTTTCGCTGGAGACGGCGTCGGCGATTCGCTATCCGCGCGATGTCGTGCCCGATTCTCTCGGCCCCTGCCCGCCGTTCGAACTCGGCAGGAGCCGCACGCTGCTCGAAGGTCCGGACGCGACGATTCTGGCGTACGGCGCGGAAGTCGTGTTCGCGATGCAGGCCGCGGAAACGCTCGCCGGCGAGGACATCTTCGTCAGCGTGGTGAACGCCCGGTTCTGCAAGCCGGTGGACGAGGACATGGTCACCACCGCGATCACGCGCGGCACGCCGGTGATTACGGTCGAAGACCACAGCATCGCCGGCGGATTCGGCTCCGCCATTCTCGAATGCGCGAATCGCCTCGGCCTACCGACGGACGGCATCGTCCGGCTCGGCATGGCGGAAAACTCCTTCTACGGCCATGGCTCACGGGCAGGGCAACTCGCCGAAGCGGGCAGCGACGCCGCGGGCATCGCGGCTGCGGCGCGCCGCGTCGTCAAAGCCCACCGCCTTTCTCCC
>JACRLV010000011.1 GCA_016235145.1 Planctomycetota bacterium
CATCCTGGGTGACTTCCGAGAGACAGCAATCTCAGACCTTGAATCTGATCGGAGGCTGGAGAACCCGTCGCACAAGGGGTGGCGGTTACCGCAGGATGAGCCGTATCCGAGCCCGGAAGATGGCAGCATCGGCGACGGCGAAGATCAAGATCGACCCGCCGAATTTGTCATGCGAGCCATTCGCGCACGGCGCGGTCAGCCCGCATTTAGAAACGCCTTGCGCGAGCGTTACGGGGACCGGTGCCAAATCACCGGATGTCCGGTACTTGATGTGCTTGAGGCAGCACACATTCGACCCTATCGAACGGAGGCCGACAATGCACCCGACAATGGTCTCCTGCTTCGCGCCTACCTGCACACCCTGTTCGACCTGGACTTGCTCGGAATCGAGCCTCAGACCCTGACAATCCATCTACATCCACGTGTTGCTCAGGCTTTCAGTCTGGATCGGCAGCGACTGGGGGTCAACGGGCATCAGCTCGATCAGTCGGCACTCGAAGCCCGATGGGAACTGTTTCAGGCCCGACTCAAGGAAAGCTAGCGGGGCAGGACTGAGCCCTTGACCTATCGACCCTCGCCCCCCTTCAGGAGCATTTCACCGTTTCACTGCCAGCAAAACCCTGATTCCAGGCTCCAAGGCCCGTATCCCCTCGACAAAGAGTTCAACTGGCGTACTGTCGCCCCGAGTTTCGTCGAGAAACAGCCCACTCGTTCCCGCCAGGGGACTTTCTCTTCCCGCGGGTTGAAGAATTCCCGCTCGCTCCGGGTCCGCTGGAATTCGTTCTTGCATTCAGCAGAGCAGACGGCCCGCCCGATTCACTTCAGCCGCTCCAGCCTGCCCTTGCGCTTCATGATGTTCTTGTAATCCCACTGGATCGCGCCCGATTTCGCCAGCCAGCGCTTGAGATCCTTCGCGGAAATCTGATCCGCCGAGGTGTACCGGGCTTCGGCGGCTTTGAAACTGCCCTCGGGCGCGAGGCCGGGTTCGTCGAACGACTGGCCGCTCCAGAACAGAAGGCGGATGCAGTCCTTGCGTTTGTGGTAGCCGACGATCGGGTTGCCGTCGAGGAACCACACCGGGTGCCGGTGCCAGATCTTGTTCTCCGCGCCCGGCAGGTGTGGATGGATCGCCTTCGCGAGGGCGTCGCAGATGCGCTTGTCGCCGGCGGACTGGGCCGCGTTGTAGGCGAGGATGTCGGGATGGATCGGCGCGCGCGCACGGCGGGAACGGGTCCCCGCAGTAGTGGGTGCGAGGCGGGATTTTCGCGCGAGCGGCAGCGCGTCGCTCATCTGTTTTCCTCCTGGCGGCCCCACGGGCGCGAGATTCTGATGATCGTCGAATTCCTCTCGGACCGTCGAAAAAGAGCGGGGCGTTGCATTCGCAACGTCGGGCTTCCAAGCCCGGCGGGGCTCCATCATTGTAGCGTCGGACCTCCGAGTCCGACGGGTCTTTCGGCACATGCTCGTCGTCGGACTCGGAGGTCCGACGCTACGGGGTCCGACGCTACGGGGTCCGACGCTACGAGGTCCGACGCTACGAGGTCCGACGCTACGGGGTCCGACGCTACGAGGTCAGCCGCCTTCCGAAGCCGCCGTGCTCGCGTTGTTCTGCGGGAAAAGCCAGGCGGTCATGCGCTCGCGCGCCCCGTTCAGCCGCCGCACGGTCTGCCGCAGCGATTCCGTCGCCGCCCAATGGCGCTGGATGTGTTCGCGAAGGGCGGGCAGATCGAGCCGCAGGGCGCGCTCCGCCACTTCGTGTGCGAATTCCGGCGGCCAGCTCTCTCCCTCGTGAACGGATGCATCGAGCGGCCAGCGGCCCGCGGCCTCCAGCAGGGGACGGATGTGTTTCCACATCGCCTGCGTGCAGACGTACCGCTGTGCGTCGTCGCCGCGTTCCGCGAATCGCAGCAGCACCTCAGCGTCGCTCAAATCGCCGACAGCCAGCCGGGCTTGCGCCAGGCCGATCGCGTCCCAAGCGTCTCCGACCGCCGGCCCTTCCTTTTCCCGATGTCGAAACTCATCCGGATCGAGCCGTGCGAGCGCCAGCCAGCCCGCTGCGCGCACGCAGCCGGCCTGGTGCGCCTCGATCGAGAACCGCACAGCCGGCAGATAGCTCTTGTCGCCCGAGCGTCCCAGTGCGTAGACGCACGCCTCGCGCGCCCCCGAGTCCGGCTCGTCTCCCATCAGGTTCTGCACGAGCCGCGCCATGAGAAAGGGATCCGGGTTCTCGGCCAGCGACCAGGCGACGCGAGACCGTTCCAGCGGATCGCTCGACGCCAGCCGGGCCGTGAGCCGGGAACGCCGGACTTCGGCGATGATGCGCGGCCGCAGCACGACGAAGAGGCCGCCGGCGATGATGGCCGCCAGCGCGGCGCCGATCAGAATGTGCCGCCATCGCTTCATACGCCTTCGTTTGCCCGTCTTCGGGTGGTTTCGTAAACTACCCGGTTGCGAAATGCCTCGCAAACGGAACCGGACGCCCATGACGATCATCAGCGGAACGATGGACGCGAGCGGGCGGCGCTTCGGCGTCGTGACGGCTCGATTCAACGATTTCATCACCTCGCGCCTGGTCGAGGGAGCGGTCGACGCGCTGGTTCGCCACGGTGCAAAAGCCGACCAGCTTGTGCAGGTGCTCGTGCCCGGCGCGTGGGAAATCCCGCTGGCCGCAAAGAAGCTCGCCGAGACCGGCAAGTACGACGCTGTGATCTGCCTGGGATGCGTGATTCGCGGTCAGACGCCGCATTTTGAATACGTCGCCGGCGAGGCCGCCAAGGGAACGGCGCAGGTTTCGCTGTCGACCGGCGTTCCGATTTCGTTTGGAATCGTCACCGCGGATACGCTGGAGCAGGCCATTGACCGCGCCGGCGGCAAGGCCGGCAACAAGGGCGCGGACGCGGCGCTGGCGGCGATTGAAATGGTCAACGCCCTCGCCGGGCTGCCGCGCTGATCAAAGGAAACCTGCAACCAGAATGCCCGCTCGCCGCCGCTCACAATCGCGTATGCTCGCCTTGCAGGCCCTGTGCGTCTTCGAGGCGCTGGGGGATGCGTTTCGCCCGCAACTGGCCCGCTTCCTCGCCGATGACGACGTGCTCGCTGATTTGGGGATCGAATCGCCGCTCGATTCCGAGATGATGCAGTTCGCGCGGGCTCTGGCGGACGGCGCGTGGATCGCACGGCGGGAACTGGACGAACGCCTCCAGCGCACGGCGGAACATTGGACGCTGGAACGCATGACGCCGGTCGATCGCAACATTCTGCGGCTCGGATTGTTCGAGCTGCTGCACAATCCCGAAACGCCGACGGCGGTGGTCGTGAATGAAGCGGTGGAGCTTGCGCGGCTCTTCGGCGACACGGAATCTACGAGCTTCGTTAACGGCGTGCTCGACGCCTTGCGGCGTGAAATCGGCCAATCGGCCGCCCCCTGCGGATAGCAGCGCGGGCCTTTCGAACAGCCGCTGCGCGGCCGCTCGTTCCTGGGTGCCGGATGAACCAACCGCCTTGCCTCGCCCTGAACGCCTGGACGTTTCCGAAGGAGCTGCCGGTCGCAGAGCAGCTCGCGGCGTGCGCCCAAGCCGGCTTTGGCGGGCTCGAACTCGTCGTCGGAACGGACGGGCCGCTGCAATTCGACGCAACGATCGTAGCCTGGCGCGACATCCGCACGGCTGCCGCGGCCAGCGGCGTGGCAATCACGAGCCTGGCGTCGGCAGCATTCTTTCAGGCGCACTTCGCCTCGGCCGAGGATGCCGCGCGGCGGCTTGCTTTCGACCGCACACTGCGGCTGCTTGATGGAGCGGCGTTGGTCGGCGCGGCGTCGGTGGTGGTGATACCCGCTGTGGTGGGTCGTGCGGCGGACGCGAAGCCCCAGGCGAGTTACGGCGACGCGCTGCGGCGCACGCACGATGCGTTGGCGACGTTGCGCGTCGAGGCCGAGCGACGCGGCGTGAATCTGGCGATCGAGAATGTCTGGAACCGATTCCTGCTCTCGCCGGTCGAGGCTGCGGATCTGGTTGACCGCGTGAACTCGCCCAACGTAGGCTGGTGTCTGGACACCGGGAATGTGCTGGTTTGCGGCTATCCGGATGACTGGATTCGCACGCTGGGCGGGCGGCTCCTGCACGTGCACGTGAAGGACTACGACCTTAATCGCCCGGGCCGGGATGGGTTCGTCCCGCTCGGCGAAGGAAGCGTGGACTGGCCCGCCGTTCGTCGCGCGTTGCACGAGGTCAACTACCGTGGACCGCTGGTATTCGAGGGCTCGGGGCAGCCGGAGGAGATCATCGAGCGAATGAAACGCCTATTCGGAAGCGAATCGTGAAGCTGACTTTCGGAAGACTCCCGGCAGGTTTGGCGGTCGCGGACGGCGCGTGGGCGACGAGTCTCTTCACGCGCGGCTATCCGCTGAACATCGCCGCAGAACTGGCGAACGTCACGCACGGCCATCTCGTGGCGTTGCTGGCCAAAGAGTACGTCCAAGCCGGCGTGGAAATCCTCACCACGAACGGAGACCTTCACCGAATTGCCCGAAATTCTGCTTGCGCTCGCCGCGGTCAAATCCGTCACGAATCTGCCCGTCGTGGCTTCTATGTCGTTCGACTCCGGGCCGCAGCGGGCCCGCACGCTGATGGGAGCAACCGCCGAGCAGGCTGCGGCAGCGCTGGACGAAGCCGGCGCGGACGCCATCGGCAGCAACTGCGGCGCCGGCATCGCCGCCGCGCTGCCCGCCGTCGTCGCGCTCCGCGCCAACACGAAAAAACCGCTCTGGATCAAACCGAGCGTCGGCCTGCCCGACTTGGAAGAAGGTCGCCCCGTCTATCACCACACGCCGGACGAATTCGGCGGCTTCGTTCCGGCCCTGATCGACGCCGGCGCGAACATCCTCGGCGGCTGCTGCGGCGCCGGCCCGGAACACATCCGCCGCGTCGCCGCGCTGGTCGCCAGTCGTAGGCGGAAACACTGAACGCGTGCAAATCGCTCGTCTTCGGAAACGTGCATCCGCACAAAATGGCGAGAGGGTCCGAACTTCCCGTGGAAGTCCGGACCCTCCAGAATCTCAGCCGCTCAGCAACGCGAAGCGGCGACCGGGAATTAGAGGCAGTTCGGGTAGATGCTGCCGAACTTCGAAAGGAACAGCGTCAGATCGCTCAAGTCGATCGCGCCGTCGCCATTCATGTCTCCGTCGCCGTAGCTCGCGCCGCTGCCCACGCCGAAGTGGGACAGCAGCAGGGTCAGGTCGCCGATGTCCACGACGCCGTCGGCGTTGAAGTCTCCCTGGCAGTGGGCCTCCCCCATCGCTGCCAGGATCATGTCAACATCCGCCTGATTGACGACCAGGTCGCCGGTCATGTCGCAGCTCAGGTCGATCGTCGCAGCCGATGTCAGGCTGCTCCACGAGCCGAAGTTGGCAAGAACGTAGTTGACATCGGTCAGATTGACGATGCCGTCCGATCCGATCGGAGCGTCGCCCTTCGCAGCGCCCGTGCTGCTGCCGGCCACGTCGAAGCGCGAAGCGCCGGCGACATACGGCTGCGGAACGCCCTGCGAGTTGGTGATCACCGTGTTGAAGAAGTTGCCCGCCGGCCGGCCGCCCGTTCCGACCGTCCAACTGGCGTCAACCGAAGTGAAGCCGGCCTGGCGGTTCAACGAGCCGCTGACCAGGACCAGTCCATCCGCGAAGTAGCGGATGTCCGCCGGGTCAAACGCGCCGTTGCCGTCGAAATCGCCGATGACGTCCGGGATGATCCGATCCGCGGCCTGCTGGCCGGGATCGCCGGCTTCACCTCCGGGCGGCGTGAGCGCGCCGTCGGTGTAATTCGCCGCGTTGCCGGTGTTCAGCGCGACATACACGGCCGACATCATGTTGGGGATGTCGTTGGCATTGCGCTGGAAGTCGTACAGGAAGTCGCCCTGGACGCGGTTGCGAATCGCGAGTCGCTGGCCGGCGCCGATGGACTGGAGGTTCGGCGAAGCGACCGTGCCGATGTTGTATTGGTACGCCGTGCCGCGGTTCGGAACCAGGCCGGCCGGGTTGCGGCTGCCATAGGCGGGCGTGACAACGCCGTCCGGCGTGAGGCCTGCGCCGAAGTTGTTGTTGTTGCGGATGTAGCTCTGGAGCGTTGCATTGGGCGTCACCGGGTTGAACACGACCGGGTCGATTACGCTCTGGTTGCAGTCCTGTCCGGCGAGCAGGAAGAAGGTCACCGCCAGGAACTGACCGGGACTGAACAGGTTGGTGTCCGCGGTGGGCGCGCCGACGAATGCGTCGATGCTGGCCGTGATGTTGTACAGGTAGTTGGCGGCTTCCACATTGACCATGAAGGCAGGCGAGGCGGGGTTGTAGTTGGCGTTCGAGATGGCGGCGCCATTGCCCGTGGCCTGCGGATCGCCGAGCGTCACGAACGACGCCGGACCCCCGATGCGATAGCCCAGATCGGGGTCGCAATTATCGAGGATGGTCGAGACAGTCGGGCGGACGTACTGCGTCCCGCCGACGTGGTCATTCATGACGTCGAGGATTTCGTAGAATCCGTCGGCGGCGTCTTTGACCGCGGCGGTGCCGCCGGCCAGGCCCGAGTAGCCGATCGCCAGGCGGCGCTGCTGCACGCCGTTCTCCAGGTGGCTCGAGCTGCCGCAATTCGTCACGCGGTGGCACGGGCCGAGATTCGTGCGTGAGGTTGAGCTGGTCTCGTCGCCGCGATTGTCGCCATTGCCCCAGGCCGGGTCGATGCCAAGCGAGTTGCACCAGCCGTTGCGCGTGCCGGACCCGGCGTCGCGCGTCGCGGCGGCGAGATTCTCGCCGCTGGGCAAGCGGCCGGTGACTTGCAGGTGCTGAAGCTCCGTCACGCGAATTTGCGTCCGGCCGACGCCGCGATTGGAAATCGCGCCGATCGGAGCGAATGCGAAGGTGGTATCGAAGAGGGTGTCCGCGTCGGGATTGGCGGTATTGAAATTCAGTTGCCGGCCGGTGCAGCCGCGCGTGAGCAGCGCGAGGTTCGCCGGCCAGGCAGCTACGTCGGAGCACCCGCCCGGAATAGCGACCGACGAGCCCGGAAAGACGCCGTATCCGGGCTGCGTCGGTTTGCGAAACGGGCTGGGCGTTCCGGCCGGCCCCTGCGAGCCCCACGCGCCCGGAACGTCCAGGATTGCGATATCGATCGAGCAGGGACACACGGGCGTGCCGCTGTCGTTCAGGATCGAATCGCCGTCGTTGTCCTGGGCGCAGACGCCGGGGAAGTTCAGATGGCCTGACCCGTTGGCGTAGATTTCGCTATTGATCGTGCTCTCATCGGTGACGCGCGCCTCGGGCAGATCGCAGCAGAGCTGATAGGTGATGAACTCGTTGAAGCCGTTGACGGAACCGACGGCCCGGTTTTGAACGATCCAGTGGCTGTTCTGCGAGGGATGCGCGCCGTTCGAGGAGACGCCGGTCAGCAGGCTGCTGCGGGCCAGGCGGTCGACCACGTCGATGCAGCCGGCGCCGGGAAATTCGTTGTAGCCGAAACAGCCGTCGCCATCCACGTCCACGAAGTCATTGACGTGCGCCGGCGAGAAGAAAAAGCCGCGCAGCAGCGTCGCGCCGCTGATATTCACCTGGTTGCCGACCGATGGCGCCTGATCGCAAGTGACATTCGGACAGTTCTGCGCGAGCCCTGGAATCGCCAAACCGGCGAACCCGCAAGCCGCTCCCAATAACCGCTTCATCATCGTTCGATTCCTCCGGAGAAAACGGACCCTGGACGACCCTCATTGGGCAAGACGATGCCCAGGCATTCCGCACACGCGGAATGCCGCGCTTCGATTCCGAGCCTGATGTTGTCGATGGCGGCCGCGTTCGCCGCTTGCCCGACGTGTTCCGGCGCCGGCCGCCGGCGACCGGAGCGCGACTCCCCTAGGGAACGGTGTTCCAGCCGAAATCCGAAACGCGGTTTCCGCCGGTCAGCCCGTAATAGGCCCGGCCCCACTCGCGATCGTTCAGCGTCTGAAGCACGGTCTTGCGCGCCACGTGTCCGTCATTTGGGCGGCCTCATCGGCGCGCTCGGCGCTCACCAGCCCGTACGTCTTGTCCGTCGGATCCTGGAAGTACTGGAACGGCGCCCGCAGGGTGTCGGCGCCTGCGTTGTATTCGTCATAGGCCCCGGTCTGGTTGTAGAACGGGTGAATCGCACGGTGGGCTTTCACGAGGAAGCCGTCGCCGCCGGCGTTGTTCGAGACCGCCTTCCAGTTCTTGTTCCACTCGGTCGCGAGAATCGTCTTGCCGATGCTCTCGACCTCGGTCTCGCGCACGAACTTGTTGCGCCGCGTGCCCGTGCTGGACGGAAGGATGTTGCCCAGCTTGTTTCGCGGCATTAGGGCCGCGTTCGGCACATACGCCATCCAGCGGGCCTGCCGGTCGCGCACAAAGCCGCTGCCGCCGCCGGCGGGCCGGCCGTGGCCCTGATCATCGACCTGCTCGCTGTCGATCCAATCGGCCGGTTCATCCCCGGGATTTGTTCTTGGATGCCCGCCTGCTTCCATCATCGGGCATTGAAAGAGCTGGTCCTGCACCTCGCCCTTGCCGCCGAACAACTGGTACGACCAGTGCACGTATCCGAACGCGTGGGTCGTGCTCTGGTTGTTGATGTCGTAACCGCCGGCGGAATCCGATGCGTAGTAATACGCCAGGGGGAATTCCGATTTGCTCTCCGCCAGGTAACTGTGGACGGCCTTGCCCACCTGGGCGAGATTCGAGCCGCACTTGGCGGCCTTGGCGTTCGCCCGGGCCGCGTTCAGGCTTGGCAGCAGAATCGAGATCAGCAACGCGATGATCGCGACGACGACCAGCAGCTCGATCAGCGTGAATCCTGCCGCCGTTCCGTTGCCTGTTTTCCTGTTCACTGAGGACCGCGCCATGCCATTCTCCTTCGGGGTTTCAGGGGCTCCTGCTCCGGGCGTCCTGTCGCCGCCGACGGGTCGCCCGCATTCTCGCGAACATGTTTGAAGCGGCTGCGAGCCAGGTGCGAAAAAGCCGCGAATTCCGTCAGATTCCGTTCGCCGATGGCTCGAACCAGGCCCGCATCGGCCGTCAAGTGTCTCCGGGGAGCGCAAAGATTCGACCAAGCCCGCGTGCAGCGTTCGTTCGTTTTTCGCCAAGATCTGCACGACCGCGGAGGGTCTCACGGCGGCGCCACTACCGAAACGGATTGACCGGCCTCGCGCCTCGTCGGCGCGCCGTCAAAACTCGACTAAGATCGGCGCCGGCACGGCTGACGCGAGGATCGAGTGGTCAAACTAAGTGGATTGAGAAAGCGGTTCGGCGAAACGATCGCGCTCGACGGCCTGAGCCTCTCCATCGAACCCGGCGAAATTTTCGGTCTGCTCGGCCCAAACGGCGCGGGCAAGTCCACCGCCGTCAACATCTGCTGCGGACTGCTTCATCCCGACGCCGGCGTGGTGCGAATCGCCGACGCCGGTCCGCCGACCGATTGCGCCGTCCGCCGTATGATCGGCGTCGCACCGCAGGAACTGGCGCTCTACCAGGAATTCACCGGCGTTGAAAACGTGCTCCTGTTCGGGCGGCTGTTCGGGCTCAGCGGCGAGACGCTGCACCGCCGCATGCACGAAGCCCTGGAATTCGTCGGTCTGGTCGATCGTCGGGGCGATTGCGCGGGCGTCTATTCCGGCGGCATGAAGCGCCGCCTGAACCTGGCGATCGCGATCGTGCATCAGCCGCGCCTGCTGCTGCTCGACGAGCCGACCGTCGGCGTCGACCCGCAGTCGAGAAACGCCATCCTGGATCGTGTGATTGAACTCAAACGGCGCGGCGTCACGATCGTGTACACCACGCACTACATGGAAGAGGCCCAGAAGCTCTGCGACCGGGTTGCGATCGTCGACCACGGCAGGCTGCTCGCGGTCGACACGACGGAGCGGCTGATCGCACAGCACGGCGGCAAGTCCGCGATCGTGATCGACGACAACGGTGTTTCACGCCGCATCGAGACCGACGACCCGATGGCGGAGCTGACTCGACTGAATCGCGACGGCGGATTGCAGAACTTCCGCGTCGAACGGCCGAACCTCGAGAGCGTGTTCCTGAACCTTACAGGCCACAAGCTTCGGGACTGAGAAATACCGAGGAGTTCTCGTTTGTCGATGCGTGCGATCGTCGCTCTGGTTGGCAAGGATCTGCGCCTGCTGACGCGCGACAAAGGCGGCCTGTTCTTCACCTTCGCGCTCCCGCTGATCTACGCCGTCTTCTTCGGACTGATCTTCAGTTCGATGGCCGGCGACTACCGCAGCCGGCCGCTTCCCATTCTCCTGGCAGACGAGGACAAGTCCGAGGAATCGGCCCGATTCACCCAGCAACTCATCGACAGCGGCGAAATGAACGTCGAGCGGATCGACCGGAAGACGGGATTGGAGCGCGTTCGCATGGGCGTGCGGCCCGTCTGCATCGTGATCCCCAAGGGCTTTGGCGAGGCGCGGCGCAGCCTCTTCTCCGGAAAGCCGACGACGATTCAACTTGGCACGGACCCGTCCCGAGCGGCGGAAGCCGGCATGGTCTCCGGCCTGCTCAACAAGCACCTGTTCATGGGTTTCAAGGACGCCTTCACCGATCCCGCGCAGATCCAGTCTCAGATCGAACAGGCGCGCGAATCGCTCCGCAGCGCCTCCGATGTCGATCCGGCGTCCGCGGCGGCGCTGGAAGTGCTCTTCGCCGGACTTGAGCGCTTCGCGGCCCGCATGCCGACCGCAACCATGCCCGGAAATGCGGGGAAAAGCGGCATCGGCTGGGAACCCGTTCGCCTGGAAAAGATCGAGATCGCCGTCCAGCGCGAACGCCCGCGAAACCTCTTCGCCGTCTCATTTCCGCAGGGGATGATCTGGGGCATCCTCGGCTGCACGGCGTCGTTCGGCGTCAGCCTGGTGATGGAGCGGACGCGCGGGACTCTACGGCGGATTCGCACCGCGCCCGTCGGCGCTGTCGAAATCCTCGCCGGAAAGTCCATCGCGTGCATCCTCACGCTGCTGCTGATCTGCACGTTCATGCTCATCCTCGCTCGCATGGCGTTCGACGTCGTGCCGTACAGCCTGCCGTTGCTGGCTGTCGCGGTCGTCTGCGTCGGGTTGGCGTTCGTCGGGCTGATGATGCTGCTGTCCGGATTCGGCGCGAACGAAAACTCCGCCGCCGGAATTTCATGGGGCATCCTCACGCTCCTGGCCATGCTCGGCGGCGGCATGGTCCCGCTCAACGTGATGCCTGAGTGGATGCGCGCCCTGGGCAGCGTCAGCCCGGTGAAATGGGCCATCACGGCGATCGAAGGCGCGCTTTGGCGTGAGTTTTCGGTAGCCGAATTGGCCATGCCCTGCGCGATCCTGCTTGCCTTCGGGCTAGGCTCTTTCGCGGCGGGCGTGATGCTCCTGAACCGTCGCAGCGCCGCAAGATAAAACGCCGCCGCAACCGCCGCCGACCCCGCCTGTATCAACATCCAGCCGCGACCTGATGTCCCGGGTCGCGCAAAAAAGGAGCATCGTCATGCCGCGAACGTGGATTCTCTGTACCTGGATCGCTGCAACGACCGCACTCGCCCAACAGCCGGCGCCGGCGCCGCCGCCTCAGCCTGCGCAGCCGCCCGTCGCCCAAACCAGCCGCATGGTGTTGACCGCGGCGGACGCGCTGAAGGAGACGCGCGTCGTCGCGTTGAAGAAAGCGCAGGCGGCGGAAGTCGCGCACGTGCTGAAATCGCCGATGGAGTTGTACGGACTCACGCGGCTGGCAGTCGACGATCGCACGAATTCGCTCATCGTCGCATCCGACTCGGCCGACGCCGTCGCCGGAGTCATCCGTCTGGTCGAGCAATTGGATCAGGACGCCATGCCGGCTGCGGAAGACGCGATCGAGAGCGTCGCGCTCAGTTCGACGGATGCGAAAGACGTGGCGGGGGCCTTGCAACGGCTCGTGCGCAACGTGCGCGTGCAGATCGTGGCCGAGGAACACGGCAACAGCTTGTGGCTTTCCGGCCAGGCCGTCGAAGTGAAGAAGTTGGTCGAAGTCGCCAAGCGCATGGACGCCGGCGCGGCCCGGCGGGCCGAAGACCATCGCGAGGTTCGCTACTACAAACTGAACCACGCCAGGGCGGATCTGCTCGCCGGAACGCTGGCGCGCACGGCCGCCATGATGTCGCTCGACGTGCCGATCGTCGCGGACAGCCCCTCGGCCACGATCATCGCCTTTGCCGGCCCGGACGATCATGCCCGGCTGGCGGCGATCGTCGAGCGCCTGGACGTCGCGCCGCGCAACGCGCCGATCCGCGAGGACGCCCGCCCCGACGGGCCGGCTCCGCGGCCTGCTGACAAGCAGCCGTAGACGGATTCGTGCAGCCGGCGCGCGTATTCGCAGCGTCGGACCTCTGAGTCCGACGGCAATTTCAGAACCCCAAGCGCAAGCGCGCGGGGCTGAAAAGGCAGCCGAGGGCGGCTGCGGTACACCAGAACTCCAAGCGCAAGCGCGCGGGGCGCGTAGCGTCGGACCTCTGAGTCCGACGGGTGGGTGGGCTTTCAGCCCGCCTGTTCGAATCGTCGGACTCAGAGGTCCGCCGCTACGAATGCGGCGCCACATCGGACTCGGAAATCCGACGCTGCGAGTGCTTCCCGACACGTCTGCGCGGGACGGTTGCGAGCTTGAAGGCCCGACCTAGATCTCGCGTCGCCCGCGCAGCGCTTCTTCCAGCATCGTCCGGTTGGCGTATTCGATCTGCCCGCCGGGCGCCAGGCCCCGCGCCGGCCGCGTGATGCGGACCCCCAGCGGCGTGAGCAGCGCTTGAATGTGCAGTGCGGTCGCGTCGCCTTCGAGCGTGGGGTTCGTCGCCAGCACGACCTCGCGCGGCGTCTCCCGCTTCACCCGTTCCACCAGCGCGGCGATTGTCAGATCCTGCGGCCCGATGCCTTCGAGCGGAGCGATGCGGCCCATCAGCACGTGGTAGACGCCGGTGATCAGGCCCGTGCCCTCGAAAGTCAGCAGGTCTTTCGGCTGCTCGACCACCACGATCACGCCGCGGTCGCGCCGCTCGTCGGCGCAAATCGAGCACAAATCGTCGTCGGCGAGGTTGAAGCAGCGCGTGCAGGGTTTGACCTTCTCCTTGATGTCGCGAATCGCCTGGGCCAGCGCGACGGCTTCTTCCGGCGTGGATTTCAGCAGATGAAACGCCATCCGCTCCGCCGAGCGCGACCCGACGCCGGGCAGCTTCTTCAGCTCGTCGATCAGCCGTTGCAGCGGGCCGGTGAGGCTGGAAGACATAGGTGTTCCCGAGTTCGGCGATGTCGCGACGGCTCACGCGCTGCGCGCCGCGCCGGCCGATTTCGCCACGGATGGTATCGAAAACCGGCGCACCCCGCGATTCGCCGCGCCTGCCTTACAAAGCGATTCGCGCAATGGCGGAGTAGCGGGCGCCCGACCGCTCCAGCCGGCTCTCAAAAACGGTGAGCTCGCGGACTTCAAACGTCCGCCGCGGCATGGTTGCTGCCTCCGCCAACACATCTCGCAACCCACGATTGCCGACCGGCGATTTCGCCCGGGCCACCGTCACGTGCGTGGTGAAGGGGCGCGTCTCGCGCGGCACGCCTATGTCCTCAAATCGGGGCTCAGCCGCCTGAAGCCAGCCCAAGCACGCTCCCGCAGCGTCCTCCGCGCCCAGCCACAAAACCCTCGGGCTTCGTTCGTTCGGAAACGCGCCCCAGCCGCTTGTCTCGAGCGAAAACGGCCCGATGCCCGCGGCGGATTCGCGCGCTATTTCGCAAGCTCGCCGCACACGCTCGTCGGTCAGTTCGCCAAGGAATTTCAGCGTGACGTGAAACTGCGATTCGTTGCACCAGCGCACGTCGCGGCATTTCGGCGACACGGAACGCACGAACTGCAAGAGTTCGGCGCGGATCGGCGCAGGCAACTCAATGGCGACGAAACACCTCATGGCATCAGTCAAAGCGCGCCATCTCGCGCAATGTCGCCAGCCGCTTCTCGACTTCCGCCGGCGTGACGCGCGCCAGGGCGTCGATCGAGAACGACTCAATCACGAAAGAAGCCGTCACCGACCCGCGGGCCATCGCCGACCGCAGCGCCCCACGATCGCAGCGATCCGCCGCCGCCAGATACCCCAGCATCGCGCCCGCGAACGTGTCGCCGCAGCCCGTCGGATCAACGGTTTTCTCCGTCGGGAAAGGCGGCGCGAGGAACAGGTCGTCGCGCGAAACGAGCAGGCTGCCGTGCTCGCCCTTTTTGATCACGACGAATCGCGGGCCATATCCCAGGATCTTCCGACCCGCGGTCACGAGGTTCGACTCGTCGGTGAACGTGCGGGCCTCGCCTTCGTTCAGCACGATCCCGTGCACGCTGCCCAGCGTCCGCTTGAGTGCGGCGGACTCGTTCATGATCCAGTGGTTGTGCGTGTCGCAGACGACCAGCTTGGCCGCGGCAAGCTGCTCCGCGATCGACCGCTGCAAGGCCGGGTGCGTGTTCGCCAGGAAGACATACGGCGTCTTGAGCAGCTCCGGCGAAAGCGTGGCGCCGCGCTCGGCCAGCACGTTCAGGTCGATCCGCAGCGTCTCCGCCTCGTTCATCGCGCCGCTGTATCGACCCTGCCAGCGAAATGTGCGGCTGCCCTTGCGAACCTCGACGCCGCGCGTGTCGATCCCTTTCGCCCGTAGCGGATCGAGCAGCGACATATCGAAATCGTCGCCGACCACGCCGACGAGGTGTACCTTGGTGAACAGGGCGGCGGCCAGCGAGAAGTAGACCGACGATCCGCCGAGCACGCCGTCAACGCGTCCGTGCGGCGTCTCGACCGTGTCGATTCCGATGGAACCGGTGACCAGTAGCGACATATTCAATGCTCTCCGGGCTGCGGGTCCGCCGCCGCGACGCTCTCATCCGCGCCGAACGGGCGAAGCGTCGCATCGTAGCCCGGCGGCCAGGCCCGTCCACTCACCCATTGCGCGACGTCGCGTCCGATGATCACGGCTTCGTAGTCCGTTCCGGGCCCCTCGACGCGCAGCTCGTAGGCCGGTCCGAAAGGCGGGTTCGTGCGGCCGGAATAGCGCGTCACAACCTGCTCCAACGAGGGATCCAGCGGCTTTTCCAGAACGATGCGCCCGCCCGCCGTAAGCATGCGCCCGATGCGCCGCAGTGTTCGCGAAGCGATCGGAACGCGCAATCGTGCTCCGGAGCCGACCGGGCTCGGGACGATCACCAGCTCGGCGGAGAATCCGTCAAAATCGACCAAACCCAGTGCCGCGTCTGCCCGGAACTCGCGCGAATCCAGACCGGCGTCCAGCGCATTGCGAGCCGCCTGGGCGCCTTCGCTCAGCCGAACTTCGCCTCCTTCCAGCAACGCGGGCGAAAGATCGCGCGACGCCGGCGCCGTCAGCAGCCACATCGCCAGCGCGGTCAGGGCCGCCGCTCGCCCCGGGCGGCCGTAGCCGGCGTCGACCAAGAGCAGCACGCCGAGCGTCAGATTGGCGAGCGTGAGGAGAGCCATCGCCCATGTGAAGCTGCGCGATGCGGAAATGAGCAGCGAACTGACGAAGCTTGTCATCGCGAGTGATGTCGCGGCGCTTCCGCCGACCAGCCACAGAGCGTCCTGAATGTTCCGGCACGACCTGGCCGCTCTCCGTGCAAGCAACGCGATGCCCGCGACCACCAGGGCGCAGACGACGGTCAGCCGCGACATTCCGAACCCCGTCTGCACCAGGACGAACGAGCCCAGTATTGCCAGAAGCGGCGCGAAGTCCGATCCCATGCCCACGCGCAGCAGGACGCGCGACAGCACGAGTCCCACGACCGCTCCCCATGAAACCGCCACGAACGGCTGCTCAAGAAGTCCGCCCGTCGGAATTCCCCGGATCGGCTCCGAAATGCCGACTCCGATGACGGCCGCCATGGCCGCCGCCGCAAGCGAATAGGTTCGTTTCGATTCCGTGTGTCCCTCGTGAATCGCAGGCGCCGCGGCGCCGTGGCGTCGAACGAGTGCCGAAGCGCCGGCGACAACGAAAAGCAGCAGCGCCGGCAAGTGCCAGAGGCGGTTCGGATCCTGAACCAGCAGCGCGACCGAACCGCCGACCGCGGCGGCGAACAACCACGCGCCCCAGAGTTGAGCGGTGTGAAGCCGTTGCCGCTGTGCGGCGCGATGCCAGCAGTTCACCGCCACCAGCATCAGCGCGGCAGAAATCCCCAGCGCAACCTGGAGGATCGAGATCGGCGCCAACAGCGCGATCCAGCGAAATGCCGCCGGTGCGACTGTCTGGGTTGCGAGCACCTCCCGCCAGCGCTCCAGGCCGCTCGTCGCTGCGCCTCCCAGCAGCGCCAGTACTGCCAGCGCCAGCGTCGTGATGCTGACTGCCGTCGGCGGCGGCGCGCAGTCGCGGCCCGCGGCGGCGTTGCGCCGCATCCAGTGGTTCGGCAGCCACAGGCCGATCGCCGTGCCCAACGCCAGCGGCCCCAGCACCACGCAATCCGCGTTTCGCTCCATCAAGTGCAGTCGCAGCTCGCGGACGCTGATACCACACATCAGCGCGACCGAGAACGCGCTGAATGCGGCGACCAGCAATACGGGCCCGACGGCCGTAAGCAGCCCTTCGGTCTGCGGAATCGCCGCGAGAAGTCGGCGAACCAGCGTCGTTCGGCGGTCCTGCGGCGCATCCACGAGCACGGCGGGACGATGCGGCGCGCGCGGCGTCGGCGCCGATCGGCGTTTATCGCGCCTATTCCCAGCTTCGCGTGGTCGTCGCCGCTTCAAATGAGCGCCTCATTCCGCTGTCCAGTTGCACCACCAGGTTTCCGGTGGAATCGACGTCAACGACCGTCCCGCACAAAGTCCGGCCGTTCTCCTCCAGCCGGACCACAGTGCCGCGGTCCGCGCATCGATCGAGCCAAGCCTGGCGCATCGACTCCTGCCGCCCGGCCGCCGACTCGGCGAGCCAGAAATCCGCACGCGCTACGATCGCCGCCGCGAGAGCTGACCGATCCACCGCTTCCGTGCATTCCAACTCTAACGAGGTCGCCTTCGTCCGCAGTGATTCGTCAAAATGCCCCGCGTGTTGCAGGCAGTTCAGGCCGACCCCCGCGACCACGGCCCTTCGGCCTCCGGCCAGAGACGACGTTTCGGCGAGCACGCCCGCCAGCTTCCGTCCGCCGACCGTCAGGTCGTTCGGCCAGCGCACCGCCGGATGGCAGGAGGTGGTTCTTTCGATCGCCTCGCACGTCGCGACGCTCAGCAGCAGCGACGCGTCCGACGGCAGAGTCGAATCAGCCGGCTCGTGCAGCAGAATGCTCAGCAATACCGACGAGCCGCGCGGCGCGCCCCAGGTCCGTCCCAACCGCCCACGTCCCGCTGACTGAAACTCCGCCGTCGCGATCGTTCCGTCCGGCAGCTCGGCGGCCCGCCGCAGCAGATGGCGGTTCGTGCTGTCGATCGAATCAAAACACTCCACCCGCCGCCCCAGACGACGCAGCGCCTCGGGCGATGGAAAATCAGCGGCGGTGAGTGGTCGGTGCATTTGAGGTCCGTCTGGCCGCGACGCCGCACTCGCCGTACATTCTGCACCGGGTTTCGGATTCTGTCAGCTTTCAACGACCCTGTTGCTGTTGCCGGCGCTGGTCCGTTTTGAGTTTGTGGGGCAGGCCTCCGGCCTGTCTCTTACGCGGTGCGATCCGTGTTCTTGAACATCCGGCCAACGCGGCCGGCGCCTGCGCGACGCCCCGCTTCCAGCACGAACGGGGCACGAGGTGATGAATGAGCACGACCTTGGCGGGCTCGCTTCGCGGGCCGGGACCCGATGAGTCGCCGATCAGCGGACGGCGATACCAATACTACGACCTGATCATGGCCGCGTTCGTGACGGTTCTGCTCTGCTCGAACCTGATCGGGCCGGCGAAAGCCTGCATGGTCAGCCTGTTCGGCGTCACGCTCGCGTTCGGCGCGGGCAATCTCTTCTTTCCGCTGAGCTACATCTTCGGCGACGTGCTGACGGAGGTGTACGGTTACGCCCGCTCGCG
The DNA here is from genome assembly GCA_016235145.1 of Planctomycetota bacterium. GTDB lineage: Bacteria > Planctomycetota > Phycisphaerae > UBA1845 > Fen-1342 > JACRLV01. The sequence goes on from JACRLV010000011.1 coordinate 18,026, forward strand.
CAAGGTGATCTGGGCCGGCTTCGCTGCGATGGTCTTCTACGTGGTGATGGCCCAGATCATCATTCGCCTGCCCGCCGACCCGCGCGAACCCTTCAACCAGCAGCTCCAGCCCGCATTGGAAACCTGCTTCGGGGCCGGGCCGCGCATCGTGGTCGCGTCCATGTTGGCGTTCTGGCTCGGCGATTTCGCCAACTCGTACGTGCTGGCGAAAATGAAGGTGCTGACCCGCGGGCGGTTTCTATGGATGCGTACCATCGGCTCGACGATCGTCGGCCAGGGGATCGACTCCATCGTGTTCTACCCGCTCGCCTTCGCCAGCCTCGACAACTTCGCCCAGCGCTACGGCATTTCACTGCCGCTCATCCTGCGCGGCGGCTGGAACGCGGACACGGTCTTCCGCCTCGCGCTTTTCAACTGGTTCTTCAAGACGGCGGTGGAAGCCGTCATGACGCCGGTCACGTACTGGGTCGTCGCCCGCCTGAAGCGTGCGGAGCGTGAGGATTTCTACGACGACAAGACGAACTTCACGCCGTTCTCGCTTCGCGATGAATAGCTTGTGAGCCGTGCCGCGGCCGGTGGTGTATTCGTGGGACGCCGAGAACCGGCTGATTTCTGTGGCACCGGTTTCGGCGGCGTCCGGCGACTGAGCACTGGGCACTGAACACTGAGCACTGAGCACTGAGGACTGAGCACTGAGCATTGAGCACTGCTATCCGTGGTACAATTGGCTCATGATCGCGGAGCTTCAGCCTGGGGCTTCGGGTGGTACGGGCGTCCCGCCCGTCACCAAGCGCTACGTCTGGGGCCTGGACTTGGCGGGACAATCCAATGCGGGTGATGTTGGGCCGGCCTCCGGCCGGTGTCTTCTTGAATCCGCCGGCGGCATCGGCGGCCTGCTGAGCGTGTACGACTACAACGGCACGTCAACCGACTTGAAATACGTCACCTGCTACGACGCGAACGGCAACGTGACGCAACTGCTCGACCCGGCGGCCACGACGGTCAGCAACGCGCTGGTCGCGCGCTATGAGTACGACCCGTACGGCAGCGCCGTCGTCGCGAACGGCACATACGCCGCAAGCAACCGCTGGCGCTTCAGCACCAAGACCTTCGACACCGAAACGGGGTTGGGGTATTGGGGGTATCGGTACTACTCGCCGACGACCGGGCGATGGTTGAGCCGGGATCCCATTGGTGAAAAAGGCGGCGCAGTCTCCATCGCTTTCGCCGCAAGCAAACACGGCGGTGGGCAACCCTCTCACGGCGCCGACGTGTACGTGGAGAATCAGCCCATATCTGGGTACGATCCTGATGGCATGCAAACCGTGTTTCCGCGGCACGGTGGTGATCCGACGATCCCGATGCCGCCCGACTGTACGATTTCCCCGGGCAACAAACCACTCTGGGACCGCCAAATCTACAGGCGTGCCTGCTATGACCGGCTCCATGACGTTTGTAACAAGTACCCCTGTTGCAAGAATTGCAAGTACGAGGCAGCGGACATTTGCGAGACCTATGTCAATAAATGGTTCGATCACATCGAGAAGAATCCAGGCCGGTTCCACGCATGTAATGAGTGCAGCGATATCATCAAAGAGTGGAAGCTGAGCAGAAAGTGCCTCCGGGTTGAGTCCTCGCAAAACATGCGCCATTTCTTTCAAGCGGTATTTCACAAATGTAACACCACAAAGTGTTCCGACGCCAATCTGGACCCTTGGGAGTTGTGGTGTGGAAATCCCACGACTCGGTTTTTCGGTCTGCGATATCTGCCAAAAACGAGACCCGGATGTGACGTGCTATTTAGGGAATAGGGAACTGAACAACCAAGGCCGGAACCGGCGCGACCCCAGAATCCTCGGAGAGTTTTCAGTGTGAGGCATGGTGCTCCGAGTTATTCAGAGGTTTCAATAGGCGCGCAGTATCTCGTAGTCGGAGGCGGCGCATGAAAGACCAATGGGTAACGGCTGGCCTTAGATTGTCACGGATATTAATCCGGACATAATCTATTGAACTGACGTTGCCTTTCGGTTATCATGTTCGCATGGCAAGCAAGGATGCACGAAAGCTGTCGGCCGACGCCCAGGAGGCCCTGCGGGTGCGGGTGATCGAGGCCGTGCGGAACGGGA
>JACRLV010000012.1:0-9815 GCA_016235145.1 Planctomycetota bacterium
TGAACCCGGACGAATTTGTGTGGAATCACCTGCGGCAGAAGGGCGTGACCAAGAAGCCGCTCCGCAAAGGCGAATCGCTGCGGGCGCGAGTGGAGACCGACCTGGCCGAGCTCAAGGCCAATCCGGTCATGGTGCGGTCCTCTTTTCGGGCCCCGAGTGTAGCCTATGTTATGAACTGATTAGTACGTCCGATTCGTCCCACAATCGCGGCAGTGCGATGAAGAACGCACCGACGGCGGAGGTGGGACTTTCTTTGCGCCGCCGCCACGGCCGGTGGCCGGAGCGGTTTCGGGGCGGCATCGGGCAGGCTGTTTTCGACCTGCCCATGCAGATCGCGCAGGAGGCCGATTCAGCGCGCGAGACGGGCAGGCTGAAACAGGCCGGCCTGCCCACACCATGTGCGCGTTACGAGGGCGTCCGCTTTGCCTGCTCAGGAGATTCGCGCCCGATGCGACGGCGCAGACTGAACCCGGCCGGGGCGCAGCCGTCGCGGTCGCGTCGGGCTCGGAAGCCCGGCGTTTCACAGACTCAGGTCCGTCTACACGCCGAAGTTGGCCAGCAGAACCGTCAGGTCGCCAAGTTCCACGCACCCGGACGCGTCAAAGTCGGCGGCGGCGTTGTACGCCGGATCACCTTGGCACTGGCCAAACGTTGCGAGGAGCAACGCAAGGTCAGCAAGGTCGACGTGTCCGTCGCCGTTCACATCGCCGGCCAGACCACCGGCCGGCGTTCCGGTCACGATCAAGGTGGCGACAGCGCCTTGTTCCGGCGCGGGATACCACTCGCCGGTGAAATAGTCCGTATTCGTCGTCACTCCCGAGTCGTTCGCCGCCCAGGCCCACACAGGATCGGCCAACGCTGCCGCCTGCGATTCGGCCGCAATCCAGTAGCGCTGCCCAGCGCTAAGGGGTGTGTGGGATTGAGATACAAAGAAGAACTCGACTGGGTTGAAGAGGCCGGTGTTCGGCACGCTCATCGTCCACGTCTCGAGGATCGTCGAGCTGGGGCGGCTCTCGCCGTTCGTGTTGTCGTCGGGCCGCAATGTGAATGTGATCTGCGGCTCGCCGCCGGATTCGTCGTTGTTCCAAAGCCAGACGGAGAACCCGTCTATGGTGTGTGCGGCGCCGGGAGTGAACCGGGTTGCGACGCTCTGGTGCTCGAACACGTCGAATCCGTTGATCCCGAACCAGCCGCCAAACGGGTCATTCGTCGCGTAGATCGTGTCGGCCGGCGCGGTTGCAGCGACAGCAACACAAAGGCCAAAAGCAGCAGAGGTCATTCGAAGGGACATTCGCAGCATCGGAATCTCCTCAAACGTGTGTGAACCACGCGATCGTACGACCGCCGGTCTGGCATGGCTGCCGACCGGCGTCCGGCAGCGCAAACGGACGCCGCCTCTTCAAACGCAATTATATCCGGCGGCATCGCGGCTTCAAGGGAGTTTCCGGGAAACTTCGAGGATATTTCCGAAAATCCGCATTCGAGCCTTGCCATATGTGACATAAGTCCATATGATACAAGCGTATAATCAGAAGAATCGCACTCGAGAAAAGAGCTTCTCTCTGCGGAACAAGAGCTTGAAACAACTCGAACACAATTCCATTCAGTATCCCGACACTTTGGAAACCCGCGCCGCACGAGTCGGGCAGCAACTGGCGAGTTCGTTCAGCGGCTTGCTCGACGCCATCGCACCTGGTCATGGCGGCCCGGTTACGGTCGCCCGGTTGCTCGGCGTCGACAAGGTGCTCGCCAGTCGGCTGCTGAAGGCCGCCCGCAATCGGGATCCGGTGGCGGTTCTCCAACTGATGCCCGGCCCCGACCCCCTGCGTCGTGTGCTGCGGGCTGCGACACGGCATGCGGAAGCGGAAGTTCTGGCAAATGCGCAATCCGCCGTGACCGAGTTTGAAGATTTGATCCGGCGCGAAGCCGGCGACCGCAGCGCGCTCGAGGCGATGCTGAGTGCCTGGCTTCCGGAGAGCCGGCGCGAGTTTGAGCTGCGCCGCAAGCAGGCCGCCTATCGCGCGATGAGCCAGCTGCGCGGGGCCTCGGCGAAGGTGAGCAGCGCGACGGTTTTTCTGCACCCTTCACCTGATCCCAAGCGGCTCGATGTCGTTTGGGTTTTTGGGTTGCTCGGGCTTCAGCGGTTGCGCCCGGATGTGGCCGTGAAATTCGCGACCCGCCGCGTCACGAACAAGGGCGGTCCCCCGCGCCGGCCCGAAACCCTGGACGGCGTCGCAGTGGACGGCCTCGACGGCTTGCGGCTGACCGAATTCTGTTCCGCTCCGGCGGTCGAGATCGACGTGCATCGCGTCGGAGAGGTCGTGCATTACGCGCTGGGGCGCAACGGCTTCGGACCGCGTTCGGCGACCGATCTGGTATTCGCCGAAGTCAGCCGCGCGGACATGGCCCGTTTCGTGCCGGCCGGCTCGGGCCGGCGGCGTTACGTTTTTGCCGAGGTATCCACCCCGGTTGAGACGCTCGTGTTTGACACGCTGCTCCACGAGGATCTGCTGCTCGGCGAGCCGTCGCTGCACATCTACGACACGAGCTTTGAGGGCGTCGCCGACGTCAACGACCGGTCGCGCGACATCGACCGTCTGGATCTGCACGAGTCGATTCAGCCGCTCGGCGCTGGGTTGGCGCGATTCCGAACGACGGACAGTTCGCGACACGTCGACCTGCTGCGTCTGGTCTGCGGCAAGCTGGGCTGGGATGGCGACCGTTTTCGCGGCTATCGCACGCGAATCGAATACCCGGTCTACGGCACGCAAGTCGCAATGGCTTTTCCTGCGCCGAGCGAATAACCCCGCGGCGCAGGTGTGAGGCGTTGCTTCCCTGCTTTCCCTGCCCGTCCGCCCCGTTATAATTCGCTGTCGGCAGTTTTCGACGATCCGGCTCGGATGCCGGAGCGCCCTCATCAAGGATGGTCGCCCATGCCCCGTACGGAGCAGCGTTCAGAGCAGCGATCCGCGGCGTTCCGAGTGATCTTCATCACCATCGCCATGGTCACTTGCCTGTTGGCCTGGATGGCTACACTGACCTTCCACGTCAACGATTGGCCGTCGGAAAGCTCGTGGCCGGTGAATTCGCCGCCGGAGAATTGGTGCGGCGCGATTGGGGCCTGGTGTGCGCACGCACTCTTCTATTACTTCGGCGTCGGCGCGTATGCGGTTCTGTTCCTGTTCACGGCGACCGTGTTCGCGTGGATTCAGCAGGTCCGCATGACGGACGCATGGTTGCGTTTTGTCGGGCTCGCGGCGGTCTGTGCGTCCGTGAGCGTGCTGGGCACGATCTTCGGCGGCCGCAGCGAAAACTACCTGATCAGCGGCCCGGGCGGTGTCGTCGGAATGTCGCTGGGCGAGATTCTGGTTTTGCGGCTGCAAGTCGTCGGAACGGTCGTGACGCTCTCATGCGCGATTCTCGTCGGGTTGCTGCTGGCGGCCGACAACATCGTGATGGCGGTCCTGGCGTGGCTGGGGCTGATCGGAAAGAAAGCGGCTCCGGTGCTGATCCGCGGCGGCGGCCAGGTATTGGCCGGCGCGGGGTCTTTCGTAGCGTCCGGAGCGGCGTCGCTCGCCGGAAAGCTCTCGCCGGCGGTTGCGACCAACTCGCCCGGCGTCGATCAGGCAGAACGCAACGCTCGTCCGCAGCTCGCTAATCGTGATGAAACCGCTGTGCATCGAAGCGCATCCGTCGCGGGACGTTCCGCGAAGCCGGCGGACGCCGGACCGGCGCGGCCGGCGATTCCCCCGCCGCCGCTCGACGATACGGCCGATGAACCGAAGCCGGACGAACCGGTTGAAGCGAGCAATGCCCAGCCGATTCTGGCTGCGCCGGCCGCCGAAAAAACCGCCGACGCGCCGACCGCTCCGCAAGTGACGGACGTCAGCGCGCGAGAACGCACCTCGCCGCCCGACGCGATCGACAAAAGCGCGATCGAGTCTCTCTGCCGCGAAAAGGCGTACGTGCTCGAGCAGACGCTGAACGAGTTTCGGCTCGAGGTGCAGGTCGTCGCGATCGAGACCGGCCCGGTCATCACCGTTTTTGAACTGCGCCTTTCGCCGGGCATCAAGGTCAGCCAGATCGCGTCATTGACCAACGACATCGCCCGCGCGCTGAAGGCGCCGGCGGTCCGCGTCGTCGCCCCGCTGCCCGGGAAGAACACGATCGGCATCGAAGTCCCGAACATCGACAAGGAAAAGGTGCGGCTCAAGGACCTGATCCACGCGACCGGCGTGCGCTCGGACGCCTACGCGATCCCGCTCTACCTGGGCAAAGACGCCTCGGGCGCCCCGCTGGTCAGCGACCTGACCAAGATGCCGCACCTGCTGATCGCCGGCACGACCGGCTCGGGCAAGAGCATCTGCGTGGGCAGCATCATCATGTCGATCTTGTTGACGCGCACGCCCGAGGAGGTGCAGCTCATTCTCGTCGATCCGAAGGTGGTCGAGCTGGCGATGTTCAAGGACATTCCGCACCTGATGTGCCCGATCGTCACCGAGATGAGCAAGGCCGAGGCGATTCTCGACTGGGCCGCGACGAAGATGGACGAACGCTACGCCCTGCTCGCCGAGGCCGGCGTCAAGGACATCCGTTCGTATAACAAGCTCGGGAAAGAAACGCTCAAAGAGCGGATGCAGATCGATTCCGACGAAGAGATGCAGCACATCCCGATCAAGCTGCCCTACATCGTACTGGTGATCGACGAGCTGGCGGACCTGATGATGACCAGCGCCAAGGAGGTCGAGTTCTACCTCTGCCGCATCGCCCAGAAGAGCCGGGCCGTCGGAATCCACCTGATCGTCAGCACGCAGCGCCCCCAGGCCAACGTCGTCACCGGCCTGATCAAGAGCAATCTGCCCAGCCGCATCGCCTTCCGCGTCGCCAGCCGGCTCGACAGCCGCATCGTGCTCGACCAGAACGGCGGCGAGGTGCTGATGGGCCAGGGCGACATGCTCTTCCTGCCGCCCGGCAGCTCGAAATTGATGCGGGCCCAAGGCGCGTTCGTCAGCGACGAAGAGCTGCGGGCCGTCGTCAAGCACGCCCGCGAGCAGGGCCAACCGAATTATCACCCCGAGCTCATTCGCATGCCCAAGAGCGGCGAAGCCGTCGGCGAGCGCGACGAGCTGTTCGACCAGGCGGTGGACATCATCCTCGAATCCGGCCGCGGCTCGGTCAGCCTGCTCCAGCGCAAGCTCACCATCGGCTACAGCCGCGCGAGCCGCCTCGTGGAGCAGATGTACGCCGCCGGCATCGTCGGCGAATACAAGGGCTCGCAGGCCCGCGAGGTGCTGGTCACGAAGGACGAGTGGATCCGGATTCGCGAGCAGCGCGATCAGGAGATGGCGGCGGAGGAAGAGGCGGAAGCGTAGTAGCTAGTCATGATTCGTCCATTGATCGTCCGATGATCGCGACCATGCGATCGCAAGTCGCCGCGTCCTTCACCGCGACGCGTACGAATTGGTCTCCCAGCGATTTTCCCATCGGGCTTGCATTCCGCAGAAAGAGGCCGTCTTGCCGGCATCTTGCGATCAGTTCGCACGCGCCGATCGCACCGTCCGGCATCCTCGCCAGGAGGAAATTCGCGCATGCGGGAAACACTTGCAGCCCGCACGCCCGCAGACCGCCAGCGAGCCGCTCGCGGTTGGCGCTCGTCTGTAAGCGGCAGGATTCGTAGTAGCTCGCGTCGCGCAGGGCTTCGACCGCCGCGAGCTGCGACGGCAAACCGATAACCCAGGGCGGCGTGATGTTGCGGATGCCGTCGAGCCGCGCCGGATGCCCGCAAAGATATCCGACACGGGCGCCGCTCAACGCGTAGAACTTCGACATCGATTTGCAGATCACCAGGTTGTTGCGACTGGCAGCACGTGTTTCGAGCGAGCGTCCGGGGCCGGGAAAATCGACATAGGTCTCGTCGATCCAGATCAGCGTGCGGCGCGGGGCCGACGCCGCGAACTCCCGCAGTTCGTCGTCCGCCGCGAGCCGACCGGTGGGGCTGTTGGGGTTCACAAGGAAACACGCGGCGTACCGACGGTCGCGTAACCGACTGGCGAGCAGGTCCAAGTTCACGCGAAACTCGCGTTCGGCCGCGAGCGGAAAGCGATCGACCGCGCATCCGACGACTTCTTCAAGGATGTGCGCATATTCGCCGTACATCGGGTCCAGGATCAGCACGCGGTCGCGCGGACGCACCCAGCGGGGCAGGGTGCGAAACATAAGATCGCTCGAACCGGCGCCGACGGCGATGCTTCCCGCGGCGACGCCGCGCTGCGTCGCGATCTCGGCAACCAGGCCCTCGCAATGCGTGGGCGGCGACGTGCGCAGCAGCCAGGGCAGTTGATCGTGAAGCGCGGCAAGCACGCCCGGCGCGGGCGGATACCAGGCATCGAGAACGTCGGCGTTGATGATCTGGTCGCGGCGTTCGAGCGTGCGAAAGTCTTCGCCGATTGCCTTGAAAAAGGTCCCGCCGTGAAAACACCGCGACTTCCGCCGCAGCGGCACATCGAGTTGCCACTCGGCACCGCGTTCGATGCGGTCCAGGAGCCGAAAATTGCGCTCGCTGCGTGCCCGCACGCGTTGCACGCCGCCGCGGAGTATCTCGTACTGCGCGCCGCCGGCCTGAAAACGGACGCCGGTGGTTCGCAGGCCGCATTTGCGGTACAGGCCGAGCAGCTCGCTTCGTCCCATGGCGACGATTTGCGCTCCGCCCCGGGCGTCGATCCATCGCAGCGCCGCGTACATCAAGAGCGACGCGATGCCGCTGCCCCTTTGCGGCCGCGCGACAGTAAGAGCCCGGATTTCATAGAGTCGGTCGTCGATGCATAGCGGCCAGCGGTCGCGCGGGACGTATTTCTCCAATCCGTACCGGCCGGCCTCCGGCGGCGTGACCGCCACGAATCCGAGCAGAGTTCCGCTCGAATTCGTTGCGAGAATGAACCGGCTCACGCCCACGGAACCATCCGGCAGCCGACCGTCGGCTGCCGGGGGGTATTGGCGAAGCTCGTGGCAATAGACCTCATGGCGCAGGCGAAAGATGGCGTCGTGATCGCGCGGGCTCGCGATGCGGATGATGATGCGCTCGGGTCCGCATGCTGAGCGCGGCGTCGTTGAACTGTCCGTGTCCTCTCGCATCGCCAGCGCCATGCCGAAGCTCCTTCTCGGTCGGCCGGATCATCGCTCCTCGGGCGAATGCGGCACGCAGAAAACCTACACGTGAACGGGTCATGGCGGCGAGTAAATAAAGTTTATTCTTCCAATCGCTGGAGGACGGATTTGCCAGAGGGCCAGTCGGTAGTGCCGCACGCCGAGAAACCGAATCTCCCAAGCTGTTCGCGAATCGTCATTCCTGATAACTTCCCGCGTTCGGCGTTTGTTGCTGCCAGGCTCCTCCCGACATACCGGGCGCAGCGGAGTTTCCGCAGAAATCAATTCCTGTCGCACGAACAGACGCTAGTCCATGAAACCGCGGGTCCATCGATACCAGTTTTCTGCGATTTTCTCGCCCTGATGCGTCTTTTCTGCCGCCGAATTGTCTTGCGGCAGATACTCATATCCATGTTCGCTGAGAAAGCCGGTTTCGGCCACGAAGAACCGCACGCCGCCATGAAAGGTCTCCACGCGCTTGATCGGGAATACGCCAAGCCAGCTCGGTGTGGCCGGTGCGGTTGTCGGGTTGTTTAGGCACACTCGCGCGTGGCGCTCCATCGCCGACTTCGACAACCAGAATGCGGTTAGTTCGGGCACGTTGAACGCGCAGATGAGGGCGGCGGATGCGAAGATCACAGGCAAAGCCACCCATCGTGCCATCGTACGCATGCTAGGGCGAGATCGTCGACGGTTAGCGATTGCGATCCCTGCCGCAATCAGCAAACGCAATCCCCAGACGACTGCCAGAAACATGCCGAGATAGATTGTCAGTATCAGCAGTCCGAAATACCCACCCGGGCCGCTCGTTGCGACGATCAGCGAAACGCCGGCGAGCGCCGCCGGCCCGTTCAGCCACAGCCGCGGCGGGCGCGAAAAGAACGTCTCAAGCCGCCCGACCCGCCGCCCGAGGAGCATCGTCGCCGGGTCACGCGGATCGAATTCCCGCCCGCATTCCGGGCAGCGATTCGACGGCAAGCCGCGCAGCGCGTAGCCGCACCCTCGGCAGAGTGCGTTTTCGGGCGGCGTTGGAAAATCGGACATTCAACTCAACTCCCGGCGTTTGATCGCGCTCCTTTTCTACGAGCGAAATGGGGTGCGGTTCGCGGCGTGCATCGCGATCCGTCGCGGCGCTTGCGGCAGTTGCTGCTGATAACAGAACCCCGCCGCGCCGCTTCCTGCGAAAATCCGAAACCGCCGTCAGAAATCGCTTCGTACTTCGCAGTGCCACATACGATAATACATGCGGGCTCGGGCGAATCGTTAGAGACGGTCCGGGCGGCACAAGGGGGTTGGCCATGATTGCGCGCATCGGGCGTGACCATCCGTTGCGAAAGCTCTTCGGCGGAATCATCGAGCACGTCTTTCAGACGGAGTTGGGGATCTGCAACCCGCGCGTGACCGACTATCTTGCGGACCTGCTGGCCGATTTCGTGCACGTGGACCGAATCTACAACCTGCACGACGTGGACGGCACGAAGCTGTGTGAAATCTCGGAGTCCGCGGCCAGCACGCGGCTCGGCGCGGTGGTCGATGATGCCCGCCGCCGCCAGGTCGTGAACCGCTTCATCGGCGATTTCAGCCTGTTCTGGACCGGCCTCTACCCGGAGCAACTGCGCCTCCGCCGCCGCGGGCCGGACCGCCTTCGCGAATAGCACGGCCTGCACCTGGTTCGCACGCAGTGGGAATCGAACTGACAGCCGCGGTGCGGCGACTCGGGCACGCCGCCGACGATGCGCGACGTGCGATACGATTGGCTCATGGCCGCGGCGCTTCAGCTCACGAGCCGGAGTGGTACGAGCGTCCCGCCCGCAACGTGTGGTATGCGCGTCCCGCCCTGCACGACGTACCATGTCTGGAACCCGACCCGGCGGAACGAACCAACAAGCGGCGGATTCGGCACGATGTGGGGCCGGCCTCCGAGCTTGTGAATCTTCTGGGGCGCGCAGGCGTCTCGCCCGCGTTTTCAAGCAAGGAACGGCGATCGCCTTTGGAGTTTGCCAAAGAATCCACAAGCTCTCCGGCCGGTCGCCTTTCGAATCCGCCGGCGGCCTTGCCGGGCCCCTATATGAACAGCAGGCGCTGCGACGAACGCCGATCGGAACGCGCGAAGGCGGTCGATGCACCAAGGGCCAGTGGCATACGCGTCCGTTGGCGAGCATGCACGTGGCGATTTGACGAGAAACACGAGGACGGAGCATGGCTGCCAACGGACGCAGCCATGCCACCAGCCGCGGGCCGCGTGGGCGGCATTCCGACGCTCGCCGATGAGCAGGACGGCTCGTGGGAATACGCGGGCTGCGTGAACTACTACATTCAGGGCAACAAAGTCAAACTCGATTTCGAGGTCACCAAGATTTAGGAAGCGCCAATCTCCAACGCGCAGTCCGGTCTGGCAAACGTGAACGACGACGCACTCATGTTCCGCGTTCAGATGCAGGTGGCGTTCTAGTGTAGCTAGTCAGAAATAGTGCATCACGGGTGGTACGGGCGTCTCGCCCGTTGTCCGACCCGGGCGGGACGCCCGGACCACCCTGTTAAGATGCAAACAGCGCGATTAAATACACGAGTCCGGGAAACAGATTTGTCCGGCCACACCCGCTGCCGCGTCAGGTCACATCCTTTACGCGACAGGCTGTACAATGCGCGCAGTCCCGCAGGCGTATCAGCCC
>JACRLV010000012.1:9855-16922 GCA_016235145.1 Planctomycetota bacterium
CACAAGGAGAAGCGACATGACAGCAGCGGGGAAGTGGAAGATTGTCGGGGTCATGGCAGCTGCGAGCGCGCTGTTGGTCTGGTCGGTGGGGTCTCGGCTCGCGTGGGCCCACTGCGATACGATGGACGGACCGGTGGTTGCCGATGCACGGGCTGCATTGGAGAAAGGGGATGTCACCCTGGTGTTGAAATGGGTTCCAAGAGACCGGGAAACCGAAATCCGGCACACATTCGAGAAGGCCGCAGTCGTGCGGGCGAAGGGACCAGAGGCCCAAGAACTAGCCGAAAAGTGCTTCTTCGAGACGGTCGTTCGTGTACATCGAGCCGCCGAGGGGGCGCCGTTCACGGGGTTGAAGCCGTCCGGCACGAAGCTGGAGCCTGGAGTCGCCGAGTCCGATCGCGCGCTGGAAACCGGGAACATCGATGAGTTGGTTAAAGCCGCGACAGAATCGGTCGCTGCGGGGATCCGCCAGCGGTATGAAACAGTGGCCGAAGCTCGGAAACACCGCGCCGACAGCGTGGAAGCGGGACGCGAGTACGTGGCCGCCTACGTCGAGTTCGTTCACTTTGTCGAACGAATCTACCTGGACGCCGGTCGGAACGCTCATTCACATGGCGGAGAAGACCGTCCTGTGGGTCAGGCAGGGAACGAACTTGATGAGCACAGCAACCACCCGTAACGCGTGCAGGCGTCGCGTTGGGTAGAAGCCGTAAGCCCGCGCTCGGGCTACGGACTCCTTCGGGCCGCCGCGATCGCCGGCGGAATGACACATGCGCGCCCGCGTTTGACAATAATTCGGGTCCGTGGACGTATTTACTACGGAGGATGCGCTAAAGGTTCGTCGAGAGGCGCCGAGGTGCCGAGGCGTCGAGCGTTCGAAAGCCAGGGGCAGCCCAAACCAACGAGTGTGCCGGATTTATCGGTTTGGTGAAACAATCGCCGTGTCGGCGTGTTTCTAAGGACTGAACGTCGAACCAGGAGAAACCGCTGCATGAGTCCACTGAGTGCCCCGCTTCGCATCGCGATTGCAGCCTTGGCGCTGGCCGAGGTTCTGGTGGCCGGGCAGGACCAGCCGCCGGCGCCGGGCCGAGCAGGGCCTGCGACGCGGCCGCAGCGGCCCGATCTGAAGCGCGGCCTTCTCCGCCATGAGTCGGCGGCGGCGTTCGAGGGCTTCACGCTCTTCGCGCCGCTGAATTCGACGACCACCTACCTCGTCGACATGCAAGGGCGAAAGCGGCACACCTGGCCCAGCCGATTCACGCCGGGGCAGTCGGTCTACCTGCTCGAGGACGGAAGCATCCTGCGGTGCGCGCGCGAGCCGGGGAATCGGAATTTCTTCGGCGGCGGCATCGGCGGGCGGATCGAGCGGATTTCCTTCGACGGAAAAGTGGAGTGGGAGTTCGTTTACGCCGACGAGCGGCATTGCCAGCACCACGACATCGAGCCGCTGCCTAACGGAAACGTCCTCCTGATTGCGTGGGAGCGAAAGTCGAAGGACGAAGCGATCGCCGCGGGTCGTGATCCGAAACGAATCGAGAACGACGCGGTTTGGCCGGACAGCGTGATCGAGGTGCGGCCGACCGGCGAGAAGGGCGGCGAGATCGTCTGGGAATGGCACGTCTGGGATCATCTCGTCCAGGACGTTGCGAAGGACAAGGCGAACTACGGCGTTGTGGCGGACCATCCGGAATTGGTTGACCTCAACTACGAGCGCGGCCGGCCGATGCAGCCGCGCGAACGGCGGCGGCTCCGCGACTTGGGATATATGGGCGGCGTCGAACCGGATGAGGATGGCGACGACCAGGGGCCGGGGCCGCAAAGCCGACCGGGCCCGAGCAGCCGGCCGGGTCCGGATGGTCCTCCGGGTGGTGGTTTTTTCCCGGGGCCGGGTGGCGGTCCGGGGCGCGGGCCGCGCGGGATGGAGTCCGACTGGCTCCACACCAATGCGATCGCCTATAACGCGAAGCTCGATCAGATCGCGCTCAGCATCCACTCATTGAACGAAATCTGGATCATCGACCACGGCACGACGACCGCGCAGGCCGCCGGCCACGCGGGCGGACGCTGGGGAAAGGGCGGCGACCTGCTGTATCGCTGGGGAAATCCGCGCGTCCATCGCGCTGGAACGGCGGAGGATCAGACGCTGTTTTCGCAACATGACGTGCGGTGGATTCCAGACGGCATGCCCGGGGCGGGGCACTTGATGGTCTTCAACAATGGAGAGGGGCGGCGGGACGGCCGCTACTCGTCGATCGTTGAATTCGCGCCGCCGACCGATTCGCAGGGGCGATACCGTTTGGATAAGGGCAAGCCGTTCGGTCCGGAAAAGCCGGCGTGGGAATATGCCGCGGCGAACAAACCGGACTTTTTCTCAAGCCACATTTCCGGTGCGGAGCGCCTGCCAAACGGAGACACGCTGGTCTGCTCCGGCGAACAGGGGCGCATTTTTGAGGTTACGCGGAACGGCGAGATTGTCTGGGAGTATGTGAATCCGTATCTGGAGCGCAATGGGCCGCGCGAGGACTTTCTTCCGTTCGGACCGCCGCGCGGGCCGCGCCGCGAGGGCGGACCCAACTCGCGACCGGCGGGAGCGCCGGACGATCCTACCGGCAACGAGGATGGTCCGAATGGGCTGCGGGACCGCAGGTCGAGGCCGGGAGAATCGCGCGATGGCGGGCCCGGTCCGGATGGGCCGCCGAGGGGATTTCCGGGGCCGTTCGGCGGACCCGGCATGCGCGGTGGGCCGGGCGGTCCGGGTGGTCCGATGGGCGGGCTGTTTCGCGCGTCGCGCTACGGGCTGGACTACCCGGGCGTGAAGCGCGTGCCGGTCAACCCGCCGCCGGCTGAAGCCCAGGAACCCAGCCCGGAAAAGGACGGCCGCGAAAGGCCGTGATTTCGCGGCGTGGATCGGTCGAAGAATGGTCCGCGGCCGCCCGACGCGGGCTGGAGGCCCACGCTCCCCTTGAAATGGCACCGCGCGCTGGCGAGGCTGTCGAAATAGTTGGAACAGAAATTGCGTTGCAGCAGTTTCGCGTCTGTCGCGCGCCGTAAGTCCTTATTCTTCGAAAAACAAACCGAACTATTTCGACAGCCTCTGGCGCTTGGGGTTCTGACACGCGCTGGGAGTAGTCTTGATCTGGATTTTCGCTTCTCGGTCTTCGCTTCTCGCGTTCCCGCCCTCGCTCGCGCATCGGGCTCGGAAATGCACCCTCACCCCGGCCCTCTCCCGAATTACCGGGAGAGGGGGAGACTGCCGCACGCGATCAGTTGGGTCGCGTCCGGCGAGGCCGTTGAGCGGAAACGCGAATTCGTCGAAGCTACTCCAATGGCGCGAACCGCTCCGGATACGCACGCCCCGTCTGCTCCGGCTACGCACTCCCCGACCGCCGACCTGGCGCCGCCGGACGAATTGCGCGGCGCCCGCGAACCCCAATCGAGCCGTTTCCTGGTTGTGGTCGAATCGCTGGTCATCTTCGCGATCGGCGTCACGCTGATGAACTTCTTCTTCGCCGCCTCGGTGGAGAAGCCCGGCGGCGAGATCGGCGTTCCGGAGCATGATTCGTTCTATCACATCGCGATGGCGTCGATGATCCCGCAGGAGGGTCTCCTCGCGAAATTCCCCTGGCTCCAATTCGTCTATTTCCGCGAAAAGACAGAGGAGTTCGTCAGCCACCACGTCGGGTTTCACCTGATTCTGCTGCCGTTTCTACGGCTGGGCCGCTGGCTCGCCGGCGATGAGCTGGCCGGGGCCCGCTGGGCGATGAGCTGCTTTTTCGGGCTCAACCTGCTGCTCTTCAATCAACTCCTGCGGCAGCTTCGCGTGCCCGGGCGCTGGTTGTGGCTGGTGCTGTTCTTCGCGTTGCCGGACCAGTTCTACGCACGGCATGGATACATAAAAGCCATCCCCGCCTCCCTGGTCATGATGCAGCTCACGCTGCTGGCGCTGTTCAGCAGGCGGTTCGTGCTGGCGGGCCTGGCGATCGCCGCATATGTGCATGTGTACCTCGGCGCCGTCATGTATGGTCCGCTGCTGGTCGTGCTTTACGCCTGCATGCTGCTCATGGGCTGGCGCGACGAGCCGTCGCAGTCGTGGAAGGCCGCGCTGCGAACCGTCGCGACGATGTGTGCGATCACGTGCGCCGGCTGGGTGCTCGGCGTGCTCACGCACCCATACCGCGCGGGCGTGTTCGAGTTTCTCAGGCTACAGGTGCTCGGCAGCGGGCTTTCGCCGGACATCGAGGTCGGGCGCGAATGGCGGCCGTACACCGACGCGTGGTTTATCGTCATCATGGCGGGTCCGCTGCTCCTGGCATGGACCGCGGCGCTGGTCGCGCGGCCGCGGCATGGGCAGCGGCTCGACGTCCGCGAGACCACGATACTCCTGCTTCAGTTCGCGTTCCTCGTGTTGATGTGCAAGGCTCGGCGGTTCGTGGAATACTGGCCGCCGCTCTGCCTGCTCAGCGCCGCGTGCCTGGCCGGGCCGAGCGTGCGGGCGGTGCAGGCCTGGTGGCGGCGGCTCCCGGTGGGCAGCGAACGCAGTTGGGCGTGCCTGGTCGGGCTGTGGGTGCTTGCGGCCGCGGCGGTGGCAGCGACGCCGCGCTTGCGGGATGCGGCGTGGGCGGCGGCGGACTGGCCGGTGGGTTTGGCGCTGATGCTTGGGGCGATGCTGGCGCCCTTGCTTCGAATCTGGGTGGACGGAGCCGCGGGACCAACGACGCTGCTGCGGCGGCTGGCGGTCCCGGCGAGCGCGTTGCTCTTGGCGGCGGTCGCGGTCGTCGCCGTTCGGGTCGCGTATTATGACGCCAAGCTGGACGCGCCGCGGCTGCGCATCTTGCCGATCGGCTGGGGCCTGCTCGCGCTGGCGTACCTCTACTTTCCGTTCGCCTGCGCGGCTCGAAAGGACGCCGCGGCGCCGCGTTTCGATTTTGGATTCGCATTGCGCAACACGGCGCTGGCCGTGGCCTTTGCGCTCGGCGCGGCGGCGATGATCGGCGGCTTCGGCGCGTTTCGGCTTCGCGCCGCGGCGGCGCAGCTTCGCTGCCAGTACGACCTGGCGGCGGTGCGCGACGCAATGGAGTTTCTGAAACGCGAGTCGCAGGCCGGGGACGTGGTCTTCACGGACGACTGGGACATCTTCCCAGTCTACTTCTACTACAACCGGCACAATTACTACATCGTCGGGCTCGATCCGAAATTCACGCAGTGGCGGCAGCCGGAATTGTGGGAGCGGTACGTGAAGGTCTCGCGAGCCCAGATCCCCGCGAACGTCAGCGTCAAGGCCGCGCCGGACGCGACGCAGCCGACGCCGATCACCGTTCGGCTCGCCGACATCCGCGACTATTTTCACTGCCGCTGGGTGATCCTCGACCGCGACCACCGCAACCTGGGGGCGGCTCTGGCGGCGAATCCGGACCTGGCCGAATGCGTCTATCCGCGGCCCGACTATCGAAAATGCGCCGACGCGGCGTTCGTCGTGTTCCGCATCCGAGAGGGCGGCGGCGAGAGCGGTCCGGCATCGCGGGCAGCGCAGCCGGAGCGATGAGCGGCGAAGTTTCGGCTGCGGGCAGAATCCGCGGTGGCCGCCGATACGACTCGCTCGGCGGCCTGCCGTTTCTGGTTCTCGCGCTGATGGCGGTTTTCGCCAATCGCGCAAGCGGCTTCACTCCGAAACCCGCTCGCCGCTGGCAGGATATTGATCCGCAACCTGTCCCAGCGCGGCGAGCAATCCGTCCGAGAAGTCCAGCAGGTAGCCGAACTGGCCGTCGAGTTGGTCGCCGTTCACCGTCCCCCATGAGTACAGCACGGCCCGCCCGAGGTAGATCGCTCCGAAGCGCACCTGCACGAACACCGCGACTCCGAATCGGTCGCCGACTTGCAGCCCGAAGGACGCGCTGCGATAGGCGACGCCGGGCAGCGTGGCGGCAGTCCAGGTTTCGCCGACGGGAATGTCCGCGCCGTAGATGTTCGCAAGGAAATAGCGGTTGTCCGAAACGCGCAGCATCTGGCCGTTTGGGCCGAACTCGACGCGAAAGA
Source organism: Planctomycetota bacterium (assembly GCA_016235145.1). GTDB lineage: Bacteria > Planctomycetota > Phycisphaerae > UBA1845 > Fen-1342 > JACRLV01. The sequence goes on from JACRLV010000012.1 coordinate 15,889, forward strand.
TCTGCTGGCCCACCGGCGGGCGCTCCAGCCCCTGTCCGCTCAAGATGCCGCCGTACGGTCCCGGCGGGGCGATGCCGTCTTCCGCAACCGTTTGGGCGGCGGCCGGATCGTCCTTCCGTGTCAGTGACCACGTGCTACTTGCGAGCCCCGCGGGGCCGGTATCCCGGCTGGCGGAAGTGCTGGCGGCTGCGGACGTCGCCACATCCGCGGAATCCGGCAGATCGGGGACGCTCGTGCAACCAACGAGCGTGAGGAACATGATCAGACCTGCACGGCGGTGCGCGCGCATGGATACTGCGACCATTGGGTGCTCCTGAATTCTGTTGATGGGAAGGCGCACTGCGTAGTACACCAATCCTCGGCCCGCGACTATTGAACCGCTGCTGGTTGTTTGATGCAACAAGGTGGCGGCCCTGGGAGCTTCGTCCGGTATGCAAACTTTCGGCGTGCTGCCCGCATTGCTTTGCTTTGCGGTGCCGGCGCAGGCGCGCGTTTCAACCCGCATCGAACGAACTACTGTCACCGGATGCAGCGTCGAACGCTTCCCGCTCCGCAGGCAGCGTGCCGGAATAGGCCGCGCCGCAGTATGTCTGGTACGCCTGCCAGAGCATCTCCATATCGCCGAACTTCGGCGTCCAGCCCAATTCCTCGCGAGCGGCGGCGATGTCGAGCACGTAATCGACCGGCGCGATGCGGAACTGCTCCGGCACCAGCGGCGACAGGCGGACGCTGTGCAGCCCCCACAACGCTGCCGTCACCGCCCAGGCCGGCGTCGGCATCGGCCGCCCTCCGCTGCCGGCACGGCGGCACAAATCGCCCAGCAGGTTGCGCACGCACGGCGGATCGGCCGAGCCCAGGTTGAACACGCCCGACGCCCGACGCTCGATCGCGCAAACGCAAGCGTCCGCGACGTCCGCGACGGCGACCATCTGATAGCGATTGCCGCCGTCGCCGATCATCGGCACGCGCTTGCCGCTTTTGACGCAATCAAACAGCCGCTTCAGCACGCCGAGCCGGCCGGGGCCGATGATAAG
>JACRLV010000012.1:17009-19311 GCA_016235145.1 Planctomycetota bacterium
CCGATGCGAGCTTGCTTTCGCCATACGGACCGATCGGGCGGGGCTGGTCGCTTTCGCGCAGCGGCCGGCCCGGCGGCAGGCCGTACACCATGTCGCTCGACACGAAGACGATTTGGCAGGCGCCGCCCGCGACCGCAGCGTCCACGAGGTTTCGCGTCATCACGACATTCGCGGTGAAGAACCGCCGCCGGCCCCAGCGCGGCGCATCGTGATGCTGCCGCGCGGCGCAATGGACGACGACTTCCACGCCGGCACACACGCGGCGGCAGAACGCTGGATCGAGCAAGTCGCCGATTTCGACTGGATGAGCGACAACGGGGGAGGGGCGAAGATCGACTCCGCGAGCGGCGCAGCCGGCGGCGGCGAGTCGGCCGAGCAACTCGGCGCCGAGCAGACCCGATGCGCCGCTGACGAGAATCATCGACCGCCGCGCCTCAGCCTTGCCGGCCGGCGGCGTGCGTCGGCGAATGATCGAGCTCGACGCTCTCCGCTTCGGTCAGGCGGCTCTCGCCATATTCGTCTTGCGCGAGGAAGGGCCTCATTCTCTCGATGAACTGCCGCGCTTCCGGCAGATCGGCCTCGGAAACCGAGTCGCTCTTGAGATACTTCATGACCGTTTCGACGTGCTCCTCGGTCACGTCCATGCCTGCGGCGGCGAGCTTGTGGCGGACGGCGCTGCGGCCGCTGTTGGCGCCCAGCATCACCTCGACCGGGCCGGCCCCGATCAGCTCGGGCTTGAACGGCATGTACGTGTCGACGTGCTTGAGCAGGCCGTCCTGATGCACGCCGGTCTCGGTGCGAAAGAGGTTCTTGCCGACCACGGCCTTGTTCGGCGCGAGCGGAAAGCCCGTCAGCTCGGCGACGAGTTTGGAAAGGCCGGCCAGGGCTTGCACATTGACCGTCACGCCGCGCTTGAACTCGTCCTGGTGCAGCGTGATGGCGACGATGATCTCTTCGAGCGCGGCGTTGCCGGCCCGCTCGCCGATGCCGTTGATCGTGCCCTGCACCATGTTCGCGCCGGCCTTTACGGCGGCCAGCGAATTCGCCGTCGCGCAGCCGAGGTCGTTGTGAAAATGCACGCCGAGCATCGCGTCGTCGATGTTGGGAACGTGGTCGAGGATGTACTTGACGCGGTCGCCGGCCTTGTCGGGCGTGAGAAAGCCGACCGTGTCGGCGAAACCGATCGAAAGGGCGCCGGCCTTGATCGCTTCCTTGTAGACCTCGCAGAGGAATTCCGGCTCCGTGCGGGAGGCGTCTTCCGGGCCGAAGCTGATGATCTCGAAGTGCCTGGTGGCGCGATCCACGCTCCTGACGATCGTATCGACGATCTGCGCCTTGTTCATGTTGTGTTTGTGCTCGCGATGCGTCGGGCTGACGCCGATGAAGAGGCTGATCGCCCGGCGGAAAGGCGAGACCTTTCCCATCACCTCGGCGGAGGCTTCGATGTCCTCATTCTTGGTCCGCGAATGGACCGAGAGCACCGGCCCCTGCACGTGCTTGGCGATGAGACGGCAGGCTTCGAGGTCCAGCGGGCTGGCCGCGGGAAAGCCGCAATCGATCGAGTGAACGCCGGCGCCCGCCAATGCCTTGGCGACGGTCAGACGCTGCTCGGGCGCGAGCCGGATGCCGGGCGTCTGGAGGCCGTCGCGCAGCGTGGTATCGCTGATGCGAACGATGGGCCTGGCTTTTTCACGGTGAAGCACCATCCGCTTAACCGTTCGATTGATGAGCGAGAACATCGGCAGTTGTCCTTTTGCGCCGCGATCGGGGAAAGCCGCGAACGAACGAGCCGGACGCCGGCAAGCTTGCAACAAAGCGCCGCACCGACCCGACCGCCGGACGATTATACAGAGCGCAACTCCAACGAACAGTCCACGATCATCAGACACGCCCGAAGCGACGGCGTTTGAGAGCGGCGACGGCAGAAGGTGAACGCAGTTCACGGCAGCGGAAGCCGATTGTCGCGCCCGATAAGTCATGGTCCGACATTATCACACAATTTCTGTGGGCCGAACGCACATCTCGCTTGTTTCGCGAAAGTTAGCCTGCCTAGAATGGCGCGGGGAACGAGCGAGCGAGACGCGGCGGCTTTTGGCTTCATCTCAGGCCGCCCCGTCGAAATCCCAAATCAGGGGCGAACTCGCAACGACAGGTTCTGCGAATCGGTCGGTCCGCGCCAAGCGGAACCGGAGGGGGCGGCGCGCTTCGGCGCGCCGGAGGCGAACCGTCATGGTCGATCTGAACAAATCGGATGTCTTCGTCGACATGTGCGTGCAGCGCGAGTACATCTCATTCGACTCGC
>JACRLV010000013.1 GCA_016235145.1 Planctomycetota bacterium
CGCTCGCGGACCTCCCCGCCGCCCCCTCCGCCGCCCCCTCCGCCACCAACCCATCCATGCCCGGAAGCTCTTGATCTTTAATCATGCATCAAATCATATCACGCCCGTCAAGAGAAAAATTCACAGGCTCTCCGGCCTGTCACTTCGGCGAAAACGGTTCCTGCACCAGGCGGGTCAGTTTCCGACGAGACCGGCCGGAGGCCGGCCCCACATTTCTCCGAAACATCTCTCCGAACCGGCGCTCGGTCCCCAATTCGGACCCTGCCCGCACCCAAGAATCATGCATTGACGAACCACTGGCGAAAGGCTCTGAACGCGGCAACGCAGGCCCAGCGCTGAGAATCCGAGCATTTTCGGCTTGAATCTGTCAAGCCAGAATGGTAGAACGCCGTTGGTCCGATCGGCATCGCTGTAGTCGGGCGACATCGTTCATTGTCCAAGCCTCAGTTCGCCATACGCCGACTCCGGCGATCCCCGCACATCATACGCGCGCTTATGCCGGCGCAAGCTCCCTGTCGCGGCGCGGACGGCACGGCGGCGAGAAGGAGCGCACCATGTTTCAGAGGCGCATCGGCCAGTTCCTCACACTGATTGCCGGCTTCGGCATCTGGGCCGCACCCGCAAAAGCGCTATCCGGCACCGCGTTCACGTATCAGGGCCAACTGAAATTCAACGGCGTCGTCGTCACCGGAGATTTTGATTTTCGTTTCATCCTGTGGGATTCGGACGACGGCGGAAACCAGGTGGGGCCGATCCTCACCCTGACGAACATCCCGGTCGAGAGCGGAGTCTTCACGGCGGCGCTGGATTTCGGGCCGGTTTTTGTCGGCCCGGATCGCTGGCTGGAGATCGCGGTGCATCGATCCACGGCGCCGCCAGGCTATCAACTGCTTTCGCCTCGCCAGCGGGTGTCGCCGTCGCCCTATTCGCTGGGGGCCGGGCAGGCGGAGACCTCGAATGGCCTGACGGGCCGGCCGGTCAACGCGGCGGCGCCGGCGCCGGGTCAGCTCCTGCGTTGGGACGGCGTGGCGTGGACGCCGTCGGATGAGGTCGGCGCGACCTACACCGCCGGCGCCGGGCTCAGCCTGGTGGGATCGACCTTTTCGATCGCGCCGATCGGCGTCGCGACCGAAATGCTGGCTGACGGCGCAGTGACGGACGCGAAAGTCACGAACGTGTCCTGGGGCAAGATCACGGGCGCGCCGGCGAGTTTTCCACCGACAGGCCCGGCCGGCGGCGATCTGGCCGGTACGTATCCGAACCCGCTACTGGGCAACGCCGTGGTCAGCACGCCGCACTTGGCTGACCTCGCCGTGACGACTGTAAAGCTGGCTGATCTCGGCGTTACGAATGGCAAGCTCGGCGATCTGGCCGTTTCGACCGGCAAGCTGGCGGACCTCGCGGTGACTTCAGGCAAGTTGGCGGAATCCGCCGTGAGTTCCGCGAAGCTCGCGTTGGATTCGTCCTCGCTCGCCCGCGTTTCCGACGGTCTGGCACTCGTGTCGGGGACGAACATCGGCATCGGCACGGCGTCGCCCTCGGACAAGCTCACGGTCGCCGGCGTCATCCAATCCAACCTCGGCGGATTCCGCTTTCCCGACGGGACGATTCAGACCACCGCCGTGAGCGTGCCGGCCGGCGGCCGCACGCCGCAGCAGATTGCACAGTTGCGCTGGTACGAGGGCAATCAATACCCGAACCGTTACTCGTTTTCCGGTGGAACCTACGGCGGCGAGGGGATTGCATTTGACGGCGATCACATGTGGGTCACGCAGAGCGCGTTCAACCAGTTGTTCAAGTACCGCGCAAGCGACTACACGCTGGTTGCGACCTATTCAACGGGCGCCGATCCGGTCGGCGTCTGTTGTGACGGCGCCAGTATCTGGGTCGCGAATTCGTCGAGCGACACGGTGACAAAGCGGCGCGCCAATGATGGGGCGGTTCTCGGCACTTTCGTCGTCGGGGACAAGCCGACCGAAATCTGTTTTGACGGCGGCAACATCTGGGTTGTCAACGAACTGGGCGACTCGATAAGCAAGCTGCGGGCCAGCGACGGCGCCGTGCTTGGAACTTATCCGGTGGGCGACTCGCCGCGCGGGATCTGTTTCGACGGCGCCTACATCTGGGTGTCGCTTCCTTATCCCGCAAACGCGGGCGTCGTCAAGGTTCGCGCCAGCGACGGCGCCGTGATCGGCACCTATCCCGTGGGTTATTACGGTCCTTGGGGGCTTTGCTTTGACGGGGCGAATATCTGGGCGGCGATCCCCGGCAGCGACTCCGTGGTCAAGGTGCGTGCGAGCGACGGCGTGTTGCTGGGCACGTACGCGGCGGGCGACTGGCCCTGGAGCGTGTGCTTCGACGGCACGAACATCTGGGTATCGAATCTGGTCAGCGGAGACGTAAAGAAACTGCGCGCCAGCGACGGCGCCCTGATCGGCACGTATTACATCGGAACCAGTCTGCTCTTGAGACGCACCGCGTTCGATGGGGCGAATACCTGGGTGGTGGATTGGTATGGAGCGTCGAAGCTCTGATGGGGGCGACGTCAGTCTGGAATCATGCGGATTCATACGGGGACAAATCATGAAGAAGCAGGGTGGTCTCTGGTTCGCGCTCGCGTTCCTTCTTGCGGTGTGTACGCCGCCGGCCAACGCGCAGCTCGACACGGCGTTTACTTATCAAGGCCGGCTCAAGTTCAACGGAGTACAGGTCGACGGCGTTTACGACTTTCGTTTCGTTCTCTATGACGCCGACACCGCCGGAAGCCAGATTGGCGCCATTCTCGACCTTGACGACGAGAACGTAATCGCCGGGTTGTTCACCGTGGCGCTGGATTTCGGCACGAGCCCGTTCGCCGGAGAGAACCGCTGGCTGGAAATCAAGGTCCGCCCGGGAGCGAGCACCGGCTTTTTCACAACGCTGTCGCCGCGGCAGCAGGTCACGCCCACGCCGTACGCACTGTACGCCTGGGACGCCGGTACCGCCGGCGGCGGCTTCAGCTTGCCGTACGCCGGATCGATCGCCAGCGCACTGCCGGCGTTTTCGATCTCAAACACCGGCAGCGAGAGCGCCGGCTATTTCTCCGGGGCCGGTCCGGAACCGGCGCTCGAGGCCCATACGACCGGACCGGTCGCGTTTCGCGCTACGGCCATCGGCAACGGGATCGCCGTCATGGGACTCGGAGCGGTCCTGGGCGGGATCGGCACGAACGCGACCGATGCTGCCGGCGTCCGCGGTGACGCGAGCAACGCGACCGGCCAGACATACGGCGTCTTCGGGGTCAATCAATCGAGTACGGGACAGGCGGCGGGCGTCTACGGTCTCGCCGCTGCGGTGGCCGGGGCTACACGGGGCGTGAGCGGAGCGACCAACTCCAGCACCGACGCCGCCGTCGGTGTGTACGGCCACGCGTTGGGATCGTTGGGTGCCACGTTCGGCGTGGAGGGAGTGACGGATTCCGAAGCGGCGAACGCGGCGGGCGTGCGCGGACTGGCAAGTTCGAGCGCGGCCAGCGGGCCTCGCTACGGCGTGTTCGGCTTGACGAACGCGAGCAGCAGCCGCTCGGCCGGCGTACGCGGCGAGACTGCGGCCAGTGCGAGCCAGACTTTTGGCGTGGACGGCCTGACGCGATCCACCGCCATCGGCGCCGCGGGCGTTCACGGCCTCGATAGCGATGCCGCCGGAGCAGGCCTGTCATTTGGCGTTCTCGGAACAACCAACGGAAAGGCGGACGAATCCGCCGGCGTCCGCGGTGAGACGGAAGACAACGCCAACCGCACATTCGGCGTCGATGGGTTTTCTCAGGGTACGGCCGCCGGATCGGCGGGCGTGCGCGGCTACGACCGAGCCCTGGGCTCTCCGCCGGCAGCGCCAGCGACTTATGGCGTATTCGGCTATACGAATGTCAACGCGTCCGGTTCCGCCGGCGTCCGCGGCGAAACCCGCAGCGATAGTGTGACCCTGGCGTTCGGACTCGACGGCCAGACACGATCCACGGTTGCAGATGCAGCCGGCGTGCGCGGCCAGGACAATGGGGGCAGCAACGCGACCTTCGGCGTTTGGGGATCGAGCAGCACGACTGGAAACGGCGGCGGCGGTGTAAAGGGAATCGCATCGGCGGGCACGGGCATTACCTACGGTGTCCAAGGCGAATCCGCCAGCGCGGATGATGGCAGCGCCGGAGTTCGGGGTGCCGTTGCGTCCGCAACGCCCACATCGACCTCACATCCGCCCACCGGCGTCTGGGGAGTGACCGGTGCGAGCACCCGCACCGTCGGCGTTCAGGGCGATGCCCACTATCTTGCCGCACAACCCACGATTCTCAACGCCCGCATCGGCGTGCGCGGCTACGCGGGTCGATACGCATCCGAAAACGCGATGCGCGTGGGCGTCGAGGGCGACGCGGAGACGAACGTGCCCGATCCCTTCGTGCCGTCCGGCGTGCGCGGATTCAATCGCGGAACGCTGCCCGGATATGCCGGCGTGGTCGGACAAGGATTGCCGCTGACGGGCGAGGGCCCGGCTCCATCGACAGCCGGCGTCGGCCAGATTGGCGTCTGGGGGGTTGCACAGTCCGGCGCCGCCAACTCCGCCGGCGTCCGCGGCGATGCGACCGTGACTACTTCCACGACCTACGGTGTCCACGGAAAAACCAACGGCATCACCGTACGGCAGGCGGCTGGGGTCCGGGCGGAAGGCAGTGGGAATCGCAACATGGCGGCCGCGTTACGGATCGAGAACGGCGCGATCACGGTAGCAGGCGGATCGAAGCCGGCGAACACGACGACCGTTTCGGGTCCCTGGACGTGTTTTAACGACTGGTGGGGTCAGATCGTTACCCCGCCTCCTGACTGCGCTTTTTGCCAATCCTGCGGAGTGACCAACCCGATCGGCGCGATCTGCAATCCGCCCCCCATCACGAACGATCTCGTCCGTACCGACAGTTACATCCTGCTTACCGTGCTGGGTTCAGTGGGCCAATCCACCTCAGCCCAAGTGGTTAGCCAGTCGGATGGGAGTTTTAGTATCCGCGTTACCGCGCTGGGCGCCCCCAGCGAATGTTCGCAGAATTGCACCTATTCGGGTTCGGTGCAGGTACGATATCTGATCATCAACCCGCAATGAGCCTGAAATGAACCCTCGTGAGAGGAGCTTCGGCCCGATTGACGGATTATGGAGACACTCAAGTCCAATTCAGGAGCTTGCGCGATGCAACGGCGCTTACTTACTTTTGACCGAATCGTGTGCGGCGTGTGCGCCATACTGCTGACCACATCGACGGCAGTCGCCCAGGGATACGATCTTTCCTGGTACACCATCGACGGCGGCGGCGAAACGTACTCGCTCGGCGGCGGGTACGAACTCGGCGGAACAATCGGGCAGCCGGACGCCGGCGCAGCAATGACCGGCGGCGGCTACGAGCTGTCCGGCGGGTTCTGGCCCGGCGTGTCCGGCGCCCCGTGCACCGGCGATCTCAACGGCGACCGGCTGGTCGACCTGATCGACCTGTCAACCTTGCTCGGACACTTTGGCATCCAAAGCGGCGCGACGCTGGCCGAGGGCGACGTCAACGGCGACGGGCGAATCGATCTGACCGACCTCACGATGCTGCTCGGGGAATTTGGCACGATCTGCCCGTAGCCGGCCCGGGCGACAAGCCGCACACGCGCGAATTCGGTCGTCCGGACGACTCCAGGTTGCGACACGCGGCGGGAGCGATCTCCGCCACGTTGGGCTATCCGCAACCCGAAACGCCGGTCGTTTCGGCGTAGATGCCCTATCATCCGGATCATGTTGATTCCCGAGGTCGTGTCATGAGCGGCAAATTGGCGCTCGCTACGACGGCGCTTCCGCCTTTGGGCGTCGGGCTGGCTATCGCATTCTGCTGAGGCCATCCGCTGGGGTCGGTCGGCCCCACGATGGTGATGGTCGGCACGCCCGTCGCGGTTGTGCAGAGCCTGGCGGCGTTTCGCACGGCGCCGGATCGCAGCTTTGCGGTTGCGGCGTTATGGATCAGCGTGCTGGAGGCCGTGGGGATCCTCGCGCTCCTGGCGTTCCGCTACGCCCGGTGGACCTGGTTCCTGTAAGGCGGAACAAAGGGCGCCGAGCTGGGTTGCCGACCGGCGGAATGCGGACGATGAAAGACCTCGGACTCGGAGGTCCGACGCTACAAAGCCACTTGCGACAAGCTGCTATCGAAAGCCGACGGCGTTTCGTGATATAACGTCAGATATGGACGGGCATTCGCCGGTTGAGACGTCGCGGGCCGAGCGCATTCGGCGGGGAGACGCCCCGCAATTGGCGGCGGTGTTCGCGGAGTATCGGCCGCGGCTGGAGCGCATCGCGCGGTGCCGGATCGACGCGCGGGTCGCGACGCGCCTCAATTCGGACGACCTCTTGCAGGAAGCGTATCTGAGCGCGGCGCAGCGCTGTCGACACCTGGAAGGCGACACGGACGCGCAGCTTTTCATCTGGCTTCGCCTGATTCTGCTTCAAACGCTCGCGGACGCACACCGCCGCTATCTCGGCACGCGCATGCGCGACGCCGCCCGCGAGGTCGGATTGCGCTGGCGGCATCCGGGCGGTCCGACCGGCAGCATCGGGCTGGTCGCGCCCGGCGCGAATCCGTCCGAAGCGGTCCGCCGCGATGAATTGGCGCAGCGGATGCACGACGCGCTGGAGCGGATGGAGCCGCGCGACCGCGAGATCGTCATTTTGCGTCACTTCGAAGAGCTCGCCAATCACGAAGTCGCCGCGGTGTTGGGAATCGAAGCCAAGAACGCAAGCATTCGATATTTCCGCGCGTTGCAGCGTTTGCGGACGATTCTGGAACAATCCGGCGGGAATACGACGCTGATCAGCCGCCATGCGGAAGCCGGCGGCGGCAAGGCGACGCATGATTGAGCCGGATACCAACCTCCGCGATCTCGACGCCCTGGCCGAGGAGTTCGCCGCGCGCTGCCACAAAGGCGAGACTC
>JACRLV010000001.1 GCA_016235145.1 Planctomycetota bacterium
GAAATATCCATCTTCGCGCTGGCTGCTCAGGATTCCGTCGATCCAGAATCGAGCCTCCGCGAGCATCTTTTCGTCATCGAGTGCGATCGCCATGCCGACGTAGCCCTTGAGCCAATACGGAACCTCCTCCCAGCCGCTGTGCCCCTCGCCGGTCGGCGACAACCACGCATTGCCGGGCTTGCGCAGAAACTTGCTGATTTCCTCCAGATGCCCGAGGAATCCGTCCGCCTGAAGCCGAAGCTGCTTGCGAAGCCAGCCCGCCGGATGGATCGACCCTGCGGGCAGCTTGGTGAGCGGGATCGCGCGCAGCGGCTCGCGATTGCTGGAATAGTGCGTATTGCGCGGGCCGCATGGCAGGTCGGCGAGCACGGGATTCTCCTGTTGAGAGGCGGGAGATTGAGCGTCTGGGATGTTGGCCGAGAATGGAAGACCGACAACGATCGCCAGAAAGGACACGATCACCGGTAACTCCGATCCGTGGAAAGCGAGTTTGAAGCCGAGCGGGCGTACCGCCCCGGTCTCGCCGATATTCTGGCGGATGCCGTGTGACCGGAAAAGTCCGGTGATTCGCCCGGCGGAGCGCTCAGGCCGGAACCTTCAGCAAACCACGCCGAATCTCGACAGCATCAGCGACAGATCCGTGATGTCGACATCCGCGTCGCCATCGAGGTCGCCTTGCGCAGGCGTGGCCGCCGACTCGCCGAAATTCCCGAGCAGTTGCGTCAGGTCGTCAAGCGCGACTTGACCGTCGCCGTTGAGATCGCCCAGACATGGCACGGCGCAGGCGTCGGTGACACGCCAGGACGGGCCGTTGACCAGGGTTCCCGTGTTGCCGAATGGCGATGAATCAACGGTCGTCGTGCCCGTGCCGTCGTCCAGACGCCAGTACCCGCGCAACCCGGCCTCATTTCCGACCAATGAGCGCGTGTAATCCGTTGCGATTTCGGTTGCGCCGCGAGCCCGGTTCCACAACCGGACTTCGTCAATGCTGCCGACAAAGAGCCGCTCAACCGCATTCGGCCGCGATCCCAAGGCCCACTGCAAGCCGGCCGCATACGCGCCGACCGCGTCCGTCGTCTGCGCGGCCAGCACGCCGTTGCTATACAGCCGCCAGGTCGACCCGTCATGCGTTCCGGCGAGGTGAACCCAGCGTCCAAGATCCGCCACGGGAATCGGATAAGAGGCGCGGTGAGTCGAACCATCGAAGCTGAACACCTCGTAGGCGCCGCCGTTGATTCGCAGACCCGTCTCGCGCGGCGGCACCGTCGCTCCGCCGTGAACCAGGATATTGCGCGTCCCCTGACTCGAATCCGGTCGGATCCAAGCCTCCATCGTGATCGCACCGGCGAAGTTGATGCTCGTGCCGTTTCCGAGCTGCACTCGATCGTCCGCACCGTCAAAGTCCACCGCATGACCGGCGAGCGGCCCGACGCTGTCGCAGTTCGTGCCCTCGCCCGCGAAAGAGCCTCCCGCCGCATGGCAGTCATTCTCGAACAGGTAGGCGCACAGTCCGCTCGCGACCGGCAGGCAGCAAGCGCCCGGCTGCGGATAAGGCCCGCCGTCGCAATGCACGTCCGTTCCCTGAAAACTGCCGCCGAAATAGCCGCACGCCGCCTGCGTCACTTCCAGACATGAGCCGTCCAAGAGCAGGCATCGCCCGGTGTCGGCGAGGCAATCGTCGGTATTGATCCACGCCGGTCCGCTGACCGTCGCGACCTGCCCCGCAACCAGGTCGGTCGTCGTCGTGCCGGCGCCTTCTTCAAACCGCCAGTAGTACGCCAGCCCGGTTTGTTGCGCCGGGTTCAGCACCTGGCCGTAGTTGTCCGCGATCTGCTGACTGGTTCGGGCGACGTTCCAGATGCGGAATTCATCGAGCTTGCCGCGCAGAAAATTCCCCGTTCCCAGGCTGCCCATGCGAAACTCGAAATTGCCGCCGAGAAACGTCCGCATCCCGACTTTCTCCGCTTCGAGCACACCGTTGCGATAGATGCGCATGAAGTTGCCGCTTTGGCTGGCGACGAACGCGAAATGCTGCCACGATCCGACGATGGAGACCGGCGGCGCGTACGAAAGGCGGCCGCCGGCGCCGATGTTGCCGAAATCCCAGTACACATGACCGTCAGACCAGGGGACGTGGGCTTGGATTCGGTTGTTGGCCCCGTCGGGGTTCAGGCCGAACGCCGAACGCTGCCAGGCGTCATCCGCGTAGATCCAGCATTCGACCGTCACCTCATTCCGCGGCAGCGAATTGCCGAGCGACGGCACGCTGACCACATCGCCGCCGCCGTCAAACCAGAGCGCCGAGCCGTCGAGCGGCGCGCCGGTCAGCGTGCATGCGGCCGCGAGGTGCGGCAACATGGTCTCATTGATGCTTCGAGGATGAAACTCCATCCGCACGTCGCCCAGCCCGTTCGGGCAGAAGTGGCAGTAGCTCATAATCGTGCCGTTCGGCGCAACGGAGCAATCGCCGTTCGCGCAGTTGTCGACCTGCGGCGTCATGTCGTGCGTGTGCGGCGCGCCGAAGTTATGGCCGAGCTCGTGCGCGGTGACCATCAGATCCCAGTTCGCGCCGTGGTTCATGACAATCGGTTGCGGGAAGTAGCCGTTGAGTGAGGAGAGCGAATAGCCGTAGGTCGGATGACACATTACGCCCACCCACGCCACGCCGCCGCCGAGCGGACGGCCGGAGAGATAGTGCGCCAGGTGCCGGTAGACCCCGGTCATGTTGGCGTTCCAATAGGCCTGGAATTCGCCGAGCTGCGCCCCCATGTCCGCGCTCGTCCACGGGTCGGCCGCGGTTGCCCAAAGTCGTAGGTAGCCGACTTGCAGGCGGACGTTGAGATCGCGCGTGTAGATCGCGGATACGCTGCCGAGCAGCGTCGCAACGTACGCGGCTGCGGCGTCCGCGTTTCCGCCGAAAAGCGCCGCAGTGTACTCATAGTCTGTTTCGATCGCGAGGACCGCGGTCCGGCATGGCGGCGTGGATCGGCCCTGCCCGCCGTCGGATTCGCCCGGCGGAGAGATCACGTACGAATCGTCCGACCTGCATGCGGCCGCCCGCCGAAACGAATCCGTAGGTTCCGAAAGGCGACACGCCCAGAAACGCCGTCGATTGCGGATCGCCGGCGACCTTACCGGCGAACAGCGCCACGGGCGGGAGCGGCGCTTCTGTTTCGCCGGCGTCGGTTACGACGACAATTCGCGCGTCGCGCGAGAAGACCTCCATTCGATCAAGAACGAGCGAAACTGCTTCATTCGCTAGCGGCACGTCATCAAGCCGCAGATGCGGCAGCCCCGCGACCTCCGCGAATGGCGGGAAATCCGCCGCGGCGACGGCAGCTTGCGGCGTGGAGTCGCCGGCCGACGAAAACGCACAATTCGCCAATACGACAAGAAGTCCGGCTACGGATTGAGCACGAAGCATCGATAGCTCCTGGCCGGCCGGTTGGGCTGGCGGATGAGACTACCCCCAAACCCTCATCCTACGCCCGAAGGCGGCGGGCTCCAAGGCATTTGTGCGGCCAGACCGCCGAATCAGGCGGCAATTGAACTTGCTTCGCCCGATATTCCCGGCTCTCTCCAACCTTGCCCGCAATTCGATTCGCGGGCGAAATCAGAAATGCAATCGGCGGCGCGGGGCCACAGTGCGAACACGAAGGCACAGAG
>JACRLV010000014.1:0-10066 GCA_016235145.1 Planctomycetota bacterium
GGCTCACTCGAGACCACGACGCGCGAACAGCAGCATCAGGAATTTTCGATCGCCCGCATGGCCGGCGCGATCGTTCAGGCCGTGGCGATCGGCCTGCTTGGGTGGTCGTTGCTGGATTTCCTTTTCGAAGCCTCCTCGATGACGCTGCTCAAGATCACCCTGGCGGGCGTCTTCCAACTCATGGCCCTGACGGCGTTTTTCCTTTCGCGTGAAAAACCCTGACGACGATCAGAGCGGGCGGGCGCTACAGCAGTTGGCGTCCAGCCGTAGCCAGGGGCCACCGCGCGTCCGCCGCGAACGTGCTCCAGTTGGTCGGCTTCTGCGGCGTCCGGCCTGCTGGACGGAGCGCGAGATGGGGATCCCCAGCGCACGGACAGGCGGGAAACGAGTGCCGGAAACTCAGCCGCGCGAGTGCAATGCAACTACACGACATGAGATGGACAGCCGAGCCGAACAGCCACTACGCGCCCAACATCGCAACCCGCACTGGATTGCCAGCTCGACCGGTCACGACCTTCCTGACGAACGAACAAAAAAAGGAGCCCGCGATTCGCGGGCTCCCTTCTACAGGAGGAGGAGGAGTTTTCATTCAATTGATAGGCCCCAGAATCCAACGATTTCCACTCCGCACGGGCTTTTTTTTCGAGAATTTCGGCTGACCGCCACGCGGCGCGAAAAAAAAGAGAGGACCGCCCGCAATTCTGCTGGACGACCCTCTACAGGAGGAGGAGTTTGTTACACCTACTTCTAGGCCCCCATGAAAGCCGTTTTCCACAATCACGTTCCGAAAAAATGACCGAAATTCGCTTGCAAGCGGTTGTGTCGCGATTTTTCTGTCCGTTTTTTCGCGTTATTACACTGGACGAGAGGCAATTCGCGATCGGCAACACCGCGTGAATAATGTTCACAGTCCGCGATGGAGCGAATCGTCGCCTGCTTCGGAACCGGTGGCTATGGGTCGCTCCGGAAGCGATTTCGTCTCGCAACTGACGGACTGCCCGACCGCCGGTGCCGGCCGTGCGGCCGTGCCATTCGAGCGGATGACGTAGATCGGGCGCTGCTTGGCCTCTTCGTAGAGCCGCCCGACGTATTCGCCCAAGATCCATAACACCACCAACTGCATCCCGCCGAGAATCAGCACCGTCGCCTGCGTCGAAGTCCAACCGGGCGCAACCCAGCTCGTAAACAGCTTGGCCCAGATGACGAACATCAAGTAGCCCGCGGCGGCCAGAGAGACGAGTCCGCCGACCAGGCCGGCGATACGTAGCGGCAGCGTGGAGAACGAAAAAATCGCATCGCCCGCCAGGCGCATCATGGAGCGCAGGGAGTACTTCGTGCGGCCCGCGTGCCGCGGTTCGGCGGTGTAGGGCACCTCGACATGCGGAAAGCCGATCCACTGCACCAGGCCGCGATTGAAGCGACATCGCTCGCGGCAGACCAGGAATGCGTCGGCGGCTTCGCGCGAGAGCAGCCGAAAATCCGCGGCGCCCGGCGTGACGCGAATGCGCGAGACGGCGCTGAGCAGCCGGTAGAACCAGGACGAGGTCGCCTTCTTCATCAAGCCGGCGTCCGCGGTGTCCCGTCGAATCGTCTGCACGACGTCCGCGCCGTCGCGCCAGTGCTGCACGAGTTGAGGGATGATCTCGGGCGGATGCTGGAGATCGCCGTCGAGCGTGACGATCGCTTGGCCGCGGGCGTGCTCGAGGCCGGCGAACAGCGCCGCCTGGTGGCCGAAATTGCGAGCAAGACGCAGCAGCCGGATGCCGGGATTTCGGCTGGAAAGCCGCACGATCTCGTCAGGCGTTCCATCGGAGCTTCCGTCGTCGACGAAAAGCACCTCAAACGTCAGACCGATCGAACCGAGCACGGATAGCACTCGTTCGAGCAGCGCCGTCACGTTCTCGCGTTCGTTGAAGACCGGAACGACGACGGAGAGAGCGGGCCTGGATTGCGACTCGACTGGAGCCATCGTGGCTCATCATAGCATTGGGGGCGGGTCCGCGGTCGCCGGATCGCGTCGATCAACCCGCCAAAATTGCATCTTCGATCCCTTGACGACGGCCCCGCTATGCCGACAATTACCGCACCAGAGTTTGTATCGACGGTGTCCGTCGGCGCGGCGGAGTCGAGACAGCCTGGGAATCAGCGGAGATTCGAAAATGAGGAAACTTGCTTCGGGCGCGACGTTCGCGCTTGCCACCGCCGCTGCGGCGATGGCGCAAACAGACACCGCCACGGGCGGCCTGTTCGACAATCTGACCGGCCTCCTGGGCGGCGGCCTGGTCGGCATCGTTGTGCTGGCGGCGATCGTGTTTTTCGCCTGGCGCTGGTGGTTCAGCGGCGATTGAGCCGTTGCGCACGGTTTCTGAAGGACGCGAGCGCACCTTGGGCCGGTGGTAGACGTCTACATCGTCTCGGGGTGCGCTTGGCGTCCGGCAACAGTCACGTCAAATTCAATTCCCTCCAAGGAAGGAGTTTCAAATGAATCTCGGAACACTGTTTAGCGGCGGAATCACTGCACTTCCTTTCACCCTCACCTTCCTGTACCTGATCGTTAGCTGGGTCTGGGGCGGCGGCTGGTTAGGGGGCTGAAAACACCCTGAATCTTGGAACGCAGATGTCGGAGCGAACTGCGCCGGCGTCTGCGTTCTTTTTTGTAC
Source organism: Planctomycetota bacterium (assembly GCA_016235145.1). Lineage (GTDB taxonomy): Bacteria > Planctomycetota > Phycisphaerae > UBA1845 > Fen-1342 > JACRLV01. Next base: position 2,661 of record JACRLV010000014.1, read on the forward strand.
TCGCTCGGGACTGCCTAGTGTAGCTAGTCAGAAATAGTGCGTCACGGGTGGTACGGGCGTCTCGCCCGTTGTCCGACCCGGGCGGGACGCCCGGACCACCCTCCTCCCAACAGCCGCGCGGGCATTCTGCACGACATCAGATCGACGGTCGGCGGTTCGGGCCGCGGCCGCAGGGCAATCACCAACGGAGGCTTCAACATGCGTAAGTGGATCACTGCCGCTCTTCTCCTGGCCGGTTTCTCCGGCGCATCGGCGTTTGCGCAAGGTCTGATCTGGAAGTATCGCCAACCCTGGACGGCGCCGTGGGCAGCGCACGAATCCCGCGTCCGGAGCTGCGCCCAGCCTTCACCCCTGAACCAGATCGCGCTCGACGACTGGATCTGCGGCGCGAGCGGACCGCTCGTCCGCGTCTGGTGGTGGGGCACGTTGACGCACGCGGCCCAGGGATTTCGGCCGTACTACATCGCGATCTACCCCAACCAGCCGGGGGCGTGCCAGCCGAATTTCTCGCAGCGGCTTTACCAGATCTGCGTCACGCCGGACTATCGCAAGTACGTCGGCACCGACTGCTCGCAGCGGCGCGTTTATCGCATGTCCGCCGTCTTTCCCGCGGCGGCGATGTTCACGCAACTGACGGGCCAGCACTACTGGCTTCAGGTTTCCGAAGCCGACGAGGAGAGCGTGCAGGTCGGCGCCGAGAACTTCCGCTGGTCGGCCCACCGGGCGATTCAGAATTGCCAGGCCGTGTCCGCGTTCCCGCTGACGCAGCCGATCCTGGATATGTGCGACGGACAACCCGACGACCTGTCGTTCGGATTCTCCTCGCGCGACTTGAGCGGCGTGATCAATCCGCCGGTCGGCGTGGCGATTCCGCCGGTCCTGCAACTGGAGCTTTACGACACGGCCGGCGTGCTGCGCGAGACGATGTCGGTCGAGCTGGACGAGATGGGCAACTTCAACGCGACGCCGGAGGTTCCGGACGGAACGTACGTCATGGTGCTCCGGGGCGGAGGTCTGCTTCCGATGCGGCAAACCGTGCAGCTTGAGGACGGAACCTGCACGCGGGCGAGCTTCTTCGACATCTTCTACGGCGATCTGAACTCGGACAATGAGATCGGCCTGGTCGACCTGACGACGCTGCTGTCGAACTTCGGCCGGATGTTCAATCCGTAAGCGGACGAGTATCTATTGACTACAGGAATTGCCGGGGCCGTTGATCCGTAAGATCGGCGGCCCCGCTTCCTATCCGGCCATTTCCGCGAGGCGCGACATCGGCGGCGGAGGCAGCGGGCTGAGCCAGGTTCGCACGAGCATCTCCACTTCCTCGCGCGTGTTCATGCTTTGCGCATGTCGCTGGCCGTCCGAAACGGCCCACATCCAGCGGCCTCTCCAGATCGGGCAGATGATCATCACGCTCAAGCGGCGTTCAAAGAGGTGCAGCGTGTAGTTGCGTTGCAGCGGCCAAGCCTTCCGCCAGAGCAGTCCCGCAGGCACCATCAGGAAGCGCAATCCCGTCGACGAGGCGCCAAGCCAAGGACCAAAGTACGAGGCTGCGAGCGCCAGCCCCCAAATCACCAAACTGCTCGTAATTCTGCGCGTCATGACCGCCTTTATCGCCTGAATCATGAACATGAATCCGAACACGGCCCAAACCCAGGCCATGCCCAGCTTCCGGGCGCGCCGGAAGTGCCGGCCGGCCTCCGACGAGCCGAACCGGCCGGCCCGCGCCGCGTGCGGCGGATCGGACGCTTCATTGAGCGGCAGGTCGTCAACCTGGTGCAGACCGACGAACGCCGGATCCGTTTCATTGATCGGCGTAGGCTCGAATTCGACGGCGATGGGGCGGAGTTCGGCCAGCTGATCCGGCGGAGCGACGCGAAACACAATCCCGCGGTGTCCGGCGACATGGAGCTCCTGAATCGCCTTGGGAACGCCGTGTCTGGCGAACCTCCAACCGAATTCCCCAATCGCCGCGCGAATCGCCGCGCGCGGATCGGCGACGTTCGCCCGGACGGCAGCCTTGATGCGATTCGTTTGCCGGCGTCGCGAGGTGAGCGTCTCCGTAAGAATCGTGGCGATCAGGGCTGCTTGCCCAACCAGAAAGCCGACCCCGAGTGATTTCGGCCCCACCGCCAATCCGATGATCATCATCATGAGTACCGCGCCTGCGCCGATTCCCAGACCGAACAGCAGAGCCTTCAGCAGGGCCTTTGACCAGGCACATTCGTTCGGAATGTCGATGAGTCCGGATTCTGTGGGGGCCATCGTCGTGGAATCGTACTTGGACCCGGCAGATCGCGAAACGGTGATAGGTCGTAATAGCGCCGGCGAGGAATAGCCCGACGAGCCACGCGCGGTTCACTCCGCCTGCCCCACGCCGGAATCGCGCGGGGCTTTCGCTGCGGCGACGATGATCAGTCCGAACGTCAGCACGGTCGACGTGCTTTCAACCGTCCAGGGTCGGGTCAAAATCGCAAGGAACCCGATTACCGGAATCCAACCGATGCAGATGAACTGCCGGATCGACGGGAATCGCTTCGGAATCGGCGACGCGGCCAGATAGGCCACCGGAACCACGCAAGCCGCTAGCGCGGGTTCGAGCGGAAGCCTCATGGCCTGGAGAAGATCCGCGAGCGGCCAGCCCGCACTCCAGGCGGCCAGCCAGGCGCCGGTCGCCGCGATCGGCGAGCTGTTTTCGCCGGCCTCGCGGGATTGCAGCCGAAACAGCAGCAGAAAAAGCACGAGCACGAACGCCGCACCGATCCCGGACATCGAATCCGGCGTGTGCTGCGCCGTCAGTCTTGCCGCAAACGCGCCGGCAAGTGCGACGCACGCAGCGACCGCCAGGAGGCGCGCAGCGGGAATCAGTCGGCCCGCGGTCGTCCATGCGGCGCCGTCGAGGAGCTGTTGCCGCCAGAACCGCGCCAGCCAGATCATCCACAGTCCGGCGAGGCTGAGACCGCTCGCGACTGCGGTCGAGGAATGGCCGAACCAGCCTGGCAGCGCCGCCGCAACGCCGTACCCTGCCAGCAGCAGCGCCCCGCCGCGCCAACCAACGGATTGATCAGCAGGTGGCCCGCCCCAAGCAGCGTCAGCGACGTGATCCCCGCGGCGAATGGCGCCCCGGCCGATCCATAGCTCGCCGCCGACAACGCCGCCGCCAGCAAAGCCGCTCCAACACTCGCCGTCGCTCCCAGCCCCGCCCCGGCCGGCTGCGTGAGGAGTTGCTGTGGGGCAGTGATCCAGACCCGGCGGCGGTGGCGTTGCTGCCACCAGACATCCGCGAGCAGCAGGCAAAAGGCGAGGACCGCCAGTCCTGACGCAATTCCTGCATGGGGCGGCATGGCGGTTGCGAGGATCATCAAGAACACTGTCCCTCGGGTCGGCTCGGCAAATCGCCGTCGCTACGGCATCATATAGGAGGATTCGACGGAGCGGATCACGCGGCCCGGTGGGCGCGGCGCTCGTTCGGCGGAGAATGCAGCCGAGGGCGGCTGCGGTACACCAGGAAGAATGCAGCCGAGGGCGGCTGCGGTACAACATGACGGCTGCGGTACAACAGGGCGGCTGCGGTAAATCCGGCTGCGGGCGTTTCTTGTTGTGAAGCACGGCGGGCGAGGGTGGAGATCGTGGACACAAGTTCCAAGCGGCAGGAGGAGCGGTTCCAGGCGTTTGTTCGCCGTGTATGGCGCAACGACGTCGCTCCGCTGCTGCGCGGAAAGCGCGCCGACCAGCGCAAGCGTGCGGCGGGGATCGGCGGATCGGCGGCGGCGGCGGGCGGAGCGCTGCTCGACGGGCTATTCCGTCTGAAAGGGCGGCCATTCACGCGGGCCATGACCGTAATCGGCTCGACGATCGGCGCCATGATCCCGGACATATGGGATTGGGAGTGGCACGGGAAGAAAGCCAGCGAGGAGCAGCGCAAGGTCGTCGATGAAAAGGTCCGCACCGAAGCGGCCCGCCTGCCGGAAGCCGAAGCACTCGCATTATTCGACCTCCCTGAAAACGCGACGCGCGCCGAGCTGCACCACGCCTGGCTATCCATGTCAATGCGCTGGCACCCGGACAAAGCGCCGAACGCCGAGCGACGGGCCGAGTATTCGCTCCGATTTGTCGCATACCAGAGCGCCTACGAGCAATTGTGCGTCGCCTATGACGAGGGTCGATTGCCGGTCTCGAAGACGGGACCGAAGTGATGGAAGTGCTCGAAGGCCGCCTGTCCGTCGCCGCCGCCCTCACCGCTGCGCAGCGCCGCTTTCAGGTGATTCTCGTCCGGCAGGGAATCCACGAGGAACGGATTCGCGACGTGCTCGACCTGGCCGCCAAGCGCGGCGTCGCGGTGCGATACGTCGCACGAGCCGAGCTCGACGCGGTAGCCCACGGCACGACGCACGGCGGAGTGGTCGCACTCTGCACATCCAAGCCGCGGCTCGCGCCGGACGAATTGCTGCAAATAGTGGATTCGCTCCGCCAGCCGCCGCTGCTGCTGCTGCTCGAAGGCATCGACGACGCCCGCAACCTGGGATTCACGATGCGCACCGCCGAAGCGCTCGGGACGCACGGGCTGCTCATCAAGAAGCACCTGTGGGAATTCGACGGGACGGAGGTCGCGCGGCCGGCATCGGGTGCGTACGAGCGGCTGCCGCTAGTGCAGTTCGACGATCTCGCACTCTTGCGCGAGCTGCGCCGGCGCGAGGTTCGGCTCATCGGCTGCCTGGCGAAAGCACGGCGGACGATCCACGACGTGGACCTGACTGGTCCGACTACGCTGGCGATCGGCGGCGAAAAACGCGGGCTGAGCGGCGCGGTGCGCGGCCTGTGCGATGTGTTCGTGTCGATCCCCACGCAGGCCGGATGCTCGCTTTCGCTCTCGCACGCCGCGGCGATCGTGCTGGCGGAGGCGGCGCGGCAACGGATGGGCCGGACCGCGTCAGTGAGCGACGCCCCGCAACAGTGACGCCGCCCGGCGAAAGACGATGTCGTTGAAGCCGATGTCGCGGCAGGCCATCGCCGCCTGTTGCGGCCAGGACGGGCACGCCGCGATGCGGCGATAGCTGCGTCCCAAATCGCGCCGCAGCCGCCAGAGGGCGTGCGGCACCGGGAAATCCGAGCCGAAGAGCAGCTTGCCATGCAGCTCTTGGCGGCGGGCCATGCTCCGCAGGTAGCGAATTTTGCCGATTGTGGTCAGGGCGGAAATGTCGGCGTAAAGGGGCGCGTCGGCGAACTCGTTTTGCAGCGCGTCGAGCAACTCGAAATGCGGACGCTCGAAACCCATCGGCGTAACGGGCGTCGCGACGTGGGCGACGATCGTCGTCGGCATCGTGCCGTCGCGCCGTAGGCCGCGCAGCACATCCAGCAGCGGCCAGAGCGGCAGATGCTCCGGGTGTTGCGTGCGGAGCGTGAATTCCTCGTTGTAATGCACCAGGATCGGCAGCCCGATCTCCGCGCAGCAGCGCAGCACCGCGACGGTGCGCGGATCGGCGATGTCGATGTTCTGGTGCAGCGGAAGCCATTTCAGCAGGCACGCCCCGCCGGCCGCGACCTCGCGAATGCACTCTGCCGCGTTTTCGCGATACGGATGAACGGACGCCCCGAACAGGAATCGATCGGGCCGGGCCCGGCACAGCGACCGGATGAAACTGTTCGACGTGTAGATGTCGCTGCCGAAGTGCTCCGGTCTTTCCGGCGGCTCGGGCCGGCGGCCGTCGCGCGTGTGATATTCGTCGAACGCGAGCAGGACGTAGCGATCGATCGGCCCGTCGGCCAGCAGATGCTGCTCGTAAAGCGCCGCCAGCGATTCGTCGACCGCCGGACCGGATTCCGGCTCCGCGGGCAAACCGGAAACCCAGCGGTAAAGCCGAAAGCTCATCCGCCGCAGGGCTCGCGGCGACACGAACGAATCCAGCGCCGGCCTCGCGGGTCCGAACGCGGGCTCGAACGAGAACCGCTCGATCGCGGGCGAGGCGGTGCGGCGTGTCAGCGTGTAGTGGCAGTGCACGTCGATGATCATGGTTTGTGAGTCTGATGCTCCGCGAAACGCTTCCCGCCAGGTGCACTCGCGGACGCCGGGATTGGCCGCTTTCGCTTGCTCAGATTACACCATCAGCGAAGAGAGGGCCCGCGACAAGCGGGTCTTTCTGGGCGATATTGATGGGCGGGCGCCCATGGGTTGCCGTAGCGGGCGCGTTCCGGTCTGATGCGTGCGTGGCGAAGCGAAAGAACCGACAGATCGGCGATGCGGATGATTGGGTCCACCAAGTAAAGCGGCGCGCTGTCATCGCACTGTTTTCCGACGACGAGTTGCTGCATCAGCTCGTTCTCAAAGGCGGAAACGCGCTCGAACTTGTTCATCGGATTACAACCCGAGCATCGCTCGATCTGGATTTCTCGATGGAATCAGCCTTTGAAGCGAGTCAGCTCGATGACCTGCGCGCACGGATCGAATACCGGCTTCGCCAGTCGTTTCAGGTACTCAATCTCGTGCCGTTTGACGTCACGTTGGTTGAGCGCCCGGACCACGTTACGGACGATCTGCGTGAGTTTTGGGGTGGTTACGCCCTCGAATTCAAGGTGATCGGGGCTGAGGAGCACGCGCAACTCAGCGGAAACCACGAGCAGTTGCAGAGAAACGCGATTCGATTCGGAGGGCCGCGCGGCAGCAGCCGTTTTGAGGCCGACATCAGCAAGTACGAGTATTGCGAAGGCAAAGAGTCCCACGAACTCGATGGGTTCACGATCTATGCCTACTCGCCCGCGATGGTCGTCGCGGAGAAGTTGCGCGCGATTTGCCAGCAAACGCCTGAGTACGCCGACATGGTGAGAAAGAAACGGTCGCTGCGCGGCCGGGATTTCCTGGATATCCACGATCTCGTCGTGCGATTCAATTTACGCGCCGACGCTCCGGACGCGCAGCGATTGGTTCGTCGAGTGTTTGCGGCCAAGCGCGTCCCTCTCGCATTGATCGCCACGATGGGCGGAACGCGGGAATTTCACCGGCAGGACTGGCCTCAGGTAGAAGCGACGATTCGGCCGGACGTGGTATTGAAGGAGTTCGACTACTACTTCGATTTTGTGCTGAAATGGAGCGGCCCGCTACAAGCCCTCCGGGACGAATAGCCTCCACCTCGCGACGTAGCACGCCGCCTTCATGCCATAGGTCAGATAGAAATCAAATTGATAGTCGAACTTTCCGCGAAACAGCTCAATCGATTGAGGCGGGTACGCGCCGCAGTGCTCAAGGTAATAGCCGATCGGTTGGTGATAGGGATAGACGTACGCAAGTTGCTTGAGGAGCGCCGCCAATCGATTGACCAAAACGCGGGGAGCGGCCCGCTCATACGCTTTCTGCACCTCGCCGACGCCGCCTCCGTAGAACGGACGCACGGCGAGGTCGATCAGCGTCCGTT
>JACRLV010000014.1:10074-21345 GCA_016235145.1 Planctomycetota bacterium
CGCACGGCGAGGTCGATCAGCGTCCGTTCGAGGTCGGTTACGCGGACGGTCTCGGGGCCGGCCGGCGTTCGGATCTCGCGCGACTCGACGCCGAGGTAGCCGGTGTTTTTGCCGTTCAGGAGAATGATCCGCCGACCGCCGACTTTCGCGACGTTGTTGGTAACTCTCGGCTTTCTCGCAAACGCCGCGTCAATTCTGCCCTGTTCAAGTTGCGCGGAACTGGGAGGCTTGGCGGGTTGTTCGACGTTGATGTAGATCGACTTCGGATCCTGCTCGGTGAGTTCGTGCATGCGAACGGCTGAGTAATGCGAAAAATGGCATTGCGGCTTCAACGTCATCAAGACCCGCTCGAAGGGCACGTCGCCCCATGCGAAACGCGTCTCTTTGCGGCCGGGAAACGTGAAATCGATGCGGCGGAGCCTGCCATTCCTGGTAAGGTACTCGACGAATGAACGGTATGGCATGCTTTCGGCCAGGCGCCAGTTCTTCCGGTTTTCGGAGAGGATCTGCTGTAGTTCTTGATTTTTCAGGACACGCAAGGGAAGTCGATCAAGCGTTGCGAAAACGTCGTTGCGTGCGATCTGAAGGCGCGTGGCCATGCCTCGTGCTCCTGTGTCGTGTTGGTATATATACCAACACGACACCGAAAAACAAGCCATGAGTACGCAGCATGGCCAGGATCCATTGAAAAGTCTGATGCGGTATATATACCGCATCAGAAAAAGTCGGCGATCGGTGCGGTGCCGAGTAGAGGGCGGATCGCCGCATCACATCGGTTCGTTGCGGTCGCAGACCATTGCGATAGTCCAATAATGCGGAATACTCAATCACACTTAGACGTCAAGCGGATGCGACCCGGTCCGGCGACAGGGCGCAAAGCAGAATGCGGAAGACCAACCAAGCCGTTCAGACTGATCGAACGCAATTCATTTACTGCCAGTGTGTTGGAGAAATGAAACGTCGTCGTTCGATTTGCTCAGGACCTCGATCGCTGCTGAAGGGCGCGGCGGTTAGCTACCGGCAGCCGGCTGGGAAGTAGCAATGAGCTTCGACTTCCGGACTACTGCCTCCGCGAGGTTGCCCGGCTTCTCGCGCAATTCGGCCAGCCGCCGAACGACGTTCGCGACGCGGGCCGAATCTACGATCTCCGCCGGCATTGTCCGGTTCGTCATTCGAAGAACGCCCAACAGAACTCCAAGCGCAAGCGCGTGGGGCCGTATTGCGTGCCGGGCGCGGCTTTTGATAGCCACTCGAAATGTCACCGCAAGCGCGATCGATCCGCCTGCGGCCTACCAACGCTTCGCAGAGTACCGCGAGAACATGCCGAGCAACGATCTTCACGCCGACTCGTCGCACATGCATGACCTCGTGGTATCTTGATCATGCGCTGCGCATGAACGTGATCGCGAATCCAGCGGCCGCGACCGAGTCCGCGCCGCCGGCGCCAACGCGCGGAACCAGATGCGGAACTCCGAACCAGCCGGCCCGCCTGATCGAAAGCGACCCGCCTGTCGCGATTCGCTCGCACTCTTCCTGCTGCTCTATTTCGTTTATGCCGCAACGTCCTCCGGCGACCTCATGGCGGATTCCGAGATCCGCTGGGCCACGGCCCGCAGCCTGGTGGAGCACGGGTGGTTCGACATACCGGCCGAATTCACGCCGCAGCATGCTGTCGGCCTGGACGGGAAAGCCTATTCCTTCTACGCGCCGGGGCAGGCGCTGCTGCTGGCCCCATTCGCCGCCGCAGGCCGCGCCATCGCCGCGCTCAACTTGCCCATCGGCGGCGGGGGCGACATGTTCGGGCAGTTTCTGGCGTCGGTCGTGCTGTTCCCGTTGTGCGGCGCGGCGGCGATGGTGGTGCTGCTCTGGGTCGTGCGCGATCTGACCGGCTCGGCGCCGCTGGCGCGGGCCGTCGCCCTGTTGTGCGGGCTGACCACCATGCACTGGCACCACACCATCAGCGGCGGGGACGAGTCGCAGGTGGCCCTTTGCGTGCTCGTCGCGCTATGGGCGATGCAGCGAGCCTGGCTGAGCGGCTCATGGCCGCTGCGCTGGTTGTGCATGGCGGCGATGGGGCTGGCGGTCTGCTTTCGGCCGTCCGCCGCGATTATCTGCGTGCCGCTCGGACTGGTCGGGTTCGCATTCGACATGATCTAGGCTCCGCAAGACCGCGGACGACGGTTGCTGGGTTGGATCGTCGCCGGCGCGCTGGGTCTGCTGCCGTTTCTGCTCGGGCTGGCCTGGTTTAATTGGGTTCGATTCGGCGGCTGGACCGAAACCGGCTACGCCGCGGCGCACCTGAGTTTCATCGGCGGCGTGCAACTGTTTGAGACGCCGTTCTGGGCGGGCCTGGGCGGGATGCTGATCAGTCCTGGCAAGGGCGTTTTCGTCTACAACCCGATTCTGCTGTTGGCGCTGGTCGGCTGGCCCGGGTTGTACCGCCTGAGCCGCGGCATGGCGCTGATCGCCGCAACCGTGTTCGCGGTGGTGGTGCTAGCCCACTCGAAGTACACCTTCTGGGCGGGCGATTTTACCTGGGGTTCGCGCTACCTGGCCTCGACGATGGGATTTTGCGTGCTGGGACTGGCGCCGCTGATCGACCGGAAGCGCTGGCGAGCGGCGTTGTGGGGCGTCGCGGCGCTCAGCGGCGCGATTCAGGTCGCGTCCACGGTCTTCAGTTACGGACTTGAATTCGCCCAGGACCGCCGGCACGGCTCGATCCCGGACGAATACGTCTGGCGGCTGCCGGAGTCGCATCTGGTCATGCGGTTTCGCAACATGGCCTTGTACGCGCTGGGCCGGCCGATCTACGACTCGATTCCGCCCGCCGTGATTCGTCCTGCGTTTCACCAGGTTCCGACGTCGCCTGACGTCGTGCGGCTCAACCACGTGGTGCATTACTTTCCGTTCAAAGCCTACCTGTTCACGAGCAACGTGCGCGTGTTCCGCCTGCTGCTCGGGGTCTGGCTGCTCGACTTGCTGGCGGTGATCGCGGTCGCCGTTTGGTGGCGCGCGTTTGTTCACCGATCTCATGTACACGTTTCGCATGAAGCGCCCTGACTGGTACGTCTCGAAGCGGCGCCGTCCGGCTTGACAGGCGCGTTTCCACGGCTAGCCTCAGTTGTCGAACAGGGAACCAGAGGCGGTTTATGGAAGTGCGCATGGAGCTGGCGGAGATTCGCATCTCCGACACGTCCGATCAGCAGATCATCGTGCTGCGCGAGCGGGCCGGGCCGCGGTTTCTGCCGATCGTGATCGGAAACCACGAGGCCCACGCGATCGATCGGCGGGTTAAGGGTCTGGCCCCCCAGCGGCCGCTGACGCACGAGCTGCTGGCCAACGTGATCGAGCAGTTGCACGCGGAGCTGGAAAAAATAGTCATCAACGATCTTCAGGATCACACCTATTTCGCCAAGCTCGTGCTGCGGGCCCGCGGCGAGGTGGTCGAGGTTGACAGCCGGCCTTCGGACGCGATCGCGCTCGGCGTGGCCGGCGAAGTCCCGATCTTCGTCGAAGAATTCGTGTTGAAAGAAGCACTTCGGAACTGAGCGTCGCGGTCTGAATCGCCAATCGGATCTCTGAAGACCGGCCCACGTGCGGGCGTTTCGGGTTTTGATGGACCGCGGCCGCCCTCGGCTACTCTCTCGGCTCGCTCGCCGGCGCCCGGAGACCGCGTGTTTCCCGCGTGCACGAATTACCGCCTGGAAGGCGGTGCTACCTTTCGTACCTCCGTGGCTCGCATTCTCATTGACTCGCTTCATTGCGGCCGGTTCGCCGGCTCTCTACCATCCGGTGATTCATACGGAGTCGGGTAAGTATGTCCTCTGCCGCCGCCGCCGCCGCGCCGAAATTCGTCCATCTGCACCTGCACACCGAATACTCGCTGCTCGACGGGGCCTGCCGCCCGAGCGAGGTGGTCAAGAAGTGCAAAGCGCTCGGCATGCCGGCGGTCGCGATCACCGACCACGGCAACATGTTCGGGGCGATCGAGTTTTACCAGGCCGCCAAGGACGCCGGCATCAAGCCGATCATCGGCTGCGAGCTGTACCTGGCGCCCGCCGACCGGCGCGACAAGGAGACCAAGGGGTTGCGCGAGGGCGCGTATCACCTGCTGCTCCTGGCGCAGGATCTCGACGGCTATCGCAACCTGATCAAGCTCAGCAGCATCGGCTACGTCGAGGGGTTTTATCGCAAGCCGCGCATCGACAAGACCGTGCTGCGCGAGTTTTCCAAAGGGCTGATCTGCACCAGCACCTGCCTGGGCGGCGAAATCCCCACCACGCTGCTTCAGGCCGACTACGCCGCCGCCAGGCAAATCGCCGAGACGTATCTCGACATCTTCGGCCCGGACCGATTCTTTATCGAGCTTCAGAACCACGGCATGCCGGAGCAAAAGACGACCAACCCCGAGTTGGCGGACCTGGCCCAGAAGCTCGGCGTCGGCCTGATCGCCACCAACGACGTGCATTATCTCGACCACGACGACAAGGAGGCCCACGACGTCCTCTGTTGCATCTCCACTCGCGACAAGATGAGCAACGAGGAGCGGTTCTGCCTGCCGACCGACCAGTTCTTCCTCAAATCGCCGGCGGAGATGGCGACGGCGCTGCCGGAATATCCGCAGGCGCTCGAGAACACGCTTCGTGTCGCGGAAATGTGCAACGTCGCGTTCGATTTTTCGAAGCGCTACGCCCCGGTATTCGCACCGCCGGCCAGGAAGACGGCGGACGAGTACCTCCGCGAGCTGGTGTACGCCGGCGCGCTGGAGAGGTACGGAAGCAGCCACGACGGCACGGAGGCACGAAGGCACGAAGGGGAGGAATTGAGCGACTTGGGAGAAGCGGCGCCCCCGCATTCTCCTTCGTGCCTTCGTGCCTCCGTGCCTTCGTGCCTTCCTCAAGAACTCGTCGAACGCATCGACTACGAACTCTCCGTCATCGCATCGAAGGGGTTTTCGAGCTACTTCCTCATCGTGCACGATTTCGTGAAATGGGCGCACGATCACGGCATTCCCGCCGTCGCGCGCGGCAGCGGGTGCAGCACGGTCATCGGCTATTGCCTGCGCATCAGCACGGTGGATCCCCTGCACTATGGACTTTACTTCGAGCGTTTCATGGACCCCGAGCGCGACGAGATGCCCGACATCGACGTCGATCTCTGCCAGGATCGCCGCGAAGAGGTCATCAACTACGTGCGCGAGAAATACGGCCACGTGGCGCAGATCATCACCTTCGGCCGGCTCAAGGCCAAAGCGGCGATCCGCGACATCTGCCGCGTACTCGACGTTCCGCTGATAGAGGCCGATCGCGTCGCCAAGCTCGTGCCCGAAGAGCTGAAGATGACGATCGACAAGGCCATCAAGCAGGAGCCCGAGCTCAAGAAGCTCTACGACGGCAACCCGACGATTCGCAAGGTCCTCGACATCGCCAAGCGGCTTGAGGGCATGGCCCGGCACGCCAGCGTTCACGCGGCGGGCGTCGTCGTCGCCGACAAGCCGCTCGACACGCTCGTGCCGTTGCACAAGGCCGCCGACGCCGACCCGCGCGACGTGACGACGCAATTCGAGGGGCCCACGGTCGAGAAGATCGGCCTGCTGAAGATGGACTTCCTCGGCCTGCGGACGCTTTCGCAGATCGATCTGACCTGCAAGCTGGTTCAGAAAAACCACGGCCTGAAGATCGACCTCGACAGGCTCGACCTGACGGATCCAAACGTCTTCGCGCTGCTCTCGCGCGGCGAAACCAAGGGCGTCTTCCAGTTTGAATCCGGCGGCATGAAAGACGTACTGATGAAGATGCGGCCGAACCGCATCTACGACCTGATCGCCGCCAACGCCCTCTTTCGCCCCGGCCCGATGGCGTATATCGACGAGTACGTCGCCCGCAAACACGGCCGCACGCACTGGACGACGCCGCACCCGACCATGACCGATGTCCTGAAGGAGACCTACGGCATCATGGTCTATCAGGAGCAAGTGTCGCGGCTGGTGAACCGGCTCGGCGAGGTGCCCCTGCGGCGGGCGTTCCGGCTGGCGAAGGCGATCTCGAAGAAAAAAGAGTCGATGATCAACGCCGAGCGCGAGCCGTTCATCGAAGGCTGCGCCAAGAACGGCCTGAAACGCGACGTCGCCGAGCAGATTTTCGCCGACATCCTGAAATTCGGCGGTTACGCCTTCAACAAGGCCCACTCGACGGGCTACGCGGTCATCGCGTTTCAGACGGCGTGGCTGAAGACGTATTACCCGTGCGAGTTCATGGCCGCGGTGCTGACGTACGAAAGCGGAAGCACCGAGAAGATCGCCGAGTACATCGACGAATGCCGCCGCATCCGCCAGGCGGACGGCAGCGTCGGCATCACGGTCAAGCCGCCGGACGTGAATGAGAGCGATGAGGCGTTCACGGTCGTGTACGTACGGAGCAAGGAAACGAGGGAACAAGGAAACAAAGAGACAAGGGAACAAGGGAAGAAGGAAGCAATCGGGCGCGATGCGGCGAACGGCGGCGCACCTTGTTCCCTTGGTTCTTTGTCACCTTGTTTCCCGCGACGCGGTTCGATTCGCTTCGGCCTCGCGGCGATCAGCGGCGTCGGGCACAAGGCCGTGCAGGCCATCCGACATGCCCGGCAGGAAGCTGGCGCGTTCAGGGACATCTACGACTTCTGCGAGCGGGTCGATCATTCCGCCGTCAACAAGGCCGTGATCGAGGCGCTCATCAAGGCGGGCGCGTTCGACAGCACGGGCGCGATGCGGCGGGCTCTGATCGAGGTGGTGCCGGACGCCGTCGAACACGGTCAGAAAGCACAGCGCGACAAGAAAGCCGGCCAGCTCGACATGTTCGGCGGTTTCATGGCGGCCGCTCCGCCGCCGAAGCCGAAGTCGATTTCGACCGCCGAGTGGAGCGACGCCGAGATGCTCACGTATGAGAAGGCGACGCTCGGTTTTTACATCACCAAGCACCCGCTGACGCAGCACGAACGGCTGATTCGCGCGCTGGCGACCTGCGACACGCTCGCCGCGAAATCGGGCGGCGACGGCGCGCGCGTGGTCGTCGGCGGGTTGATCTCCAAGGTCCGGAGCGTGCCGATCAAGAGCGGGCGCAGCGCGGGCCAGAAGCTCCTCATCGCGGTGATCGAGGATTTCGTCGGCTCGATCGAAGCGACGCTATTTCCCGACAAGCTGCCGGAGTTGCAGGCCCGCCTGCGGCCGGACGCGGTCGTCTTCCTCGAAGCGACGATCAACCGGCGGCGCGAGGAGCCTTCGCTGCAAATCACCGACGTGATCCCGATCGAGGATGCGACCGCACGGCTGACCAGCGCCGTGATCGTCCGCGTGCAGAGCCTGGGGGCGCCGCTGCCCGCTCTTGCGCAGGTGCGCGATCTATGCCGGCGACATCCCGGCAAGACGCCCCTGATGATCCGCGTCAACTCGCCGGCCGGGTGGCTGGCGACGGTCAAGCGTTCCGGCGGCGTAGCGGCCTCGCCGGAGGCGCTGCGCGCGCTGGGAGAAGCGGTCGGCGCGGAGAGCGTGCTCTGCCAAGGCGCCCGCGGCGAGCTTTCGATGGAAGAACTGACGGTTGCGTGATGCCGCGCGAATTCAATGAAGATTGACCGCAGAGCACGCCGAGAGCGCGGAGTTAGAGACAGGGAATTGAAATTGCATTCTCTTTTCTCTGCGGTCTCCGCGTTCTCCGCGGTTTGTCTCTTGTTTTCTGGTGCGGAACGATCGCGTGAAGTGAATCTCGCGATGCCTACACGGATTCCAGGCGCTGCGCGATGAGTTCGCGCGTCCGTTTCGGATCGGCGCGGCCGGCGGAGAGTTTCATCACCTGACCCGCCAGGAACCCGCAAATCGCCGCCGCCTTTTTCGGGTTCTCACGCGAATCCGCGATCGCTTTGGAGTTCGCCGCCAGGGCCTGCTCCACCCATTCCAGAATCTGGCCCTCGTCCCGGTTCTGCACCAGGCCCATCGTTTCGGCCAGCGCCTCTGGTTTTGCGGTGCGGCGTTCCGCCTCCCAGCAGCGCACGATCTCCCCGGCGATCTGCGCCGCGGCCGTCGCGCTCACCACGCCGCGATGCGCTAGTTCCGCAAGCTCGCCGAACGCAGTCGGCGGCAAACCCAGCCCCGCCACCGTTACGCCGCGCTCGTTCGCCAGCTTCGACCAACAGCCGAGGAAGTGCTTGCCGAGCGTCGCCTTGTCCGCGCCGGCCTCGGCGGCGTGATCGAGCAGGTCCGCCGTGGCGCGATCGTCCACCAGCGCCGGCGCGTCGCGAACCGGAAGCTTGTACTCACACGTGAACCGCTCGGTTCGCGGAATCGGCATCTCGGGCAGTTCCTCGGCCAGGTGCTCCACCCAGGCAGGGTCGAGCTTCACCACCGGCAGATCGGGGTCGGGGAAATAGCGGTACTGATCCGCCTCTTCCTTCTCGCGCTGCGGCAGCGTGCGCATGCCGACGTCGTCCCAGCCGCGGTTGCTCTTGTTGCCGACGGCGGTGGTGCGACCGGTCTCGCGCCACTCGTCGAACTGGCGCTGCACCTCGTACTCGATCGCCCCGTGCAACGACCGGAACGAGTTGAGATTCTTGACCTCGACGATGGGCGTGACGAAGACGGCTTCGGCCTTGCGGATGCGCAGGTTGATGTTGGGCTCGAAGCGCATCTGCCCCTTCATCATGTTCGCTTCGCTTACGCCGAGGTAGGCCGCGAGCCGGCGAAGTTGCTCGGCGAATTCCTTTGCCTCATCCGCCGAGCGCAGGTCGGGCTCCGTGACGATCTCCAGCAGCGGCGCACCGGCGCGGTTCAGATCCACCGCCGTGATGCCGTCGCCCGGATGGATGTTCTTGCCCGCGTCCTCTTCGAGATGAGCCCGGCGGATGCGAATCTTGCGAATGTGCCCGCCGAACGGCAGCTCAAAGTGCCCCGGCCCGCAGATCGGCTGGTCGTACTGCGAAATCTGGTAGTTCTTGGGCAGGTCGGGATAGTAGTAACTCTTGCGGTCCCAGCGCGTCACGCGGGCGATCCGGCAGTGCATCGCCAGGCCGGTCCGCACCGCAAGCTCGACGGCATGCGAGTTGACGACCGGCAGAGCCCCGGGAAGTCCGAGGCAGACGGGGCAGACGCGCGAGTTCGGCGGCGCGGCGAACTCCAGGGCGCACCCGCAGAACATCTTGGTTCGCGTCGCAAGCTGAAGGTGGACCTCCAGCCCGATGATCGGCTCGACTACACACCCATCGATCGCCAGCGACATCGGTTCCTCGTTCAGGGCCGCCGCCCGTTGGGGCTATGGCCGCCGAAAGGCAAAAATTGTACCCTCGATGGAAAAGCCCGTCCCGCGCAAGAGCCCCAGAGCAGCTTGGTCATCTGCCGGCGCCGTCGCACAAAGCCGCTCCATCGCCCAGCGCCGCGCCTGAGCGGCGACGAACGCAACCAGCGCCGTGGCGACGCCGCGCCGCCGACGTGCCGGTGCGACGAATAGCTCCCGCATGCGTCCGATCGTGCCCACGCTGTGCAGCGCGGCCATGCCGGCGGGTTCGTCGTCGATCAGCGCGACCAGTGCGTCATATTGGGGATCGTTGTTGCGCTCGAGCTGGATCGCCGTCCGCTCCGACGCAAGCGCCTCGCCCTCGGTCGCGGCGCGCTGCTCGACCAGCAATCGGTAGGCCCGCGGCATCGCCCGGGCCGCCAGCACGCGGACCCCGCGCGCAGCCGTCGGCGGCGCGCCGCGAAACTCCGCGCACGAGAACTCTCGGCGAACGTACCCGCGGCCAGCCAGCCGCCGCTCGAACGCTTCGGCATCCTCTCCCATCCGCGGCGTCCACCCGAAACAGCGTCCGCCTCGATCCGAATAGATGCGCTCGACGGCGGCGACCGCGCCATCGTCGAGTCCGTCGAGTGTCGCTTCGCCGACGAAGTTGCATTCGGGAACCAGCGGATGCTCTGAAGCGAAGAACGCGTGTCCGACCGCGAGCGTTTCCCGCCGGCAGACTTGCTCCGTATATGATTGCTCACTGCGGTGGATTGCGGCGATCAGGCCGGTGTTTTCCATGCGGTCATCATATGCAGTCACCTCCTTGCGCGGGGCGGTGCGACATTTCACACATGAGCTGCGGCGAACTGCATTCCTGATGTCTGGACGAAACCATTATCGGACATTGATAGTCGGCATTCGGTTTGCAACAAGACGAAGCGGCGCGGCGGGTTCGTCGGTGGGCGGTGATTCTTCCCCGCTCTCTCGGCGGAGACGCGTCAAAGGACAATCAAAATGAACGCTGACAATTGGCGAAATCGCTGCGGCGGCAAACTGACTTCCGCAGCGCGTGCGATTGAAAAGATTCGGCCCGGCGATTCGGTTTTTCTCTCGGCCGGCTCCGCGTCGCCGCGGGGGATCTACCCTGCCCTGATGTCTCCGCAGGCCGCAACGAGCGACGTGCGGATCACGCATTTGCTCACGCTGGGCGAGGCCCCGTACGTGGCGCCGGAGTACGCGGCCCGATTTCGGCACAACGCGCTGTTCATCGGATCGAACGTTCGAGCGGCAGTGGCGGAAGGACGTGCCGACTACACGCCGGTGTTCCTGTCCGAGATTCCCGGATTGATTCGGGCCGGTCGAATTCCGGTCGACGTGGCCATTGTCTCCGTCAGCCCGCCGGATTCCGAAGGGAACTGCTCATTCGGAACGCACATCGATCTGAATCCATCCGCGTGTGAAATGGCCCGCACGATCATCGCGGTGGTCAACACGCAAATGCCGCGGACTTTCGGCCCGCACCGCCTGCCCATCGATCGCGTGCATGCCGTCGTCGAGGTCGATTTGCCGCTGCCGGAGCTGCCGGCGGCCAAAATACGCGGCGAAACAGAGCAGATCGCCCGCAACATCGCCGACCTGGTGCCGGACGGGGCGACGCTTCAACTCGGCATCGGCGGCATTCCGGACGCCGTGCTGCGTTTTCTCGGCGAGCGCAAGCACATCGGCATCCACACCGAGATGTTCAGCGACGGCGTGGCCGATCTGGTGAAGCGCGGGGTGATCGACGGCAGCCGCAAGTCGCTGCATCCGGGCAAGATTGTCGCGAGTTTCGTGCTCGGGTCGAAAGCCTGCTACGAGTTCCTGCACGAAAACCAGATGGTCGAGATGCACACATCCGACTAAGTGAACGATCCGTTCGTGATCGCCCGCAACGACAACATGGTCGCGATCAACACCTGCCTCCAGATCGATCTGACCGGGCAGGTCTGCTCCGATTCGATCGGCGAATCGTTCTACAGCGGGATCGGCG
>JACRLV010000091.1 GCA_016235145.1 Planctomycetota bacterium
AACAAACCACCCGAGTTGGTTTACGGCGTTGGGTGGCACGGTCAAGCCGTCGCGCCAAGTAGATCCTCCGGGCGAAAACGCCAATCGCGACGGCTTGGCCGTGTTGCGGCGCGGCCACAAGCTTCCTGCGACCCCACGGCCAAGCGATCGCGAATGGATCGATCGAGCAGCGGTGCCCCGTTCGCGCGATCGCTTGACCGTGCCACCCTCGTGCGAGCATTTCGTGTTGGGGCGCGGCTAACGCCCGAGCGGGGGGCTATGATTGTAGAGCCGGCAAACGATCACGCATCCCCCTCGATGTGCCGGATTTGGCAGTCCGACGTCAGCCGGAAAGGCGGTTCATTTCGTCGGCGGAGATTTCGACGTTCGAATAGACGTTCTGCACGTCGTCGTTCTCTTCCAGCGCTTCGACCAGCTTCATCATCTTCTCGGCCGGCTCGCCGCTGAGCGGGACCGTCAGCGACGGCACCATCGTCAACTCGCCGGTCTCCGTCGCGATCTTCGCGCTCTCCAGCGCATCGCGCAGCGCGCCGTAAACGGACGGATCGCAGGTCAGCTCGAAAACCTCGCCGTCCCGGCGGATGTCGTCCGCTCCCACTTCGATCGCGATTTCGGTCAGCCGATCCTCGCCGGCGTTCTTGGCGGAGACCGTGATCACGCCGCGCTTGGTGAAAAACCGCGAGACGGACCCGGCCGCGGCCAGGTTGCCGCCCAGGCGATCGAGGGCGTTCTTGATTTCGCCTGCGGTGCGGGTGCGGTTGTCGGTCAGGGCCAGGCACAGAAACGCCGCCCCGCCCGGACCGTACCCCTCGTACGTCAACTCCTCAAACGAAATTCCGTCGACGTCGCCGGTGCCCTTCTTGATCGCCCGCTCGATGGTGTCCTTGGGCATGTTCTCGGCCCGGGCCGCATCGATCGCGTACCGCAGGGCGAGATTCGATTCCGGATCGCCGCCGCCGCTGCGGGCCGCCACGATGATGCCGCGCGAAAGCCGGCTCCAGGCCCGTCCGCGGCGGGCATCCGTCACGGACTTGGCGCGTTTGATGCGAGCCCAATGTGAGTGTCCAGCCATTCTTGTCAGCCCCTGATCGATGCCGCCGGCGAGATCCGGCCGTTCCGCCAGCCAAGGTATCCGAACGCCTCCCGTTCGGGCAAGACGAAGAATCCGCCGGCTTGGCAGAAAGCGGCCGCGGCCTGACACTTCCCGTCGCTCGCTCAGGGCGAGATCGAGGAGCCCATGCGCATCTGCCACATCATCACGCGCTTGATCGTCGGCGGGGCGCAGGAGAACACGATCCTCAGTTGCGAGGGGCTGCACGCACTCGGGCATGAGGTCACGCTGATCGCCGGACCGACGACGGGGCCGGAAGGCTCGCTTGTCGAGCGCGCCGAAAATGGCGGCTATCGCTACGTTCAATTGCCGGAACTCATTCGATCCGTGAATCCCTGGCTCGATGCGCGGGCCGTTCGCGAGCTTCGCGGCATGCTCGGCGACCTCAAGCCGGACATCATCCACACGCATTCGAGCAAGGCCGGAATCGTGGGGCGGTTTGCGGCGGCCAGGCTGCGCGGTCCGAAAGTCGTTCACACGATCCACGGGATGAGTTTCAATCGCACGCAGCCGTGGATCGTGCGCACGATTTACCGAGCGCTCGAGAAACGAGCCGCCCGCTTCTCGCATGCGATCGTCGGCGTGGCGGATGCCATGATCGAGCAGGCCGTCCGAGCCGGCGTCTGCCGCCGCGAGCGCTGCCGGACCGTGTATTCGGGCATGGAGATCGAGCAGTTCACGCCGGGCCGCCACGACCGGCGGAAGATCCGGGCCGCTTGGGGCTTCGGGCCGGACGACGTGGTGGTCGGCACGGTCGCCCGACTGTTTCGCAGGAAAGGATACGAGCAGCTCCTGCCGATCATGAGCGCGGCGGCGAAGCGCGAGCCGCGGCTGCGGTTTGTGTGGGTCGGCGACGGAGCGCAGCGCCGCGATTACGAATCCGAGCTCGGCCGGCTCGGGCTGCGCGAACGCACAACGCTGGTTGGTCTCGTGCCGCCCGCCCGCGTGCCCGAGATGATTGCGGGCTTTGATCTGCTCGCGCACACGTCGCAATGGGAGGGGCTGCCGCGCGTGGTGGTGCAGTCCCTGTTGATGTGCGTGCCGGCGGTGGCGTTCGACATCGACGGCACGCCGGAGGTTGTGCTCGACGGCAAGACCGGTCGCCTGATCCGGCTCAACGATGCGAGCGGCTTTGCGGATGCGATCTGCGAGCTGGCCGGAGACCCCGCCGCGCGGACGCGCTTCGGCGCCGCGGGCCGCGAACACTGCCGGGACCGCTTTGATTGCCGGAACATGGTGAGATCGCTGGAAAGTCTTTACGCCGAGCTGCTGCAAAAACGCCGCGGCGGATGATCAGGCGGCGTTGCCGTACGAGAGCGAATTCGTAGCGTCGGACCTCCGAGTCCGACGATGAAATTCCCGTCGGACTCGGAGGTCCGACGCTACGGTTGAATTCGCGGCATGCCTTGGCGGCTACAGCTCTTTGATGAAGACATTGCGGAAATACAGCGTCGAACCGTGGCTCTGGAGCTCGATCGCGCCGGTCGGGTAGAGCGGCTTATCGCGTTCCCAGTAATTCTCGAGAGTGACGTCGTTGACGACCTGCTTGTCGTTCAGCCACACGGAAACGTGGTCGCCTTTGATCGTGATTCGAAACGTGTTCCACTCGCCGATCGGCCGATCGGCGCAGACCAGCGGCTTGCTCGGGTGCTTCTTGTTGTTGTAGAGCCCGCCGGACCCTTCCGGCCATTTCGCCGGATCCCAGATCTGCACCTGCGGGCAGCCGCGCAAGTAGATTCCACTGTCGCCGCCCGCCTCGATCTTCCAATCCACGAGCAGCTCAAAATCGCCGTAATCCTTCGCGGTGCAGAGGCTGTGGCCCTTTCCGTCGAAAACCAGGGCCCCATCCTGCACGGCCCAATGAGCCCGCATGTCCGCATCCGCCGCCGTCTGGGCTGATTTCAACTCATCCGCCGACAATTTCGCCCGCGCCGGCGGACCACCTTCCGGCGAAACCAGGCCGCGCCAGCCGGTCAGATCGCGGCCATTGAACAGCGGGGCGAATCCGGGCGGCGGAGTCGCGGAGGCTGCCC
Organism: Planctomycetota bacterium; assembly: GCA_016235145.1. Taxonomy (GTDB): domain Bacteria; phylum Planctomycetota; class Phycisphaerae; order UBA1845; family Fen-1342; genus JACRLV01. Next base: position 3,145 of record JACRLV010000091.1, read on the forward strand.
CGCCCGATGATTCTCTTGCGGGGGCCGCGCCGCGGGCCGGGACCGGCGCAGCGTCCGCCGCCAGATCACCCAGCGCATACTGAATTCCCGCGAGGTAATGCGCCAGCACGCGCGAATTCCAGTACATGTGCTCGTTGTGTCCCATCGAGCAGTAGTACACGCGGCCCTTGCCCTGCGTCCGCACCCACGTCACGCCGAAATCGCCGTCGGTGCGTTTCACGCCGGCTTTCTTCATGTCGGTTCGCTCGGTGTTCAAGGTCAGCAGGACACGCTGTCGCAACCGCGAATAGGGGTCGCGAAGCTGGTAGATCTCCTCTTTGATCTCCAAATCTTCCGGCCCGAATGGAGCCGCGACCGGGTGGGTCGGGTCGTCGTTGCGGATCACGACGTCGTCGCCGGCGCCCCATGGGTGGCCGTCGAAATATCCGCCCATCGTGGTGCCGTACCAGTTCCACTTGTAGCAGGTGTCCGTTGCGGAGTGGATGCCGATCAGGCCCTTTCCGCTTTCGACGAACGCCCGCAGGTTTTCGTGCAGGCGCTGCTCACGCTCATCCGCCGGAGCGCTGGCCGCCGGAGCGCTGCCTGCGGCCGCGGCGGCGAACAACTCGCCGGTCGTATTCAGCATCACGACAGCGTCGAATTGATCGAGCGACGCCTTCTCAAACAGGTCGAGATCCTCGGTGTGCTCGATTTGAAACGCCCCCGTCTTTTCGCCGAGCATGCGAATCGCCGCGACGCCGACCGGAATGGACGAATGGCGGAAACCGCGCGTCCGCGTGCAAACCAGGATCTTCCGCGGTTTCTCCGGCTTGGCCGGTGCGGCGGCGGGCAAAGCGACCTTGATTTTCTCGATCTGCTCCGGCGTCTGCGCCGCGGCCGGCCCGGCCGACCCGATTCCGACGGCGGCCATCAGAAGTCCCCCGATGATTTGATCGCGCATGAGAGTGATCCTCCGCTTGCTCCCGCGAATGCTACAGCAAAGAACCGCAGGCGGTGAGATCCGGACCGATCTTTGTACTGGCCGAAACGGCGTGGCTGGCAGTCCGTTGAAAAATCCGCTCCGACCCTCCGCGATCGTCGGATTCTTCGAGAAACACAGCAGCCGAGGGCGGCTGCGGTACATTTGTCAACGGACTGCTAGGCGGATAATCGGCTTTCAGCGAAAATGGCGGCTGCTTGAGCAAAGTGTCGCCATCCCGCTGGGCGAGGAGTTCGGCTTGAATAGCGAGCCCTATTGCAGCAACTGCGGCTATCGACTGACCGGGCTCGTCGATTCGAGCAAGTGTCCCGAGTGCGGCAAGCCGATCGTGGAGGTGCTTCAGCGCACGCCGCGGACATTGCTCGGTGGGAAACGGTATCGATCCGGCACGGTCGTCTTTGGCCTGCCGTTGGTGGACATTGCCCTCGGCCCGAGCGGCAATGAAAGTCGCGGTCACGCCCGCGGCATTATTGCCATCGGCGACATCGCCACCGGATGGGTCGCTCTCGGCGGCGTCGCACGTGGGTTGATCGCGGTGGGAGGTGTTGCCGTCGGCGGATTCACATTCGGCGGTTTCTCGGCCGGCCTATTTGGCGCGATCGGAGGCGCCGCGATCGGCGGATTGGCGCTGGGCGGCGGCGCCGCGGGCGGAATCGCCGCGGGAGGAGTGGCGGCGGGGGCCGTCGCGCAGGGCGGGCTGGCGGTTGGTTGGCTGGCCCGCGGAGGCCAGACCTTCACGCTTCACGGCTGGAGCCCGGTCGCACGAGATCAGACGGCGGCGGCGTTCTTTCAACGCTGGCACTGGCTGCTTGGCGATCTGGCGATGCCCGGGATGGCGGGCTTGACTCTTGCGGCGTGGATTGTTTTTCTTGCGATGACAGTGGGTTTGTGCGCCACGGCCCTGGTCTTCGTCGCGCTGATGCGCTCGCGACGAAACCACGTGGGATAGCCGCGCAGCACATTGAGCGTGAGCCCCTATGCAATCTGAACCACCGGTTCCCGCGCTGATGGCGCGCCGTTTTCAGAATGTGGACGATGTGGTGCTTGTCGAGCCGTTTCGCGCGGGGCATATCAACGACTCGTATCGCGTCGAGGCCGGAACGCCCGCCGGCACGCGCGTGTTTCTGCTTCAGCGGATCAACACAGCGATCTTCACGCGTCCCGTCGAGCTGATGGAGAACATCCAGCGCTCAACCGCCCACATCGCGGCGCGTCTGCGTGCGGCGAGAGCGCCCGACGCGGATCGAAAATGCCTGCGTGTGATCCCTGCCCGAACCGGCGACCCTGCCTACCGAGCCCCAAACGGAAGCTGGTGGCGGATGTACGCGTTTATCGAGAACAGCCGGTGCCGCCTCGCCGCCGATTCCGCGGCGCTTGTCGAGTTCGCCGGCGCGGCGTTCGGCGAGTTCCTGTCGTTGCTGAGTGATCTCCCGCCGCCTCGGCTGCACGAGGTGATTCCGGGATTCCACGATACGCGTCAGCGGTTGGCGGCGCTTGAAACCGCCGTTTCGCGCAATGTCGCCGGTCGGGCCGGTGCGGTCGCCGATGAAATCCGGTTTCTGCGCAGCCGTTCCCGATTGGCGGGCGCACTCGCCGATCTTCGACAGCGCGGGGCAGTGTCCGAACGGGTTGCCCACAACGACGCGAAGATCAGCAACGTGCTGGTCGACGCCCAGACCGGCGAGGCTCTGTGCGTCGTGGATTTGGACACGCTCATGCCGGGCTTGGTGCTGTCCGATTTCGGCGACATGGTGCGTTCGATGACGTGCATGGCAGCGGAGGATGAGCCCGACGCTTCGCGCGTCAAGCTGCGGCTCGATTTCTTCGAGTCACTTGCGCGCGGGTTTCTCCGCACGACGCGCGATTTGCTCAGTCCGGCGGAGCGGGTTCACCTGGTCGATGGCGGTCAGGTAATCACCTATGAGCAGGCGGTGAGATTCCTGACCGACTATCTGAACGGCGACACGTACTATCGCACGACTCGCCCGGACCAGAATCTCGATCGAACGCGAACTCAGATTCGCTTGCTGGAAGAGCTGCTTTCCCACGAGCAGGAATTGCGCCGGATCGTTGAATGTGCCCACTGAAAGCGCTTGCCGTCTGAGTCTGGCCGCAAAACATGCCTTTGGCGGACGGGTCTTCCAGCAGCTCGCAACCGCTCCCGGATTGCGACGGGCGGCGGCGTTGTTTGTGGCTACAACCTATCGAGGGCTAGTTCATGAGATGGACACGGAATCTCGTTTCGGTTTCGATCTGACTCTGTCTGCGTGCTGGTTTTCAACGCGTCTCTGCATTCCTCGCCCGCCCACCACTTGGGCTTGATGGTTAGCCCCTTTCAAATTGGCCCCGGAAAGTGAAAACAGCGGGTCAACGTACGCCCAGCCTCTATAGGAGCAATGTGAATGGGCACGAAGATTTATGTCGGTAACCTCCCCTACTCAGCCAGCGACGTCGACCTGCAAAACATGTTCGCAGAGCACGGAACCGTGCGCAGCGCGCAAGTGGTCATGGATCGCGAGACCGGCCGAAGCAAAGGCTTCGGCTTCGTAGAGATGGGCTCTGAAGAAGAAGCCCAGGCGGCTATCACCGCTCTCAACGGCAAGCCCCACGCCGGCCGAACCCTCACCGTCAACGAAGCCCGCCCGAAGGAGCCGCGTAGCGGCGGCGGCGGTTACGGCGGCGGCGGCGGCGGTCGCGGCGGACGCGGCGGCTACGGCGGCGGCGGTCGCGGCGGCCGTGGCGACTACGGCGGCGGCGGCGGCGGCTACGGCCGCGGCAACTACTAAGAGCGTCCAGCAGAACCCCAAGCGCAAGCGCGTGGGGCCGTATTGGCGGCGCGATGCGACTGGATGTGATAGCGCCTTAGGGTTTTTCGTACAGGCGTCCCAATCACC
>JACRLV010000092.1 GCA_016235145.1 Planctomycetota bacterium
GCGTCGTCGACGAGCTCGCCCGCCGTTGCCGCAGCGAAGTGCGCGACTACGACAAGGATTACGAGGCGCTGATCGGCGAGGTCAGCCTGGCCGGCGAGCGGGTGCTGCTGTGCAAGCCGCTGACGTACATGAATCTCAGCGGGCGGAGCGTTTCCGCGGTGCAGCGCTTCTACAAGCTCGGCCTGCCGGAGCTGCTGATCGTCTCCGACGATCTGGACCTGCCGGTGGGACAGATCCGCGTGCGAGCCCGCGGGTCGGCGGGCGGGCAAAAAGGGCTCGCGGACGTGATCGCCAAGCTCGGCTCGCCGGACGTGCCGCGGCTGCGGATCGGGATCGGAAAGGTGCACCGCGCGGCGACGGTGGACCATGTTTTGAGCGCCTTCGCGCCGGATGAGCGCGAGGCGGCGGAGCAATCCGTGCGGGACGCCGCCGATGCCGCGGAGTGCTGGATTCGCGAGGGGATCGCGGCGGCGATGAATCGCTACAACGCAACGAAGAACAAGGAGTGATGCCTTGAAGAGCTATGAGGGAATGTTTCTGTTCGACAATTCCGCCACGCACGACTGGGCGGCTATGCTGGCGGAAGTCAACCGGCTGTTGGAGCGGGCCCACGCCACGGTCCACGTCTGCGTCAAGTTCGACGAGCGAAAGCTCGCCTACGAGATCCGCGGCAAGAAGCGCGGCACGTACGCGCTTTGCTACTTCGACGCGCCGACCGAGCGTATGTCGGACCTCGAACGCGACGCGCTGCTTTCCGAGAGCCTGCTGCGCTTCCTGTTCCTGCGGATCGAGCCGCTCAGCGAAGCCAAACTCGCCGAGTTGAAGGCCCACCCCGCCGACCAGCCCCTGCGGCCGATGGCCAGCGGCGACGGACGGCGCGGCGACGACTTCCACGGCGGGTACGGCGGGTATTCCGACCGGCGCGGCGGCGGCGGACGGCGCGATGCCGAGCCGTTCGAAGCGCCGGCTGAGGCGGGCGTGGACGCGCTGGCCGAGCGGTAACCCGCGGCCTTTGTAACGGAGGTTCGACGATGTCCAACTTCAACCGGGTCATTCTGGCTGGAAATCTGACGCGCGATCCGCAGCTCAAGTACCTGCCGAACAACACGGCGGTCTGCGAGTTCAGACTGGCGATGAACCGCCGCTGGCGCGACAAAGACGGCAACCAGCACGAGGACGTCTGTTTTGTCGATGTGGCTGCGTTCGGACGCCAGGGTGAGACCATCAACCAATACATGGCCAAAGGTCGTTCAATCCTGATTGAAGGCCGCCTGAAATTCGATCAATGGACCGCCCAGGACGGTTCGAAGCGATCAAAGCTGTCCGTCGTCGCCGAGAACTTCACGTTTCTCGGCGGCCCGCGCGAAGGCGGCGGCGGTCCGCCGGGAGGATCCGATTACAGCAACGTCCCCGAGGCCCGCGCCTCGGGAAACCGCGGCGGATTCCAGCAGAACGAATCACGCGGCGGCAGCGGCGCCAGGCAGGCGGCCCCGACCGCCCAAGCCCCCGAGACGGATTACTCCGATGCGGGCGGCGGAGCGGGCGAACCGCCGCCGACGAACGACGGCATTCCGTTTTGATTCGACGTTGGCAAGAGGGATTGCGGCATCAAGGACAGACATCCGCCGCGACAGGAAATCGATGAGCACGCGGCGTTTGACGCGCCGCCGAACGACGAGGTGAAAGCGATATGGCGTTTCGACCCCGGCCCGGAGCCAAGAACAAGAGGAAGAAGTCTCGGCGGCAGCAGGAAGCACCGAGAATTCGCGGACCCAGAATCAAGCTGGAAGACATCGACTACAAGGACGTAGGGCTGCTCCAGCGTCTGGTCAGCGCGCAAGGCAAGCTGTTTTCGCGCAAGCGCACCGGCCTGGACGCGACCGGCCAGCGCCGCATCACGCAGGCGATCAAGCGTGCCCGGCACATGGCCCTGATGCCTTATGTCAGCTAGCGGCCGGATGTAACGGCCGTCGTAGCGCCGGACCTCCGAGTCCGACGACGCGAGTGCGGCGAAATGCAACGTCGGACTCGGAGGTCCGACGCTACGGAATTCAACGTCGGACTCGGAGGTCCGACGCTACGAATGTCCGGATCGATGCTATTCACCGGACTGCCGGCGTGGGCGCCGCGCCGGCCCGGCATTGGCGGATACGCGGCGAGATGCGCCGTATAACGTGGGAAGTTAATCATGCGTGAATTGCTGCTCGTAAAAGACGTTCGCAAACTGGGCTACGTCGGCGACGTGGTCAAAGTGAAGGAAGGCTACGCCCGCAACTACCTGCTCCCGCAGCGGCTCGCCACCGAGCCGACCGCGGAGAACACGAAGGCGATCGAAACGGCCAAGCAGGCCGCCGCCGCGGACCGCGCCCGCAAGACGCGCGAGTTCCAGGAGATCGTCACGCGGATGAAGGACGTCTCGGTCACGATCGAGGCCGCCGCCAACCCCGAAGGCACCCTGTACGGCTCCGTCGGCCCGAAGGAAATCGCCGTCGCGCTTCAGGCCCAGGGCTTCGCCGTGCTGCCTGATCACGTGGCGTTGGACGTTCCGATCCGCACGCTGGATAATCGGATGGTCAAGCTCGAATTCACGGACGAGGTTGAGACTCAGGTGAAGGTCTGGGTCGTTCGTGAGGGAGGAGAGACCAATGCCGAGCCCGGCGCCGCCGACGCTGAACCCGCCGCCGCAGAGGACGCCGAATAGCCGCAGCTCGCTCGATCGCGAGCTCCCGCACGATCTCGATGCGGAGCGCGCGGTCCTGGGCTCGATGCTGCTCGACGCGGCCGCCGTCAGCGAGGCCATCATGGTCTTGCAGGACGCCGGCCGCGACGCGTTCTGGAACGAGCGCCACCAGCGCCTCTACGACCACATCGTCGGGCTCTGGCAGTCGAACCGCTCCATCGACGGCGTGCTGATCAAGGATGAGGCGGAGCGTTCCGGCCTGTTCGAATCGCTCGGCGGCTACGACTTCCTGGCCGAGTGCGTCAACGCGGTGCCGTCGCACTTGCGCGTCCGCGAGTACGCTTCGATCATCCGCGACAAGTTCCTCCTGCGGCAGCTCATTCGCGCCGCGGCCCGCGCCATGGACGAGGCGTTCGACGACCGCGCTCCGACTGCCGAGGTGCTCGACAATGCCTCGAAGTACATCTTCGAAGTCACCGAACGCGGCGTGACCGGCGGCGCCGAACCGCTGCCCGACCTGATTGAGGAGGTTTTTCGCCGCATCGAGGCGAACGACGGCTCGCGCCTGACCGGCGAAGAGACCGGCTATTACCAGCTCGACGATATGACCTGCGGCTTTCAGCCCGCCGAGCTGATCATCGTCGCCGGCCGGCCGTCGATGGGAAAGACGGCGTTGGGTTTAAACATCGCGGAGCACATGGCGCTGTCCAACAACCGCCCGGTGCTCTTTTTCTCGCTGGAGATGAGCAAGCAGCAGGTCGCGCAGCGCCTCTTGTGCAGCCGAGCCCGCGTGGACGCCCAACGGCTGCGCCGCGGCCGGCACGACGACAACGACCTCGCCCGGCTCCAGCGGGCCGCCGACGAAATGCGCGACCGTCCGCTGTTCGTCGATGACACCTCAAGCCTCAGCGTGATGGAACTCCGGGCCCGAGCCCGCATGAACAAGCGCAAGCACGACGTCTGCGCGGTGTTCGTCGATTACCTGCAACTGATGCACACGCCGGGAAGCGAGAGCCGCCAAGCCGAGGTCGCGTCGGTCTCGCGCGGCCTCAAGGCGCTCGCCAAGGAACTGAGCGTGCCGGTGATCGCGATGGCGCAGCTCAACCGCAAACCCGCCGACCGCACGGGCAACCGTCCGATGATGAGCGACCTGCGCGAGTCGGGCGCGATCGAACAGGATGCGGACGTGATCGCCCTGTTGCACCGCGAGTCGTACTACAAGCGCTCGAACGAAGGCGGCGAGGGCGGCGAGGAAGACAATTCCGCGGAACTGATCATCGCCAAGCAGCGCAACGGCCCGGTCGGAACCGTCGACTTGCATTTCAACCGCCAGTGGACGCGCTTCGACAACCCCGACTCCACCGGCCGCTACGTCGACGACCGCGAAAGCCAGGGCGGCCGGCCGGATGTCGATTTTCCGTAGCCGCGAGCCGGTGTTGCTCGCCGGCCGCCGGCAAGAATTGATCGAAAACGAGCCGAGATTCGGAGCACCAATGAAGAAGCGCCATTTCTCAATCGTGTTGTTGATCGCGCCCGCGTTTTTTGTCGTCGCGCAGACCGCGTCAGCACAAGACCCGGCCTCACGACCGAAGACTGCCGCTTCGCAGCCGGCGATCGCCCCGCTGCCGGCCGAATACAAAGCCATCGTGGAACGAATCGCCGTGCATACCCAAGCGGGGACCGACGGATACCGAAAGCTGTCGGAACTGTGCGACACGATCGGCAACCGCCTCAGCGGCTCGGCGAATCTTGAGCGGGCCGTCGAGTGGGCCGTCGCGACGTTGAAAAAGGACGGACACGAAAACGTCCGCACCGATCCCGTTGAGGTGGTCAAGTGGGTCCGCGGGCGCGAGTCGCTGGAGATGATCGAACCGCGTCCGACGAAGCTGCACATGCTCGGGCTCGGCGGCTCCGTGGCGACGCCGCCCGAAGGCATCACCGCGGAGGTTCTCGCCGTCCCCAATCAGGACGCGCTCCAGGAACTCGGCGAAAGGGCCCGCGGCAAGATCGTTCTGTTCGACGTGCCGATGCCGGTCGAAAACGCCGAGCGCGGCGCCGGCTACGGCACCTCCGCCCGCTACCGTGTGATGGGCGCTCGTTGGGCTTCGGAACTCGGCGCGGCGGCGGTTCTGGTGCGGTCCGCGACGACGCACAGCCTGCGTACGCCGCACACCGGCGCGATGAACTACTTCGACGCCAAGGCCCGCATTCCCGCGGCGTCGGTGACGGTCGAAGATGCGGCGATGATCTCCCGCCTCCAGGCAGCGGGACACACGGTCCGCGTAACGCTCAAAATGGAAGCCCGCACCGAGGAAAAGCTCGCTCCGTCCGCCAACGTCATCGCCGAACTTCGCGGCCGCGAGCGCCCCGATGAGATCGTCGTGATCGGCGGGCATCTGGATTCCTGGGATGTGGGCCAGGGCGCGCAGGACGACGGCGCCGGGTGCATCATGGCGATGGAAGCCCTCAACGTGCTGCGCAAGCTCGACCTCCAGCCGCGCCGCACGATTCGCGTCGTGCTGTTCACCAACGAGGAAAACGGCCTGGCAGGCGGAAAGGCCTACGCGGCGAAATACGCCGACGCTTTGTCCATGCACGCCGCGGCGATCGAATCGGACAGCGGCGGCGGCGCGTTTCGGGGTTATTCCGCCTCCGTCAAGGACGAGTCTGAAAGGCCCGCGTGCCTGGCGCGCCTCGAGCAGGTCGCCGGCCTGCTCGGTCCGGCCGGCTCCGTCAACGCCGAGCTCGGCGGCGGCGGCGCGGACATCAGCCCGATGGGGCCCGCCGGCGTCCCGATGCTCGGACACCGCGTCGACATGACGCACTATTTCGATATCCACCACACCGAAGCCGATACGGTGGACAAGATCGATCCGCGTGAGTTGGACAAGAACATCGCCGGTCTGGCTGCGACGGCGTACATCCTGGCCGACATGCCCGGGCGGCTGGGCGAGCCGGATTGGCGGCGAAATCGGTAATCGGCGGGGCCGGAAGCGCGTTTTCAGAAATGGTCCGGTGTGCCACTGCTGTGTCAGCAGTGGCGTCTCGCAGAACCGCACTGCTCACAGAGCAGCGGCGCCGCGCCGATTGCAGTTTGGGAGATGCGCCCGGACCCCTGCCCTCTCCCGCAGTACCGGGAGAGGGAGCCTGGTCGAGCCTTTACGGCGCTCGGCCGGACTTCCATGCCTCCAACTGCGTGCGGATCGCAGCCGCTTCGCGGGTGCGCAGTGCGTTCGCCACATCCAGCGCCTGGGTGAGCGTCGCGACCGCCTTGGCTTTCTGTTGTTGTTTCATCTGAAGGTCTGCCAAGCCGCGCAGCGCCTTCAGCAGGTTGTTCAGATCGCCGTCTTCGAGTTCCTTGCACGCGAGCGTGAATTGCTCCTCCGCCTCGGCCGGCTTATTCACCGCCGGATCCTGGTATAGCTCAGCCAACGCGATGCGGGCGAGCGGCTTTCCTTCGGCATCGGCGAGTTCGATGCAGCTTTTCAGCGACGTGATCGCCTCCTCGGGCCGCTGGAGCTGCCGCAGGCACTGCCCGATGAACAGGTGCGCGGTGGCCTGCGCCCGGCGCGAACCCATCGCCTGGCTGGCCGCGAGCGTGCGCTGGTGCGTCGCGAGGGCGCGCTCATATTGCCCGAGCTTTTCTTCCAACAACGCCAACTTCGCCGCGGACGGCGCCTCGCCCACCACGTCGCCGAGCCGGCGAAGCAAGTCGAGCGCTTTTCTCTGCCACTCGGCGGCCTGCTCCAGCGCCTCGCGTTCGATGCGCGACTTTTCGGCCTCGGATTGCTTTGCGTCCGCGAGCGTCGACGCGCTCAGATAGAGGTCGCTCAGGCGATTGAGCGCCAACAGCTCGCCATACGGATCGCGCTGTGCCCGCGCGAGTTCCAGAGCCGCGGTGAAGCGCAGCCTGGCCGGCTCAACCGAGCGCGTCGTCATGTCCAGCACGCCCTCGGCCTGGACAATCTCCGCCTCATCCACCTTGTCGCCGAGACGTTTGACGTGTTCGGCCAGTCGCCGCAGCCGGACGGCGGCCGTCGCCCGCGTGCTCGGCTTGAGCCGCATTTCAAGCTGCGTCAGCAGAAGCTGTGCCGGCCGATACACGCCGTCGTAATTCACGGATTGTTCGAGGTAGTAGAGCGCGTCGCGAGAATTGTCCGCGCGGGCCGCCAGAATCGCCTTCGCGTAATACTCGACTGCGCTGGGCGATTCGGCCGGCGGGGCGAAGACGAGCGCCTGCGTCGCGCCGTCAAGCTGGGCGACGTGCAGCTCGTTGATGACCCACGTCGTCGCTTCGTTCAGCACGTCGAAGAATTTCCCCGGTCCCAGTTCCTTGACCGGCACTTTCCCCTTGGTTTGCGAGAGGTCGATCAGTTCGAGCTTGGCGTGAAGTGCGTCCGGATTGCCGCGCAGCGCGCCGGATATCTGCACGCGCCCGCCCAAGAGCCGAATCACGCGCTCCCAGGTTGGCTTGTCGCCGGGCGAATCCGCCAATTCGCGCCGCGCCTGGTGCGCCCGCAGCGTCGGCATGATGGTGAGTTCCGGAATGCGGCGCAGCCGCCAGGCCAGCGTTTCCTCAAAAGCCGCCGCCAGCCAGGCGTCGCGCGAGTCGACCGACGAATCCGTCGCGAAGCCGACCACAACCACGACGCGCGGCGTCTCGGGCGCCGCGGCCGGAGTCTGCGCGACGGCATCCGCGGCGACGAGGCGGATCACTGCGACTCCGACGGCGATCGTCTTTGCAAAGAACGACATTGCTTTCTCCGGCGGCGAAATCGAATGGCTGCGTCTTCGCGGCGGTTTTTCAGAGCTACTCAGCAAGCAATTCCGGGCCGATCGCCCGCTCGCCTTTGACCACTTTGACGAATTTCTCGAACAGATAGCCGGCGTCGTGCGGCCCGGGGCTTGCTTCGGGGTGGAATTGCACGCACAGGATCTGATGATCCTGGTGCATGAATCCTTCGAGGCTGCCGTCGTTCAGGTTCGTGTGCGTCACCTCGCCGCCGACGCGCTCCAGCGAAGGCGCATCGACCGCAAACCCGTGATTCTGGCTGGTGATCTCGACGCGGCCGGCGGGCTCGTTTCGCACCGGCAGATTCCCGCCGTGGTGGCCGAAGCGAAGCTTGTAAGTCTTGGCGCCGAGCGCCAGGGCGATCATCTGGTGCCCGAGGCAGATTCCGAAGATGGGCATCTGGCCGATCAGCTTGCGCAGCGTGGCGATGGTGCTGGTCACGGCGGCGGGATCGCCGGGGCCGTTTCCCGCGAGCAACCCATCCGGTTTCAATTCTCGAATGGCCTCCAGCGGCGCATCGGCCGGCACGAAAGTCACCTTGCAGCCGCGTTCGACCAGGTGCCGCATGATGTTCTGCTTGATGCCGCAATCAAGTGCGACGACGTGATGCTCCGCGGGCTGGGCGTGATCGGCGGAATGCTCGGGAGTCCACAGCGCCTGCGACCAGGTTCCGGCCTTGGCGGGCTTCACCTGATCGACGAGGTTCGATCCCTCCATCGTCGGCACGGAAAGCGCCATCTTCACGAGCTTGATCTCATCCATGATCTCGGTCGAGAGTACGGCCCGCATCGCTCCCTGCACGCGGATGCGCCGCGTCAGCGCCCGCGTGTCAATTCCCGCCAATCCGATGATGCCGTGCTGCCGCAGAAAATCCGGCAGGCTCGCGGTCGCCCGGTAATTGCTTGGACGAAACGGCAGCTCGCGCACCACGAACCCGGACAGGTACGGCCGCCTGGACTCGAAATCTTCCTCATTCACGCCGTAGTTCCCGATCAGCGGGAACGTCATCGTGACGATCTGCCCGCAATAGGACGGATCGGTGAAGATCTCCTGGTAGCCGGTCATCGAGGTGTTGAATACGACTTCGCCGGCGCGCGTACCTTCCGCGCCGAAGGATGTGCCGGTGAACACCGTGCCGTCTTCGAGAGCCAGCTTGCAAATCAACGCCGATCTCCATCGCCGGTGAGATTTCGCCGATCCGGCTCCCTGTTTTTACTCGCGACAAGCCCGCCGGGCAAAGACCGAGGCGCGGAAAACCGTTTGTGGAAGCGCTGCGACGATGGGAAAGCGGAAATCAGGACGGCTCCGGTCCGGCATCGGCCGTCCCGCCCGTGGCGCTTCGCTGCGGGATCGGTATTCCGAGAAGCTGCATGACCTGCTGGAGGTCGTCCCAGGTCTTGCCCTTGTCCCACGGGCAGCGAAGCAGATAGGAAGGATGAAACGTCGGCATCAGCCGCGCGGTCGGCAGCCCCATTCCCTGTAACGCCGGCGGAGGAAAATCGTAGAACTGGCCGCGCAGCCGGTTGATCCCGGTCTTGGTCGCCAGCAGCGTCTGACTGGCCGGCACGCCCAGCGTGACGATCACTCGTGGCCGCAAAATCGCCAACTGCCGAAACAGAAACAGCGCGCATGCCGCCATCTCATCGGGAAGGGGCGTGCGGTTATCCGGCGGCCGGCACTTCACGACGTTCGCGATGTACACCTGATCGCGCGTCAGCGTCATGGCGGCGATCATGCGGGTGAGCAGTTGCCCGGCTTTGCCGACGAACGGCTCGCCCAGACGATCTTCGTCCGCCCCGGGGCCTTCGCCGACGAACACGAGTTCGGGTCGGGCACACCCAACGCCGAAAACGGTCTGCTTTCGCCCGCTATGCAGGCGGCACCTGGTGCATTCACGCACGAACCCGTCGTTCAACACCGCCAAATGCCTCGCCGCCTCAGCGTCCGGCAATGCGCCGCCGCAGAACGCAGGAAGGCCTTCGGCGTCGAGCGCCGGCGGCGTGCTTGGCGCGGCGGAAGCGGGCGGCTGCCGCGTTGAGGCCCGCGGCGGCGGTTGTCGCATCATGGCGCTTCCGGGCCCCGGGGACTGCCGCGGGGCGGGCGCAGCCGGTCGGGCTGCCGCTGCGGCCGGCGGTCGAGCAGGAGGCGCGGGCGCAGATTCCGCGCGGCCGGTCCGCGGTTCGCTTGGCGCCATCGGAAACCCGACGATCGGAACGCCAAGCCGGCGTTCGTTGCGCGACCATTCGCGCAATGCAGCCAGATCTGGATTTTCATCGCTTGGAGGCACGATCTGAAAGATATCGCGGATTGCGGTTCTGCGACAAGGGCCGCCGCGCCTTCGTTTTTGACACGATGCGATTTCGGGATCTGACAGAGCGCTGAGTCCGAGCCCCAAGCGCAAGCGCGTGGGAATTGGCAGGAAAGAGCAGAATGTCGAGAAATACCCGCGCGCTGGCGCTTGGGGCTATGATTCCGCCGAAATCTCACACGATGCCCTTGTGCTGCTCCGATTTGGCAGGTTGCAAATGAGTGTGAACATGGAGCTCGTGCGAAAGACGCGAAGCACTACGAATCCCAGCCGCCGCCGGCGTTCCGTCGCGGCGCTGCTGCTGCTAGCGCCTGCGGTCGGCATCGCACCGGCCGGTGAACCGCGATTCATCGCACCCACACAGGGCCGCCCGCAGTTCATCGCGCCCGGCGAAACGCTGACGGTCGTTGCGAACTGCCCGGCCGCCGAGTCGCCGGTCACGGCTTTCCTGCGCCATCCGCGCATTGCGTCGGCCACCTACCCACTGCAAGTCCCTGCGGACGCTCTGGACGCATTGAAATCCGGCCACCCGCTTCGGCTGACGATTCCAACATCGATTCCACCCCGAACGTACACGCTCGTGATGCGGGCCGGCGATGCCACGATCTCGGCTCGCAACGCCGTCGCGGTGGGCCCGATCGGCGACGAACTCCGCATTGTCCATCTGTCGGACATGAACGTGGGCGACCTCGGCTCGGTTGAATTCGAGAGATCTTTGATTCCCGAAGTCAATCTGCTAGGTCCGACGCTGATCGTCGCGACCGGCGATTTCCTCGACGCCACCCACCCGGACCCGGCACGCGGCTGGGCGGAGGCCTCGGACTTCTTGGCTGAATTTGACGCTCCCGTCATCGCGGCGTGCGGCGATCACGACGATGCGGAGCTGTACTCGCAGTACCTCGCTCCCAGCGCGGTCGGCACGGTCGACTGCGGCCCGTACCGATTCGTGGTGTTGTCCGACCATTCGCTCGCGCGGCTCAGCGACGACGCCGCACAGCTTCAGTGGGCGGATGACGCGCTCCTGAAATCACCCGCTCCCCGCAGCGCCTTCGTAATCGCGAATTCCGACCAACCGACGCTCCTGTCCGTCTGGCGGCAACGCGGCGGACTTGTTGCCAACGTGCAGACCGCTCGCCTCGCCGCGGTCTTTCTCGGCGGTCATTGCCAAGTGAGTCCGCCGGTCGAGCCGGCCATCCAGGCGCCGTTCTTCATTCGAACGCCGCAAGCCAGCAGTTCCTTCCTCGGCGGCGCACCCGGGATCGCACGCTTTCGTTGCGTTGATGTTCGAAAAGGCCGGGTAATTGTCGCGGACCCCCAATCCGTGGGAACGCTGCGGGCGCGCGTTTCGGGTTTCAACGACGGCCCGCAAACCCAATGCACGATCACCGCGACCAGCGGCCTGTCATCCGCCATCGCCGATCTCGGCATGTGGGTTCGCCTGAAGAAGGTCGAAGGTCGGCAGCCGTGGGTTCGCGGCGCGCGGCTCGTGTCCCGCGCCGACCTGGGCGAATTCTGGGAATGCCGCGTCACCTTCGACTTGCCCGAAAAATCGACGGTCCGAGCCGCGGTTGGCAGCGCCGCCAGTGCCGAAAGGTCGGAACCAAAAGTTAATTGCGATATCCCATCACGAATCATCTTCGCCTCGCTCGATGCCGAACAAAGAGATTGCTTTGTATCCGCGGAAGGCCCCGCGCCGATCGTCACGCTGGAAAATCCGTCAGACCAGGCAATCGCATGTCGCCCGCTGGTCCGGCTCGACGGCGACGCCATTCCCTGGAGCGCCGCCTCGATTACCGACGGTGTCGTGCTCACGGCAGCCGTCGACCTGCCGCCCCGCTCGACCGTTCGATTGCGGCTCGACTTTTCCGCCGTTAGAGTCCGGCCCGGCCGGCGGGCGCTGGTCGTGTACGCCAATCACGACGGGCTGCTGGAACCTCGCGCGTTCGAGTTCGACGCCGTCGTCGCCGGCGGACGCGCCGAATAGCCGCTTTCGAACCCGAGAGCGTCAGACCGGGAGTGGGCCGCGCGTGACATCCAGCATCGTCAAGCCGCCGCTCAAGCCGTTCGCGCTCACCATCTTCTTTCCGTGCTACAACGAAGAGGCGAACGTCGAGCGCGTCACCCGGGCCGCGGTCCAAGCCGGCCGCAAGCTCGCCGACGATCTCGAGGTGATCATCGTCAACGACGGCAGCCGCGACCGCACCGGCGAAATCGCCGACCGCCTCGCCGCCGAGATCCCCGAGGTCCGCGCCGTGCACAACCAGCCCAACCGCGGCTATGGCGGCGCGCTCCAACGCGGGTTTCGCGAAGCCAGGAAGAACTGGATCTTCTACACCGACGGCGATGGACAGTTTGATTTCGGCGAGATGGCCGGCGTCGTGCCGCTATTGGAGCAATTCGACATTGCGAGTTGTTATCGAATCGCCCGGGCGGATTCGCTGCTGCGCAAGCTGAACGCTTTCGCCTGGACCACGCTCGTCAACCTCCTGTTCCGCATCCGCCTGCGGGATATCGACTGCGCGTTCAAGTTCTATCCAAAGACATTCATCGACGCGATCCAGATGCACAGCACCGGCGCGCTGATGGACACCGAGATGCTCGCCAAGGCCCGCAACCTCGGACTCGGCATCGGCCAGGTCGGCGTGCACCACTACCCGCGCACGGCCGGCCAGCAGACCGGCGCAAACCTGCGCGTGATCCTGCGCGCGTTCCGCGAACTCTTCAAACTCCGCCGCCAGATCCGGAACGAAGGCCGCGGCCGCTGACGATTCGGCTACGGGCGCGCTTCCAGGATCAGATTGAACGGCGTCTCCGTCGCGCGCCGGAAACGAGTGAACCCGCCTTCCATGACGACTCGCCGCAGCGTCTCCTCGCCGGCCTGTGCCCCCAAGCCGAGCCCGACCTCCTGAGACAGCGATGCCGGGGTGCAGATCATGGTCGAGGCGGCGTAGTAGATGCGCCCGATCGGGTTCAGGTTCTGCTCCAGGTGATCGTGCGCGAACGGCTCGACGATCATCCACGTGCCGTCCGGCTTGAGGGCCTGGTGCACGTGCCGCGCCGCTCCGATCGGATCTCCCATGTCGTGCAGGCAATCGAAGAACGCAATCAGATCGTAATCGCGCCCGGGAAAGTCCTTGGCCGACGCGGTGTGAAATTGCAGGCGGCCGTCGAGATTCTCCGCGAGCGCCGCTGCGCGGGCGTGCCCGATCGAATCCGGGTGGTAGTCAAAGCCGTGGAATTCGGAGTTCGGAAACGCCTTGGCAAGAATTCGCGTGGATGCGCCGTGACCGCAACCAATGTCCGCCACGCGCGCACCGCGATCGAGTTTCTCGTGCACGCCCTCCAAGGCTGGAATCCAGTTCGCGACCAGATTGGCCGCATACCCGGCCTTGAAGAACCGCTCGGTTCCGCGAAACAGGCACTGGCTGTGCTCGTGCCAGCCGAATCCCTTGCCATTTCGAAACGCTTCGGCGATCTTGGGCTCATCGCGATACACCGAGCCCACTACTTCGTATCCGCCGGGCACGAACACAGGACTCGACTCGTCCGCAAACACGGCGGCCTGTTCGGGCGACATGGAGTACTTCAGCGTGTTCGTGTCGACCGCGATGTAGCCGCTCGCCGCCATCGCCGCCAGCCATTCTCGTGCATATCGCTCCAGAACGCCGGTACACGCCGCCAAACCCGCCGAATCGAGCGGTCCTTCCTTCGCGAGCGCTTTGAACAGGCCCAGGCGGTCGCCGAGCACGATCAGCGCACCGCTCATCGCGGCGCCCATGTCGCCGACCATCTTGCCCATGAACTCGTGCAACTTGTCTTCGTTCAGGGTCATCGCGAACTCCTGATCAGCGCGCGGCCTCGGGCGGAACCGCGTCGCCGGCGGCTGATTGTCCAATAGATTTCCGCCGCCGAGTCGGCCCGAAATCGCACTCGCCGGCAACACAGAATGCGCGCAACGGCGACAGCCGAAGCTCCCATGTCAACGGCTGTGACGGCCCGATGCGATTTGACACCCGCACGGATTGTAGCCGAACCAATGGCAAGACGTTTTGCGCAAACCGCAGGGTCGGCGGTTCGGGTGCGTGAAAACCTGGGCGACTGCGTTCGCGACGGCCCTTGCAGGAACGCGCGATCGTGGTACTATCTTTCGCTCGGGCGATGTCCCGGAATTGCGGCCTCGTTAGCTCAGTTGGTAGAGCAGCTGACTCTTAATCAGCGGGTCGAAGGTTCGAGCCCTTCACGAGGCATTCTCCCGCGAAAAAAAAGCACGAACCGACCGCTGTATTCTCGACCGTCGCGTCGAATGGTGTGAGGGAGATTCGACTCTGCTCGGCGCGATTCCCCGTTCATTCTCGCTCAAACACGCCCTGAAAAATCGTCACGCGGTTTTCACGCAGGTTGCGAGCGAGGTTCTCGAAGAGGAGTCGGTTGTCGGGCCCGAGCAGCAGGCCTATTCCGAGCGGCGACGCCGTCGCCGGGGCGCCGGACGCGGCGAGCCGTTTCTCGATCCAGGCGCGCCCGTTTTCCGTTTCATCGATCCACGCGACTTCGCGGAATCCACTGCTGGCGATCAGCCGCCGCAATTCCTGCGGCGCTGCAAGAAAACTGATCGCGGGCTCGCCGGCCCAGGGCACTGGAAAGTGTACCGGACCGCCCGGGCCCGCGAGAATTTCGTGCAGCAGCAGCCGCCCGCCGGGCCGCACAATCCGAAGAACCTCCGCGTAAAGCCGCGGCTTGTCGGCGATGTTCATTGCGCTGTGCTGCGTCCATGCGGCGTCGAAAGCGGCATCCTTGTAGGGCAGCGCGAGTGCGCTCGCACAGCAGAAAGTCACGCGGTCTTCCAGGCCGGCTCGTCGCGTGAGCATCGCTCCGGCGCGGCAGAACTCCTCAGTCAGGTCCAGCACTTCGACGGTCGCCTGAAGCGAATCCGCCAGAACCCGCGCGGGGCCGCCCACGCCGCCGCCGACTTCGAGCACGCGCATGCCGGCGCGAATGCCGCCGCGTTGCGCGAGCGCCAGCGTCGCCTGAATCCCGCCGATGTGGAACTGGTCGAGCGCGGCCAGATCCGCGACCGCGAGCTTGCCTTCGCCGAGGCCTGCGGCCCGCAATGCGGCATCGATCCGCTCCGTCAGCCCGGCGCGCGAATAGTGGGCGCTGATGCTCCTCGCATTGCCGGCCAATTCCAAGCCGTGACCCCCCGCGTGTTCGGATGGACATTTCGGGCAACCGGATCGCTGCGAGCGCTCAGCAGACCGTGCCAAACGCGCTCAGGAACAACGCCAAGTCGGTGATATCGACGTCGCCGTCCGCGTCGAGGTCGCCATCAAAGCCCGGTCCGACGCTGCCGAATTGCGAAAGAAACAGGGCCAGATCGGTGATATCGACCGTTCCGCTGCCGTCGAGGTCGCCGGGGCAGGGCGGCGGACCGCCCAGCAGGTCTACGCCGTCCGGAACCGGCAACGCCGCCGCAGCCATGCGCAGCGATTCGGAGAACACCATGTCCGATGGCGTGCTCGCCATTGCACAGCGGTCAATGATCGCCGTCGTCGGGCCGGCGGCGTTGACGCGAATCCACTCGCCGCTCGAAGCCGCGACGTAGAGAACCTGATCGACCGGCGACAGGTGCGCATCGCGCGGTCCCGTGTTGCCGCCGAACGGAACCGTCGCGACGATCGTGTTTGTCGCCGTGCTCAGCACGCGCAGCCCGCCGACGTTGGTCGAGCCGGTGACGCCGCAGTAGACGTATTGTCCCGCCGCATCGGGATTGACGGTCAGCGGCATCGCGCCGAGTCCGACGGTCGCAATCACGCTCGACGACGCGCCGCTGATGTTCACGACGGAAAGGTTGTTGCTGAAGGCGTTCGAGACGTACGCCTTCGTTCCGTCCGGCGAAAAAGCGACCCGGATCGGGAAATCGCCCACGATCACATTGGCGATGATCGCCCGTGTCGTCGTGTCGATCAGCCGCAATTGATCGTCGAAACTGACGCAAACCGCGAGGATCGATCCGTCCGGCGACAGCTCGATGCCGCTCACTTCCGTGAACGCATAGCCGAACGCCGAACCCGTCTGGCCTGAAAGCTGTGTGCCGATGACGGTACTGGCGGCGCCGTTCAGGCGGATAAAGTGGATCATGTCCGTGCCGGCGACCGACAGCACATAGGCGAATTGGCTGTCCGGCGAGATTCGCACGTGGACCGGCCGCGTCGAGACGCTCAGGTTGGCGACGCGCGTGTCCGTCGCGAGATCAATAATCGAGACCGTGTTGGCGTCCGTATTGGCGATGACGGCGTAGTTGCCGTCCGGCGTAATCGCCGAGCCCATCGGCCGGTCGCCGGTGTCGACGTACGCGCGCACATTTCCGCTCGGGAGGTCGATGATCGCGACGTTTCGGGAAACGTTGTTGTTGGCGATGAGCGTGCGGCCGTCGGGC
The DNA here is from genome assembly GCA_016235145.1 of Planctomycetota bacterium. Lineage (GTDB taxonomy): Bacteria > Planctomycetota > Phycisphaerae > UBA1845 > Fen-1342 > JACRLV01. The sequence continues at coordinate 16,214 of JACRLV010000092.1, forward strand.
GAGATCGCCAGCACGCGCGTCGCGTCGCCTTCGGGCGGCTCGCCGGTAATTGTGATGCCGTCGAATGTCGAAGCCGCCCCATTGAGCGTGAAGCGGTGAATGTCCTCGCGGAAGCGGCTGTTCAGCGCGACCACGCGGCCGTCCGCCGGGCTCGCCGCGGATTCGACGCACGGCGCCGCGGGCAGCGACGCCACGATCGTCCGGCTTGCGATGTCGATGACCCGCGCCGTTGCATTCGAAACAAACGCCCACTGCCCGTTCCAGGAAATTTCAATATCCCCGACCACGCCTGTCGCCAGGGTTGCGGCGACCGCTCCGCTGGTCAGGTTCACAAAGATCACGTTGTTCGAAATCGCCGCCATCGCGTGCGACTTGTCCGGCGTGATGCGAATTACCTGCTCGCTCAGGCTGACGCCAAGGGCGAAATCGCCGGTTCGCGTCCGCGACGGCAGGTCGAGCTTTGAGATCCGCTGATTGCTGCCTTCGTGACTGACGACGGCGGTAGTGCTGTCGCTGCTGACATCGACTGCCGTTGGAAGCGCGGCGGTCGGGATCGCCGCGACAAGCGCGCCGGTGGCCGGGTCGTAGAGCCGCACATCCGTGCCGCCGCGATTGGGCAGCACGATCAGACTGCCGTCCGGCGTCAGCGCGAATTGCGTAAACAGAGAACCGGTAATGCCCGATTCGGTGTCGCCGTAGAAGCCGATCACGCCCTGGCTGCTGCTCGGGAAGCTGCGCACCTCCGTTCGCGTAACCAGGTCGACCACGCTGAACGACGACGCGACCGCGTCGTTGATCACGCCGACGATGGCGTAGTGGCTGTCGGGCGTAATGGCGACGCGGTAGGGTTGCACGCCGGTGATCGGAATCTGCGCGACCTCGGCGTGAGTCGCGATATCGACCAGCGAAATCGAGTCGCTGAAGGCGTTCGGCGTGACGATGTACTGCCCGTCCGGCGTGACCGCCAAGTGCGTCGGAAAATCGCCGACGCCCACGGTGTGCGTGATCGTTCGCGAGTTCACGTCGTAGAACGTCACGTTGTCCGTGACCCAATGCACGATCGCGGCCGTCGTGCCGTCGGGCGTAAAGACGACGTTGATCGGCAGGTCTGCCTCGGGCGCGGAATCCAGGCTCACGAACCGCCCGCCGCGCGTCGCGCCGCCGGGCCGGGCCGCGATCGGGACGGGAGCATCCCAGGTTTGCCGGGTCAGCGTTCCATTTCCATCACAGTCGGCGTTTGCCAGGGTGGATAGCGTCGTTCCAATCAAGGCGGCGGTAAGCATGGTGTTTTCCTCCGGAGAAGTGAAGTATAACCAGCGACCGGCAAGAAACAGAAGCGGCAATTCGCGGATTGCCCAAATAACACGAGCGATTTTAGGAACGGCGGGGTGTGCCACTGCTCTTGAGCAGTGCGAGGCGTGCCACTGCTGTGGCAGCAGTGGTCTGTCGCGGCAAGACACTGCTCACAGAGCAGTGGCACCGGGACAGTCTTTCGGGCGGCGCGTCACCATTCGATCATGGCTGTCGTGCCGCGAATCTTCGGGCGGATCGCCGCTCCGCCGTCGATCGATGCCGAATGTCGTTTGAAATCGGCGCCGTAAAGCGTCAGTTTTCCGCTGCCGGCGGCCGACACTTCGATGGGTCGGCCGAGGTCGGCGCTCAGCGGAATTCGCACGATCACCCGCGACGTGCATTCGAGCAGCAGCTTGCCGTTGCGCAGAACGCGAAGCCGATCGCCGAGATCGACGTCGTAGGAATTGTCGCCGATCCGCACATTCTGAATCCTGGCCGCCGGGAACTTCAGCGATCCCAGCCGCAGCCAGCCGGCGACTTCGACGTCGATCAGTTCCTCAATCGCGACGAAGGCCATCAGCCCACCCCAGTGGTAGAGCCGGGCCGCGTTCCAGACATCCGCGCCTTTGCCCGTGACGGCGTTGTAATTCTCGTAAACGCCGCCGTCTTCGCGCCAGTTCTTCATGAAGAGTGCCAGGCTCTTCCCGGTGAATTCGGCCGCCACATCGTCCATTCGGTAGCGCCGCAATCCTTCCGCAAACAGCAGATTGAACGGTCCCCAGATGCGGCCGCGCCAGTAGTCATTGTCGGGAAACGCGGGATCGTTGCGGGCGATCGACGGAATCACCCATTCGCCCCAGAACTCGGCCGGGTTGCAGAGGTGTTCGCGCACCATCCGTTCGGCCCGCTCCTGCGGCGCGACGCCTGCGATCATCGGGAAAAACGAGGTCGGCGCCCACCTGCGCGACAGCCGCCCGTCCCAATGCCGATTGCAGTAGATGCCCGCCGCCTCATCCCAGAGTGATTCGTTAATCCGCCGCCGCATCAACTCGTATTCGCGCCGATACGCCGCCGCCTCGCGCGGCTTGCCGATGCACTCGGCGATGCGCGCCAGCGCCTCGCAATCCATCGCGTAGTAGCAATTCAGGCCGACGTCCGCCAGCTCGAGCGTGCAGCGATCCGCGTTGAACGGCACGTCGTCGTACATCGGCGAATTGTCGAGCCCCGACTCGTACATCGCGCACTTGGCGGAATGCTGAAGCTGCGGATTGTCCTGAAGCAACTGCGGGAATTCGAACCGCGGCTTGTCGTCAGAGCCCCATTCCAGCAGGCCGTCGCCGTTGCCGTCGCGGTGCTTCATCCAGTAGCGGTGCCACGTCGCCAGCCGCGGATAGATCGCTCTCAGCCAGGCCTTGTCGGGCCGCGCGGCCTGCGTCTTCCAGATCATGTACGAGCCGAGGCAGGGCATCGAGCGGTCCTTCGACGCCGCCCCGTGTGAAAAATAGTAATTCGGGACCATGCCCAGCTCGTCGATCGCGGCCGTCACCGCCTCGAAATTCAACCGCGCGAGTTCCGGCGATGCGATCGAGATCATCGCCGCGATCATGAACGTGTCCCAACACCAGACCGCCACGCCTTTCCAATCGGCGCACCAATCGCGGCTGACGGGCGACGAAACGAGGCGGCGGCGCGTGTCGTAAAGCGTGTTCCAGGTGACGGCGGTGGTCATGGCGCGCGGCACGTCGGCCAGGGCGCCGCTGCCGGCGAGCGGCGGCGAGGTGGTCTTGGCGGCATTTGCGCGGCGTGCGCCCGATCCGCCCGTCTTCAGGGACTTCGGCCGCACGCGAATCGTCGCCGCCGCGCCGGCCGAACCGAGCAGGAACGGCTGATCGGTGTTCACGAAGTAGTTGCCGGGCAGAGCGGCCGTGCCGCTCGCGATTCCGGCTCCGGCGAATCGATAGTTCTTCGGCTTGGATCGCGCGAGGTTCTCGCCGACCGGTGCGATGAAAAGGAACGCGACCCGCTTGGCGGTTGTGCTCAACGGCTTCACGCTGAGATTGAGTTCGCCTGCCCGATCCTGCGCGTCGAAATGAAACGCCGTTCCGCCGATCGTGAATTCGAGCGTTGCGGGCAAGCGCAGCGGCGCGTGTTCGCCGAGCCGTGTGACGTCCGTCCAGCGGAATACCCGGTGCAGTCCGCCGCGGTTCTTTATTTCGTCGGCCGGGCGATGATCTTCATCCCAGATCGCGACTTCGATGATCAACTCCGTCGCGCCGCGATTCAGATAGACGATGCGATTGAAGCCGCGAAAGTCCCACGTGTTCCAGCCCGTTGGTCGATGTTCCTGCATGCCTTGCACCTTGACCACGGCTAATCTGCGTCGCCGCATGTGCCAATTTCGTAGCGTCGGACCTCTGAATCCGACGGAGCATTCCGGTGGTCTTTCATCGTCGGACTCGGAGGTCCGACGCTACGAATTCTTCGTTGCTGACGCTCGCTCTCGATTCCTCACTCCGCCAGCAAGCCCGGCATCGGTCGGACGCCGTTGGTCGCCCCGACGGCCTGTATTCCACACGCCGCGACGGCGTTTCCGACCCGGGCCGCCCGATCGAACGCCAGCCCCGCCGCCAAACCGGCGAGAAAACCGGCGGACCAGCAGTCGCCGGCGCCGGTCGCGTCGACAACGCGTTCGACCGGCTCCGCGGCGACGCGAAACTCCTCGCCCGCCGTGGATCGACAGTACACGCCCGCCGCGCCGAGCTTGATGATGACATTTCGCGTGCCGCGCGATAGAAACGCGCGGGCGATTTCCGCCGGCTCCGTCAGGCCGGAAAGGGCTCGCGCCTCAGGCAGCGACGGCAGGAAGTAGTCCAGGTGCGGCAATGCGGGGCCAATCCGTCGCTCCCACTCGCTTTGCGGGGAGGACTCGACGAAAACCGTATCGAGAAGCGTCGTCGCCCCGGCGGCCCGCGCGGTCGCCAGAAGCTCGGCCGTCGGCGGGCCGTCAAGCGAGTCCATGAGCATCGAACCGGATCGGACCGCCGCGAAGCTGAACGAGGTGTTCACCGAGGAATCGTGGACGACCGAATCGACGTTGACGCGATTGCGAATGAGCTCGGCGATCACGAAATCGCCGAAGACGTCCTTGCCAACCCGAGTCACGAGTGCACACTTCACGCCGAGCCGAGCAAGCGCGACGGCACAATTCACCGCACACCCGCCGGTCGCCAGCGTCAGCTCGTCAAAAAACCGCAAGCCGCCGGGCTTGGGGAATTCATCGACCGGACGGCCGAGCGCGTCGACGGTAGCGATGCCGATGATGACGATGCTGCGCATGCGGGCCTCGCGGGCTGCGGCACGATCCGATGCGGATCGGGCGGCATCTTATGCGATTTCGGCCTGCGTCCCGAAGCGGGCCGGCCGACGAGCTTCTCGTGCGTGATGGCACACCGCGCGTGCACGGGTGCCACTGCTCTTGAGCAGTGTTCTTCGAATCTCGAGGGCACGGCCTGCGAATTCCAGAATTCCGAAACAGCACCGCTCAAGAGCTTGCTGTTACCCACATTATCCGGCGAAGCCTGGTCCTGGAGGGACCAAGGAATGTAGCCACGGGTGAAGGTCGTGCAGCGACCGTAACCCGTGGATTCAGGATGATCCTGTGTTTCCGCCCCGGCGGGGCGGAAGAA
>JACRLV010000093.1 GCA_016235145.1 Planctomycetota bacterium
GTCCACATCTTCTCCTCGAACTCGAGCTTCAGATGCGGAATGTTCTCCTTATCCAGCGTGTTGATGAACGGCACATAATCCAGCAAAGCCGGCTCGCAGAACTTGGCCGGCGTGAACAGCACCGCCTGTGCGCCCGAATCGCGAACGCGCTGAAGCAGCCCGACCGTCCGCGGCGTGCGGCCGTCGTGGCGGACGGACGAGTACTCGCTTTGCGTCAGATACGCCTGCGCCAGAGCCGTGAGCGGATCGCCGTCCACACGGACTTCGTCCCGGAACCAGCGCCAGCCGATCAGCAGATCGTCGTCGCGCACCTGGCAGCCGGCCGCCTCGACGGTCTCGATCAGCAGGGCCGGGGGCTGCTCGCAGAAGGCGCCTTCGATCACGATGCTGACGCTGTCGCGGTGCTGCACGGGCCGCAGCTTGACGCCGCTCAGCATGCCTTCCAGCAACGGAATGAAATCCTCCGGCATCATGCGCGAGCCGGCTTGGATGACGGTGTAAAGCTCCGCCGCCGTGATCGCGCCCGGATGGTCGCGCCGGTACGCATAGAGCTCGCGGCTCAAGCTCCGTACGCGGTTGTAGAGCTTCAGGCTCGCGGCGATGGCCGCATCGGGAATCTTTCGACCGAGGTGCTGCGCGAGGTTGTTGCGGAAGCGGTCCAACTCGGCCCGCGTGTACTCCAGCGAGCGCTGGTTGTGCAGGTTCTGCGGCATGTGCAGATATTCAATGTACATTTCCGGCGCGTTGCGCTTCACCAGGCTCGCCAGATTTCGGGCCACGTCGCAAATCGAGCTGAACACCGCGCCGCGGAAGCCCGGCAGATCGTGCCGCAGGAACAGCTCCAGGGTGCTCTTGGCGATCGAGCAGATAAATGACTGGAAGCGCGAGTCCGCGTGCGTGATTTCCAGCTTTCCGCCGACGCCGAACAGCCCGACCGGCAGCAGCCCGGCCGCGTGGATGATCTCGACCGGCGCGTAGACCGGAAACACAGCAAATCCTTCGAGGCCCGGCCGGCCCGCGCGGACTTTTTCCAGCGCCTGCGCCGGCAGCATGTCCAGCAGTTCGCGACAATTTTGAATGATCTCGTCGTATGTCATCGGTCGCTCCGGGGCGGACGGCCGTCGCGCGGCAAACGCCGGCGGACGACGCTCGGCCCGTCTTGAACTCTCAGATCTCGGCCCATCCTCATACGGCCATTTGACTCACGCGCCGGCCGTGCCGTTCTCCGCCGGGTATTGCCAGCCGGGCAATTGCGTGTCCGCACACGCGTAGTCCATCGGCGGCGGCTTGCCTCCGCGATCCAGCAGCGCGAGCAACCCGCTGCGGATGAACGGGTTCCTGGCCGGATCGAACGTCGCCGCGGTTTCGGCGGCCAGCTCGGCATCGGCCGCCGCGACCGCCTGATCCGCCGTCACGACCGCGCAAGCCGTACAGGCGGCGCCCGCTGTATGCCGCGTGAGCTCTTTCTTGAAAAGCGCGCGCGAGTACGGTGCGTCCTTCGCCATGAGGCGGGCTCGCTCGAAACCGCGCCGCAGCGCTTCAAGCTCGTCATCGAACACACCGTTCGAAAGCCCGACCTGATACGCGCGATCCGCGCTGAGCCCCTGATCGAAAATCTCGAAGATCGCCGAGTCGCCCAGGCCGAGCCGCTTCAGCTCTCCGGCGGCGCCGAAGCCGGGCAGGATCGCGTAATCAAGCTCCGGCTGGTTGTACGTGTTTTTCGCGCGCCATTCCGAGCGACGGTCGAGCGAATCGAAGACGAAACCGGCGGCCCGCACGTCGAACCGCTGATCGAGGAAATAGGTGAACTCGGCCCCGCCGCCCCACTTTTCGCCGAACACGCCGATCGTGGCGACCGGGCTGCGCTGAATCGTGCGGAACAGGCGGACGGCGTTTCGGCTGGATGCGGCGGCGTCTTCCGCCGGCAGCGGCACATAGCCCTTGTGGCGCTCAAACCAGCCGCGATTGAACTCGCGCGCATCGGCGCCGAGCATTCGCATCCCGCTCCCGGCGGCAGTGAACAACACGGCGCCGCAGCGGCCCGCGCGATGCAACCGCAGCACGCCCGCCCAGGCGTGTGCCAGTTGGTCGATCACGGCGCGGTTGAAAACGTTGCCGCGGAGCGGGTTGTTGAAGACGATCGTGGCGACGCGGTCGCGCGAACCGGGCTCGATGAATTTGAACTCCGGATAGAACGCGCGGTACGTCGGCCGCTGCTGCTGGCGCGTCGCGGCCAGATCGAGCTCCGCGACCGGCGTGCGATAGTACGAGCCATAGCCGAGCAGCCGTTCAATGCGGCGGCTGCGCAATTCGAGCAACAGGCAGGGCCGGCCCTTGCGCGGTCCGACGACGCCGTCAAGGTCGAGCATCTCCGCCATGTGCGGATCGGAGGCGTTCTCATCGCGCGCCCGGCGGACGAGTTCGATGAAGCCGTCAACCGTCAGATCGCGCAGCAGCGTGTCGATCAGCTCGATCAACCCGACCTTGTAGCGCAGGCCGGCCCGAGTCGAAAGATTGATCTGACCGGCGGTCGCGACGCCGTCCTGAATCAGGTCGAGCGCGAACAGGCAGATCGGCAGCGCGTATCGGCGAAAGGCCCTGCCGCCCGCGTCGGAAGCGCACGCGACGTGCGCCAGAGCCTCCGGACTGCGCACTTTGCCGGCGCTGCGATCGATCTCCGCGGCCTCGTAGTACGACCAGAAATCCTTGCGCGAAATCTCGGTGATGGGGACGTATTCGCCGCGACCCGGATCGAGAACCGCCTTCGGCTTGCCGTCGGTCCAGGCGAAAAAGCCCTTCCGCTCGGGCGACGCCGCGCCGATGCGCCCCTTCTTCTCGAGGGCGGCGATCCAGTCCGGATAGAATTTTCCATCGCGCTGGTAGAGGCTTCGCAAGCGGTCATGCCCGGGCAAGGCCTGGCCGAAATGCCGCGACGACTCGGTGTAGGGCATGTGCCCCGTCTGATCGAGCACCTGAAACGGGTTCGCGGTAAACAGCTCCCAAAGGCCGCCAAGCTGGATGATGTCGCGATCGGACTGCACGTCCCACGAAACGATCGCCCCCATGCCCTGGAAAATCGGGTCCGTAATGTAGCCGTGCCGATCGACCGGCATCGCGATGACCGATTTTTCCAAAACCTGGTCCGCGAAAACCACGCCGAACGAAAAGGTCTCCGTTGACGCGTACTTGCCCTTCATGACGTCGATCAGGCGGTTTCTCTCAAACGGGAAATAGCCGTGAACGGTCAGCAGTTTCTCGCGGAACGCGGCCGACTTGAACAACTCAGCCAGTTCGGCGGTCGTGTGCGACGAGGTGTTGGAAAACACCGCCGCGAGTTTCTCAACGTCGACGGTCTTCTCGATGTTCTCGAAGATGCGGGTCTTGACGTCGGAGCGTTCGGTCGCGACCTCCCAGACCAGCTCCGCGTCGCGCAAGGCCGCGTAGTCCTGCGTCACGATGACGCGCGCTTCCATCGCACGGGCGTCTTCTTCGCGGATGCGCCGCTCGCGCACCTGCGAGGTCCAGAAGTCCTTCAGCCGCGCGCTCGCCCGCACCAGCGCCTCTTTGCTGACGTCGAGCAGAATCAGCCGGCAGTCCGTCTTCGCCAGCAGATCGAGCGCGATACCCTGCCCCATGATGCCGGCCCCGATCACGGCGATGCAGCGCAGCTCATTCACGCGCCGAACCGCCGCATCGATCGACTTGTCACCGAATGCGAACGCTCGTTTCATTTCTCACCACCTAATTCCCTTACCGCAGAGGGCGCAGAGCACGCGGACACATCAGAAAGACCGCGACCCATCGATCCCTGTCGATCCTCTCTGCGTCACCGCGTTCTCTGCGGTGAATTCTCTCTCGCCCGCCGCAATCTACTTCGCTTTCGTGTCACGGATGATCACCGCCACGCCCTGTCCGCCGCCGATGCACGCCGACGCGCATCCGTAGCGCACGCCGCGGCGCTGCATCTCGTACATCACGTCGACGATCAGCCGCAGACCGGTCGCCGCCAGCGGATGGCCGATCGCGATCGCGCCGCCGTTCACGTTTACAATCCCACGATCGAGCCCGAGCTCCCTTTCGACGCCGAGAAATTGCGCCGCGAAGGCCTCGTTGATCTCCCACAGGCCGATTTCCTTCTGCTCGAGTTTCGCCCGCTTGAGCGCCTGCTGCACCGCGGGAACCGGCCCGCGCCCCATGACGCGCGGCTCCACCCCGCCCACGCCGTACGCAACGAGCTCAAACCGCGTCGGCCAGCCTTCGCGTTCCGCGACCGCCCGATCCGCCAGAAGCAACGCACCCGCCCCATCGCTGATTTCGCTCGCGTTGCCGGCCGTCACCAGGCCGTTCGGCGTGAGCGACGGGAGTTTCTCCATTACTTCGATCGAGGTGCGGCGCACGCACTCGTCGCGAGCCAGGTGAACCGGGCGGCTCTCCGGGTCCGTCGTTTCCAGCGCGAACATGCCGCACAGCGCATCGCCGCCGTTCAGCTCGCTCTGGCGCTGCGCGTCGCGGGCGCGGGCGTGCGACAACGCCGCGAACTCATCGCATTGGCGTCGCGTGATGCCGACGCGGTGGCCGTATTCATCCGCCGTGCGCATCATGGTCGTGTGCGCCAGGTCGTGGTTCAGCGAGGCGAGCATCGCGTCTTCGACCGGCCCGCTTTCGGCGAATTCCCAGAAGTTGGCCGCAGTGCGCGGCGCCCGCAGGATGCGCGGCACGCGCGACATCGTCTCGCCCGCGACGCACAACACGATCGACGCTTCGTCCACGTCCGGCGGCAGCAGAATCTGCTGAAACCCGTTGACCGCCGTCTGAAGCCCCGATCCGCAGATGCGTTGCACCATCAGCCCCGGCGTCTCGGTGTTGAGGCGGCAGCGCAGCCCCACGTTTCGCGGGAAATAGATGTCCTGTCCGCCGGGCGCGGTGTGCTGATACACGTTCGCGCCGACGACAGCGTCGATCTTCTCGCGTGCGACGCCCGCCCGCTTGATCGCCTCTTCGGCGGCCAGCACGGCCAGGTCCTCCGCGGACAGGTTGCACAACGTGCCGCGTTTGACGCCGATCGGCGTGCGAGCGGCCCCCACGATGCACACGCGATTCTTCGCGTCAGATGGCATTGGCGTAGTCTCCGACCGTGGCCTGCTGCACAGGCGCGTCTCCCGCCTCGATCACGTCGCCGTCGGGCTGGGGCATGAACAGCGAGTCGAGTCTGCGTTTGTAGGTGTCGCACACCATCCGGCGGACGAGCTTGCCCGAGGGCGTGACCTCGCCGCGGGTCGCCGAAGGCTCCGATTCCGCGATGACCGCTCGTCGAACCCGCTGGTACTTCACCTCGATCAGCGGATTGATGCGGCGCAGCTCGGCGACGTAAAGCGCCTTGACCGCGGGCTGCATCGTCAAATTGTCCTCCGGCACGCCGTTGAGCTTGGCCCATTCCCGCAAGCGGGCAAAATCGGGGAAGAGCAGCGCCGCGACGTAGTTCCGCCCGCTGCCCACGACGACGACCTCGCTCAGGAACGGCGACTCGTTCACCAGAACCGTCTCAACGCGCTGCGGGTGGACCTTTTCGCCGGTGGTCAGTTTGAACGCCCCGTCCTTGCGGCCGAATATCCGCATTCCGTCGCGCGTGTATTCGCCCAGATCGCCGGTGCGGAACCAGCCGTCATCGGTCAACACGCGGGCGTTGGCGTCTTCGTCGTTCAAATAGCCGAGCATGACGTTCGGCCCGCGAACGAGGATTTCCTGGTCATCGTCGATGCGGATCGTGACGCCCGGAATCGGCGCACCGACATATCCGCTGCGCCACGGCGCATCGAGCGTGCGCAGCGCGCAGCAGGGCGAGGTCTCGGTCAGCCCCCAGCCTTCGAGCACCGGAATGTTGCGTTTCTGGTACGCCGCTTCGACCGCCGCCGGAAGGGGCGCGCCCGCGGTGAATACGAACCGCAGGCGGCCGTTGAACACGATCTTGTCGGCGGCGGCGTTCTCGCGGCAGCGCGTCATCAGCAAGTCGTGTACGCGCGGCACGCTACAGAAGATCGTGGGGTTGTACAGGCTCCAGTTTTCGAGCAGGCGATCGATGTCGCGTCCGCGTGAGTCGTCCAGGCACAGTTCGGCCCCCTGGTAGAGCGTCATGAACCGCTCGAAAAGCCCGCCGAAACTGTGATGCCACGGCAGGTAGCTGAGGAACGCGTCCTTTTCGCTCACGTTCCAGATCAGCGAAACGGCCTTCTGCTGCGCGACCTGGTTGCGGTGGCAAATCTGGACGCCCTTGGGCGGTCCCGTCGTCCCCGACGTGTACATGACGATGCAGACGTCGTCAGGCTGAACCGCGTCGATCCGCTGATCCAGTTCTTCCGGACCCGAGCCGCCTTCGCGCAGAAGCTCGGCAAAGTCCAGCGCCCCGCGCCGCTTGCTGTCCGCGTCGCAGTCCATGCAGTAGTACCGCTCCACCGAAGTGTGCCGGTGAAGTTCGATCTTTTCCAGCTGGTGCCGCCCTGAAGCGACGACCACGCGCGGCCGGGCGTGATCCAGCACGTACGCGACCAGCGCCGCCGGATAGCCGGCGAAGATCGGAACCGTCACCGCCCCGATCGACACCGCGGCCATTTCGAACAGGTACATTTCGAGGCGGTTCTCGGACAGCATCGCCAGCGCATCGCCGCGGCGAATGCCCATCGCGATCAGGTGACGGGCGATCTGCCGAACCTGCGCCGCGAACTCATCCCAACTCACCGCAACCACGCCGCCGTCACGCCGATAACGGATGTAATTCCGTCCGCTGAACCGCTTCGCGCGGTCGCGCAGCACCACACCCAGCGACTTCTCGTACTCGCCGATCGGGATCGGGCAGGTGTGCTGCTCGCCCACGCGGCGGATGCCGACGGATTCGTCCAGCCCCTGCGGCGTGGTCTGGCAATACGCAAGGCACGAATCGCGGAGCAGGCCCTTCGTCAGCGCGAAACGCTCCTCAGGCGGCCGGTTGCCGTATGACGCGGACCAGGGATCGACGCCGCTGCGGCGACGCACCAGGTGCGACGCGGCGAAGTAGACAATATTGGTCGCGAGTTCCTTCACATGCGAACAGCCGGCCTTGCCGCCGATGCGGCGGACGATCTCGCCGAGCACGCCGCGCTCGATCCGCAGGCCGACGAGCCGCTCGGCGGAGCCTTCGATCGCGGTGCAGACCGGGAACGGCGCGCGGATGACATCGAGCCGGGCGCGCGTGATCTGCTCGTCGGGCAGAAAGACGTTGAGCTCAAGCTTGATGAGGTGCTCGCTGTCAAGCATGGTGCCGATCAGGAGCATGTCATCCGCGCCGGCTTCGTACAGTTCGACTGAAAAGTCGCGCTGGGCTGCCAGTTTCATCTTGCCGTTCCTCCCATGCTTGCCCGAGGATTCGTCCTGCTTGCGGCGGATCGCCCGGGCCATCGACTCCTGGACCTGCTGCTTGAGCTGCTTGAACAGCGTCTCTTCCGCAACCAGCCCGGCTTTCGCGGCGTAGCGCGCCAGCGGCGTGAGAATCCACTCCTCGTTGGAGAACAGTTGCACGCCCGACAGGCCGCGGTCGAGCGCGTCGCGAAACGTCTTCAGCGAGCTGGTGACGTGGTCGGCGTGGGCCATGATGACGGCCCGGTGCCCGGACCAGATCGCGTCAAAATCCGCATCGGGCGGATAGGCCCCGGCCGCCTTGCCGACCACAAAAACGGCCCGCGCGATACGGTCCACGAATTCCGCCTTCGAGTCATCCTGGCAGAGGTCTCCCATCCGCAGATCGATCAGCGTGCCGTCGGGCTTGACCGTGTAAATCAACCCGCCCACGTTCAGCACGATCGAGATCATCGCCTTGTCGAATTCGATCCGCGTGCCGGGTACGCCGCGGGCATGCTTGAACGCGTAGTCATGCGCGGTCAGGATCTTCTCGATCCGCTCGCGCTCAGGCTCTCCGCCGCCCGCGAAGACCAGCGTGCCCTTTCGCTCCAGGATGTAGACGGCTTCGGCGCCGCTGCCGCGCCGCCCGCCGGCCTGAAGCGACACGCCGCGCACCACGCGCTGAAGCAGCGCATCCGCCATCTCGTCGGTCAGCCCGGGCAGCCTGCCCATGACGCGCGATTCGCGCACCTGCTCCTCGAAGGTCGAAATCGTCTGCTCGGCAAGGATGCCATTGGGCATCAGCAGCAGGATCGGCAAGCCGGAGCATACATCTTTGACGTCCCGCAACCGCCCACGTTCGGCGAGGTTTTCCAGATAGCGCACGACGTCGCGTGTAAACGCGGCGAGTTGATTCGGATCGCAGCAGATCAGCAGAAGCTCCGGCATGCGCTCTTGCGCGCCCGCTTCCAGCAGATTGGAGAAGATGCGGCCGCGCAGCGGGACCAGGCGCAGGGCGCCATGATCGTCGAGCTTGAGGTCGCCGACCTTCTTAAGAGGATCGGTGATCCCGTCGCCGCCGCGGCCGATGAAGCACTCCGCTCGTGCGTGCACGAAGAAGGCCACGCCCAGCGCGCCGGGCGGATGCACGCCCAATTGGCCCTCGCGGTTCATCGGCGTTCGCCTCCCAGCGTATTCACCGCAGAGAACGCAGAGAGCGCAGAGACGGACAGGGGCAGTTCGCCATTACGCGGTCCGCTGTGCATCGTTCGTTTGGTGATCATCTCTCCACACTCTGCTCTCTCTGCGAGCTCTGCGCTCTCTGCGGTGAATCCGTCTCCGCCGCCATCTCGCGCGCCAGCAGCGCCGCTCCATATGCGCCGGCCTGCTGCGGCAGCGGCGGCAACAGCAGCGGCGCGGCGAGAATCTCCTCCAGTGCGCGCCGCATCGCCTTGCAATGCGCGACGACGCCGCCTGTCGCCGCGATCGGGCCGTCTCTGGCAGCCGACATTTCGAAAACGCGGGCCGCGATCGACCGAAACAGGCCCATCGAAATATCCTGCCGCGGCTCGCCGGCCTTGATGCGCTCGATGACTTCGGTCCCGGTAAAGACCGTGCAGTAGCTGTTCAGGATCGACCGGGCGGTCGAGCTCATCGCCAGATCGTCGATCGACGCGAGCGGAACACCCAGCCGCACGGCGACCGATTCCAGAAAAGTCCCCGTGCCGGCGGCGCACTTGCTGTTCATGCGATAGTCGATCAACTCGCCGCGACCGTCGATCCAGATAAACTTCGTGTCCTGGCCGCCGATGTCGACGATCCCGCGCACCTGCGGATACCACTCGCGCGCCCCGCGGGCGTGGCAGGTGATCTCCGTCACCTGTCGATCCGCCCAGGCGATGTTCTTGCGGCCGTAGCCGGTCGAAACGCAGAATCCGATTCCTTCGCGCGTGCACGGCGTTCCGCCGAGCGCGCCGGTCAGGGCGGCTTCGGCGGCCTCCACATAATCAAAACCCGAGGGAACGACGGCGTGGCCGAGCATCTTTCCATCGGCGGCCAGCACGACGCATTTCGTCGCCGACGAGCCCGCGTCGATCCCGACGAAGTACGCGCCGTTCATCGTCCCGCCCCCTGCGCCGCCGGCCGGCGCGCGTTGCCGCTGCGTCGGCGGGTTTCGAGTTGTTCGATGAACGCTTCCAGATTCGTCATGGTCTGCGCGGTGGAAAAGAATCGCTGGTCGCTGAGGTCGCCGTCGATCACGAGGACGGCCGCGTTGTGCTGTTCGCGCAGGCGCTGGGCCAGGCCGAACCGCGAATTCGTGTTGTTCGGGCAAGTCCGGGCGTTGTGAAAGACGGCGCCATCGATCGCAAACCGCTCGAACATGTCGAGCAGGAAGGGCTCCTTGAACGACTCCGCCCGGTTGATGAAGATCTCGGTGCTGGTGCGGGCCATCCACTCCAGCGGATCGCCGCCGGCGTATTCCTCGAACGCCCATGAGTTGCAGTAGGTGCTTGCGACCACGGCGGCCCGCAGCTCCAGGCATTTTTCCGAAAGGTCGCGGACGCGCGGCCAGACCGGCATTCCCTCCCAGTAGATGCGATATTGCTCGCCCGGCACGGCTCCGATGCCGTCATGGACGCGCTGCTTCATCTCGGCCAGCAGCGTTTCGTAATACTCGACCGCGAGCCGCGAGCCGCGCATCAGAATGACCGGGGCCATCTGAATCAGGCCGTCCCAGAACACAATCGGCGCCGGTCGAGCCCGAGCCGTTTCGAGCGCTTCACGCCAGAGCGTGCTGGCCCGGCTCGACAGCGCCACAACTTCTTCCAGCCGCCGTCGATCGAGCGAAAGGCCGAATCGGCCCTCAATTTGGTGGATCAAGCGTTCCAGTTCGCCTCGCACGAACGCAACATGCGCCGGCGTGACCTCTCCGAGCTGTCGCGGCGGGCAGATGCCGAATACCGGCGCGTTATGCCGCCGGCCGAAAAACTCGAACCAGTCCTGCACTTCGCGACACTGATTCGTGTTGTAGGCGAGCAGATCGGGCTTTGGCGGGCCGGCGATGCCGTAGGCCTCCTGAAGCGGGCTATAGCCGCCGATCGCCGCACCGATGTCGCTGTTCATGTAGGAACAGGATTCGGCGCAGTACCCGGCGCTGACCGCGAGCGGAATGTACTGGTGGCTTACCTTCTTCGCGCCCAGCAGGGCGCCGTGATTCTCCGGAAAATACGTGGCGAACCCGAACGCGGCGAGAATTTCGCAGGGACCGACGGACGTGCACCAGGCGACGCGCCGCTGCGGATCGCGGGCCGCGGCGTCGAGATCGAGGAAATAGTCGCGCATCAGCGTCCGAAGCCGCTGCTGCGCCTGAATCTCAACCCGTTTCACCGCCGCACCCACACCGTTACCTGCTTTCCCGAGTTTTCGAAGCGAAATCACTCACCGCAGAGAGCGCGGAGAACGCAGAGAATCGCAAAGACCTTCGTTTTTTCTGCATCCCTCTGCGCGTGCGCAGCGTTCTCTGCGGTTCCTCTTCTCTTGCTACGCAGGCTGATCGTACGGTTCCCCGAATCGGTTCACGATTCTCTTTATTCCGTCCCTCAGTAGCGGCACGTTGAAGTTGATCAACAACCCCACCTTGCATCCCGACAGCCTGAGATACGACATCAACTGAGCCTCGTGGATGCGCTCCAACCGATCCACCGCTTTGACCTCCACGATGACGGCGCCCTCGACGAGCAGGTCAATCCGGAATCCGCAGTCCAGCCGGACATCCCGATATACGACCGGCAGTCCCTTCTGCCGCTCGACCGACAAGCCCCGCTGGGCCAAATCCCAGGCCAAACAGGCTTCATAAGCCGATTCCAGCAAGCCCGGTCCTACTGCCCGATGCACTTCAATCGCGGCGCCGATGATCTGCTCGGTAACGCGATTCAGTCCCTGCGCTTCCATTTCGAGTTCCCGTGATCCAAGTCCATTAACCGCAGAGAACGCAGAGTACGCAGAGAAGACCAATTCCGATTTCTCTCTCTTAGTGCAATCCTCCGCGTTCTCTGCGCTCTCCGCGGTGAAAGTCCTGTCTCTTGATTACGGAACGACGATCGACCGCAGCGAGACGCCTTCTTTCATCACCTCGAACGCCTTGCCCAGTTCGTGCAGGCCGAAGCGGTGCGTCACCTGGCGCTTCAAATCCACCTTTCCCTGTTCGACCATGCGGATCAGCGGCACATAGTCCAGCGGCCGGCAGCCCAGCGAGCCGACGACCTCCAGCTCCTTGAACATGATCTTGCCGGCGACGATCGAAATCGCTTCGTGCGTATAGCCCACGACCACGAGCCGCCCGCCGATGCGCACGCACTCGAATGCCTCTTCGATCGTGCGCGGGTTGCCGATCACCTCCATCGCGATGTCCGCTCCGCCGCCGGTCAGCTTCTTCACTTCCTTGCTGACCCGCTCGACCTTGCTCGCGTTGATCGTCGCCGCGGCTCCGAATTCACGGGCCCAGCCCAGCTTGCGATCGCTCAGGTCCACCGCAATGACGTAGCCGCCCGCCGCCGTCGCGAGCTGGACCGCGTTGATCCCCACGCCGCCGCAGCCGAAGACCACGACCGTATCGCCGGGCTGCACGCGGGCCCGATTCTTCACCGCGTGAAACGGCGTGCTGATCGCGTCCGCGATGATGGCCGCCTCTTCCAGCGGAATCGAATCGGGAAGCGAGAGCACATCCTTGGACGGCACGGCGACGAACTCGGCGTAGGCCCCGTCGAAGTGGTTTCCAAGCATGCGCATGTCGGCGCAGATGTTCTCGCGCCCGGCCCGGCAGAACGAGCACTTGCCGCACGTCAGCACCGCCGGAATCAGCACGCGCTGTCCGACCTTGACATTCGTGACGCCGGAACCGCACTCGGAAACCGTGCCGGACGCCTCATGCCCAAGCACGATCGGCGGCTTCTTGAACGTCGCCACGCCGTGCTTGATGTAATGCAGGTCCGTGTGGCACACGCCGCAGGCGGCGACCTTGACCAGGATTTCGCCCGGCCCGACTTTCGGCGTCGGGATGTCTTCGACCTTGATGCCGACTCCGGGTCCGTGAAATACGGCGGCTTTCATGCTCTTGTCTCCCAATCTTCAAGCCCAGGGCAGAGGGAATGCGAGGGGAATTCCGTAGCGTCGGACCTCCGAGTCCGACGACGTATTTGCCGTCGGACTCGGAGGTCCGACGCTACGATTGGCGCCCAGATCGCCTCTGCTGAACGAATTCTCTGCATTCCTCTGCGTTCTCCGCGTGCTCTTCGGTGAATCACCGATGCTTCCAAACCGGCGGACGTTTGCCGAGAAACGCGGTGATTCCCTCGTGGGCATCCGCGAGCTTCATCAGATCATCCAGGTACAGTCTTTCCGCTTCATCAAGATGGGCCACAATCTGCCGCCGCGCGGCGAGCACGGTCGCCTTTTTCGCGAGCCGCACCACCGGTCGCGAAAGCCCGCGAATTTGCGACAGAAACTGCTCCACGCCCCCATCGAACTGATCCGCCGCGAAGATGCGATCGACCAGGCCGATCCGATGGGCTTCCGCCGCATCCACCACGCCGCCGAGCGCATTCAACTCGATCGCTTTCCCCAGCCCGACTCGCAGCGGCAGTACGCACGCCGCGACCGGCGGGAAGACGCCGACCTGAACCTCCGGCTGGCCGAATTTCGCCCGATCCGAGGCCAGCACGATGTCGCAAAAACACGCCACCTCGCACCCGCCGCCCAAGGCCGCGCCCTGCACGGCGGCGATCGTCAGCGCGTCCGTCGCGGCGAGCTTGCGGAAAATGCCGTGAAACAGGCGAATCATCTCCGGCGTCTTGTCCGGCGTATGGTCCGCGACGTCGACTCCGGCGCAAAAGGCCTTGCCTTGGGCCCGAAACACGATCGCCGCCACGCCGTCGTCCGCGACCAGCCCTTCCAAGGCGGCATTGATCTCCGCCATCATGGGCATGTGCAGCACGTTGAGCGGCGGGCGATTGAGCGTGATCGCCGCAACTCCATCGCCGTGGGACAACTGAATGAACTCGCACGTCGCCATGTTTTCGTTCCGTTCTATTCACCGCAGAAAGCGCAGAGCACGCAGAGAAAGCCAATGCCGATCATTTTCTCCTGCTGCATTCCTCCGCGATCTCTGCGTTCTCCGCGGTTCATTGCCTTTCCATGCAGAACAAACGCTCCACTCACCGCAGAGAGCGCAGAGCACGCAGAGAAAGCCAACGCCGATCATTCTCTCCTGCTGCATTCCTCCGCGTTCTCTGCGCCCTCTGCGGTAAATTCTTCCGCTACACGTACTGTCCGCCGTCGACTTTCAGCACCTCGCCGGTGATGAAACGTGCCCGGTCGCTGCACAGGAACGCGACGGCCTCCGCCACGTCCTCCGGCCGGCCCACGCGGCCCATCAGGATTTCCCGCTTCGCCTGCTCGCGCGCCTCGGCGGGCAGGTCGGAGACGGCCGGCGTTTCAATCAGCCCCGGCGCGATCGCGTTAACCGTGATGTTGAACTTCCCGGCCTCGCGGGCCAGGGCTTTGGTCAGCCCGATCACCCCCGCCTTGGCGGCTGAGTAATTCGCTTGTCCGAATTTCCCGCGCAGGCCGTTGATGCTGGAGATGTTGACGATCGCGCCCCAGCCCGCCGTCCGCATCAGCGGAAGCGCCGCCCGGGCCGCGTAAAACGTGCCCGACAGGTCGATGTCGATCACGTCGCGCCACTGCTCGTCGCTCATCTTCCAGCTCACCACGTCGCGAAAGATGCCGGCGCTGTTCACCAGAACCTCAAGCCCGCCGAACTCCCCCGCAAAAGCGTCGAACGCCGCTTGCACCGCGGCGCTGTCCCGCACGTCGCAAACGCGCGACCAGAACCGCCGGCCGTATCCCGTGACGGTCTCGCGAACGGCCGCCGCGTCCTCCGGCGATCCGACAAAGAGGATGCCGACGTCGCATCCGTCGCGCGCAAGCAGCTCCGCGCAGCTGCGGCCGATGCCACTGCTGCCGCCGGTGATCAACGCTCGCCGAACGCTGCCCATTTCCAATCCCATTCACCGCGGAGGACGCAGAGGTCGCGGAGAATTACCTGACTTTTCTCTCTGCGCTCTCTGCGCCCTCTGCGGTTAGTCCTGCTCCGCATCTGCCGCAATGCTCGAACGCCTCGGGCAGGCCCTTGGCCCCGCACGCGGAGCACGTCTTGCTGTACGGCCCCCAGAGAAACTCGCTCGACCCGCCTTCCGCAGCCCGCCGCCGCAGTCCCACGTAGTCCGCCTTGCGCTTCTCGACGAACGCGGTCATGCCCTCGTGCGGTTCCAGGCTCGTATAGTGGATCGACAGCCAGTCGCGGGCATGCCCGACCGTGCTGTGCCAGGCCAGATCCTTCCAGAAATTCGTCTGGGCCTTCGTGTAACGCGTGCATTCGAAGAACTTGTTCACGATCTGGCCGCAAAGATCATCGACGGCGGCGTCGAGCACGGAAAAGTCCAGGCTGAACCCATCCTTGCCCTTGAGCGCCAGCGAGATCTCCTCATTCGTGACACGCGACGCGAACGGCGCGTCCCACGTGTCGGTGTTCCAGTCCGCGAGGTACTTCCGTCCGCCGGTGAATGTCGTGCGGAACTTGCCGTCCGGCCCCTTCACCGTCGGAACCACGACGTTGACCAGCCCCATCGAAATCGCCGTGTACGCCGGGTAGCGCTGATTAAGGAAGACCATCCCGCGAGCCCGGCGGTCGCCGACATGCACAGGCAGCCACTGCGTCGCGCCGCCGCAGGCGACCGAGCCGACGCTCGTGCCGACCTGCCCGACGTAGGTGTGCTCGCCCATGACGGCCAGGTCGCACGCGAGCTGGCTTTCGTTGCCGCCGCCGACGGCCATGCCGTTCAAGCGTGCGATCACCGGCTTGGAGCAGTTCGTGATCGACTCCAGATACGCCTTGAAGCAGCACATGTATTTCCAGTAGTCGCGCGGCTTGCGCGTGTAGTCCTGCTGATACTCCTTCACGTCGCCGCCGGTGCAGAAGGCCTGGTTCCCGCTGCCGGTGAAAACAACCACCGACACGCCGTCGTCCCACGACGCATCCTGAAATGCCGCCGCGAGTTCCTGAAGCGCCGGCGTGCTGTAGGCGTTGTAGTTGTGCGGTCGGTCGATTGTGATTCGCGCGATCCAGTCGCGCTTTTCGTACCGAATCTCCTGGAATGTGAAATCCTGGGCCTTACGGACAGCGAATTGCGTCATGGTTAGTGCTCCGCGCTCTTCACGGTTCCGGGCGCTGAATGAAACGCCCAGCATCGCCATCAATCGAACGAACGTTCGATCGCATTACACAGCATTATGTTCGGTAATGAACGGCTGTCAAGCGTATTTCGGTTGACAAAATTCAGAAACATGGCGATAATCTGCAAGTTGTTGTTCGAAAGAGACTCTGCGAGAACAACATGGCCGTCGACGAAATCGAACGATCGTTCGAGTCCGCTCAACCCGCTGATTCCGTGCCTCAACCGCTAGAGGGCCGTGGCACCTTTGACGAGCGGCTAAACCGAATTCTCAACGCCGCAACCGTCGTCATCGCCCGGGTCGGCTATGAGAAGGCGTCCATGCGCCAGGTCGTACGCGAAGCGGGCGTGAGCCTGGCTGGAATTTATCACTACTTTGAGAGCAAGGAGAAGATGCTCTTTCTGATCCAGTTCCGCACATTCAACGCCCTTCTCAATGGCCTGCGCGAGAAACTGCACGACTGCTCAGATCCGCTGGATCAGCTCCGCGTGATGGTTCGCAATCACGTCGGGTATTTCGCGGCCAATATGGCGGCGCTCAAAGTGTGCTCACACGAATTGGATTCGCTCAGCGGTCAGTCCTATGAGGAAACGCTGGCGATCCGGCGGCAGTACTTCGAGCTGGTCCGGGGAATCGTCGATCGCGTTCACGAACAGCATGCCCCCGGCAGCTCGGCTGATCGGCATGTCGCGACGATGTCGCTCTTTGGCACGCTGAATTGGATGTATCGCTGGTATGACCCAAAACGCGGCCGGTCGCCGACCGTGCTGGCCAGCCAGATTTCGTCGCAGTTTCTGCACGGCATTCTTGGCGCACCGGCGGCGAGTGAAACGGAGTAGGCGCCGGTTGGGAGACGACCTGTAGCGTCGGACCTCCGAGTCAGACGACGAAATCGCGGCGAGAGCAACGTAGGACTCGGAGGTCTGACGCTACGGATCTCCCTCTCCCGGTACTCCGGGAGAGGGCTGGGGTGAGGGCGACTTGCATAACGCCACGTGTCAGAGCGCGAGGTGGAAATAGGGGACCGTGGGCCTCCGGCCCGCATCGTCGCTGCCGCGATGGATCGTCGGACTCGGAGGTCCGACGCTACGAGTGCCGCTCGGCGAAACGTCCGCAGGCGAAGCAACGGGAGTCTGGATTTGTACATTCCAAACGTCGAATTACACGAATGCGAATCCGTCGAGCAGGCCGGCGCGCTGCTGACGCGCTACGGGTCGTCCGCCCGCCTGCTGGCCGGCGGAACCGACCTGCTCGTCGACCTGAAGACCGCGCGAACCGCGACGGCACACCTCGTCTCGCTGAAGCGCGTCGCCGCGCTCCGCGGAATCAAGCTCGAAACGGCCTCGCAGTCGAATAACGGATATCTGCGGATCGGCGCCCTGACGACCGTCGCCGAAATCGACGCCAATCCGCTCGTTCGCACGCAATATGCGCCGTTGTGCGACGCGACCCGCGACATGGCGACCGTCCAGGTACGCAATCTGGCGACCATCGGCGGCAATCTCGCCAGCGCCGTGCCTTGCGCCGACTTGCCGCCGATCCTGATCGTGCTTGGCGCTTCCGTTGAGCTCTGGTCCGCGGGCGGCTCGCGCACTGTTGGGCTCGATCGGTTCTTCCTCGGGCCGCGCAAGACCGACATACGCCCCGGCGAAGTGCTGATCGCGATCCGAATTCCGACGATTCCGCCTGGTTTCGGTGCGGCCTACTCGCGTTTTGCCCTGCGAAACGGCAACGCCATCGCGGTCGCCTCCGTCGCCGCATCGTTAGCACTAGGCAATGGCGGGAGCATTACGCAGGCTCGCGTGGCGTTGGGGGCCGTGGCGCCGACGCCCGCGGTAGTGGATCGGGCTGCGGGCGCCCTGATCGGAAAAACGCCGGGCGAAGACGCTTTCCATGCGGCTGCACTCGCGGCTCAAACAACTTCCGCTCCAATTTCCGACGTTCGCGGCTCGGCCGAATACCGCCGCGAACTCGTAGCCGTCCTGACGCGCCGCGCCCTGGGCGCAGCCGCACAACGCGCGACGGAGAGTCTGACATGACCGTGATACGCACGTTGACCGTGAACGGGCAATCGCGCCGGCTCGCCATCGAGCCGCACGAGACGTTGCTGGATGTGCTTCGTGAAAAGCTCGGCCTGACCGGCGCCAAGAAGGCATGCAACGTCGGCGATTGCGGCGCTTGCACCGTACTCATCGACGGCGCGCCGATGAACAGCTGTCTGCTGCTGGCCGCTGAACTCGAAGGCCGCGAAATCACGACGGTCGAGGGGCTCGGCGAAATGCGCGACGGCGTGATGGAACTCACGCCGCTACAGAAAGCGTTCGTCAACGAAGGCGCGATCCAGTGCGGCTTCTGCACGCCGGGGATGGTGCTCTCCTCAACCGCCCTGCTCGACCAGAACCCGCAGCCGACCACCGACCAGATCAAGGAAGCCCTGGCCGGAAACCTATGTAGATGCACCGGATACACCGGCATCCTGCGGGCCGTCCAACGCTGCACGAATTATCGCGACGACGGCACGTGCGCCGAAAAGAGCTCGGATCGTGCCACTGCTGTGTCAGCAGTGGGAGACAACGGTCGGCCCAGTCACGGCTCGCGGCAGGAAGAACACTGCTCACAGAGCAGTGGCACACCTGGACACGACCACTGCTCACAGAGCAGCGGCACACCTGGACACGACCACTGCTCACAGAGCAGCGGCACCCCACGTCGGCGATCCGGTCGCCGCCGTCGCCGCGATCGACGAGCGGACCGCCGAAGCCGCCCTCAAGCTGATCGAGGTCGAGTACGAGGAACTGCCGCCCCTGCTCGATCCATTCGAGGCCACGGCCGAGGGCGCGCCGCTGATCCACGATCAGTATCCGCGCAACATCAACACGCACGTCGAGCAGTGCTTCGGCGATCTGGACAAGGCCTTCGCCGAGTCGCACCTCGTGCGTGAAGAGACTTTCACCGGCAACCACATTTACCAGTGTCCGCTCGAGCCGCACGCCGCCATCTCCTATTGGGAGCACGACGGCACGCTCGTGCTGTACACCTCGACCCAGGTGCCGCACTACGTCCAATACATGGTCGCGCACGTGTTCCACATGCCGCTCGGCAAGATTCGCGTGATCCGGCCCGCGGTCGGCGGCGGCTTCGGCGGAAAGGCCGCGACCTGCCCGCTCGATCTGTGCGCCGCGATTCTCGCTCGCAAGACCGGCCGCCCGGTCAAGATGGTCTATTCCCGCGAAGAGATGTTCCACTACGGCCGCGGCCGCCATAAGCAGCACATGCGCTTCAAGCTCGGCGTCGATCGCGACGGCCGCATCAAGGCCTTCAAGAGCGAGATCTACCTCGACGGCGGTGCGTACTCGTCGTTCGGCGTGGCGACCGCGTATTACGCCGGCAGCATGATTCCCACGCTCTACAACATCCCGAATTACCGCTACGACGGCTATCGCGTCATGACCAACAAGCCCGCCGCCGGCGCGATGCGCGGCCACGGCGTGCCGCAGCCGCGTTTCGCGTTCGAATGCCTGCTGACGATGATCGCGGACGAGCTGGGAATCGATCCGATCGAGATTCGCCGGCGGAATTCGATGCGGCCGAATACGCGCACGGTCAACGACCTGGACGTCGGCAGTTGCGAATTCGACGCGACGCTCGAGGCGGTCGCGAAGAAGTCCGGCTGGGCGGAGAAATACGGCAAGCTGCCGCGCGGCAAGGGGATCGGCGTCGGCGCCGGCGGCTTCGTCTCCGGGGCAGGCTACTGCATCTACCGCGGCCAGGTGCAGCTTTCGCACGAAAAGCCGCGCGAGCACTTTCAGAAACGCTCGATCTTTCCGCACGCCAACGCCGTCGTGCGAATCAGCGAAGACGGCATGGCGGCGATTCTGATGATCGGCGCGGCGGAGATCGGCCAGGGCAGCGACACGATCCTGGTGCAGTGTTGTGCGGAGGCGCTGGGCATTCCGGTTTCGCGCGTCCGCATCCACAGCCAGGACAGCGACATTTCGCCGCTCGACCTCGGCGCCTATTCGTCGCGCGTCACGCTGATGGCCGGACATGCTGTCTCGCGGGCCGGATGGGACGTGGCGGACAAGATGAAGCCGTACGCAGCGAAGATGCTGGGGTGCGATGCGTCGCAGGTTGTGGCGCGCGATGCAAAGTTTTTCGTGGCAAAAACCGAATCCGGTGCCACTGCTGTGTCAGCAGTGGTCGGGGCCGGCGCGCACTGCTCACAGAGCAGTGGCACACGCCCGAATCATGCTCCGAGCACAGTCGCGTGGGAGGAAGTCGCGCGGCAATATTTCAATGACAACGGACCGCTGGTCGGCACCGGCTGCTACAAACCGCCGGAGGGCCTCGGCGGCGATTTCAAAGGCGCGACCGTCGGCACCAGTCCGGCGTATTCATTCGGCTCGGCGGTGTGCGAAGTTTCGGTCGACCTGGAGACCGGCAAGGTCCGCGTCGAGCGCTTCACGGACTTCCACGATTGCGGCACGCCGATCAACCCGCGCGCCGTCCACGGCCAGGTCGAAGGCGCCATCGTGATGAGCGCCGGCGAGACGATCATGGAAGACGTGCAGTTCGACGAGAAGGGCCGCATCCTGAACCCGAACCTGCACGGCTATGCGATGATGTCGATCAAGGACGCGCCGCAGATCTTCAGCGGCCTGGTGGAATCGTACGAGCCGCGCGGCCCGTTCGGCGCGAAGGAAATCGGCGAAGGCAGCACGCTGCCCGTGCTCGGCGCCGTCGCGCACGCCATCGCCAACGCGACCGGCGTCTGGATCAAAGATCTGCCGATCACGCCGGAGAAGATCCTCAACGCCCTGCGCGAAAAGAGCCCGACGCCGGTCAGGGGTGCGGCGTACGCCGCCAGCTCAAGCCGCTGATATCCGCGACCGTGCCGGTGGGAATTTCGACGGCGATCGGCTCAGATCAAACCCTTCGCCGCCAGCCAGCGCTCCGCGTCCAGCGCCGCCATGCAGCCTGACCCCGCCGCCGTCACCGCCTGGCGATAGTGATGGTCAGCCACGTCCCCGGCGGCAAAGAGCCCGTCGATGTTTGTCGTGCTGTGCGGCGGATGAGGCAGGCGGATGTAGCCCTTCTCGTCGCAATCCACGACGCCGCGCACCAGATGCGAGTTCGGCGTGTGCCCGATCGCGACGAACAAGCCGCGCAGCGGCAAATCGGACTCAGCGCCCGTCGCGGTATTTTTCAGCCGCACGCCCGTCAGCGCCTTTTCGCCAAGCACGTCGAGCACGACGCTGTTCCACACGGGCTCCATCTTGCCCTCGGCGACCAGCTTGAAAAACCGGTCCTGCATCGCCTTGCTCGCCCGAAGCTGATCGCGGCGATGAATCAGGTACACCTTCCCCGCGAATTTCGTCAGGTAGGTCGCCTCTTCAATCGCCGAGTCTCCGCCGCCGACGACGCCAAGCGCCTGCCCGCGAAACATCGGCAGCGCTCCGTCGCAAACGGCGCAGGCTGAAACGCCGCCGCCGCTGTCCGCCAGGCGGCGCTCGTTCGGCACGCCCATCCAGTTCGCCGATGCGCCGGTGGCCAGGATGACCGCGTGCGCCTGAACCGTGTGGCTCTCGCTGCGAATCGTGAACGGACGGCTCTTCGCATCGATTTCGATCACGTCCTCGCGCACGAAGCGTGTGCCGAAGCGGGCCGCCTGGTCGCGAAATGCCTTCATCATCTTCGGGCCGAGGATCCCCTCCGGAAAACCGGGGAAATTCTCCACCTCGGTGGTGAACATGAGCTGACCGCCGGGAATCAGCCCGCCCGCGTTGAATCCCTCGAAGCACAATGGCTTCAGAGCCGCGCGGGCCGCGTAGATCGCCGCCGTCAAGCCACCCGGACCCGAACCGATAATGACCACCTGTTCCACATCCATCGCATCTGTCTCCGTCGTGCGTCGGCGCCCTGGTTGCGCGCGCCGCGCGGAATTCAGGATGATATCCACGCCGCGCACCGCCGTGAACTCCGCGCCGACTCAGCGCCGCTCGATCACGGAGCCTTATCCTGCTCACCTTGCGAGAGCGGAGATCAGCAGGCGCCGTTCCTCGGCGATTCCGCGTCCTTCTGTGCGCTTACTTCCTGAAGTCGCGCTCGGGCGCGGGTTTGTTCTGGAGAATCGACTCGATCCGCTCCAGCACGGCCGGCGACAGTTTGGGCGCGACCTCGAGCGCGCGCATGTTTTCGGCGACCTGCTCGACGCGCGAAGCGCCCGTGATGACCGTACTGACGTTCACGTTTTTCAGGCACCACGCCAGGGCGAGTTGCGCCAGCGAGCAGCCCAGTTCCTGGGCCAGCGGAGCGAGCTGAGCCACTTTTTCCAGCCGGCGTTTCCCTTCTTCATTGAGCATCGAATCGCGCAGCCACCCGTAGCTCGGCAACGCCAGCCGCGAACCATCAGGGATTCCCTTGCCGTACTTGCCGGTCAGCATGCCGCTGGCCAGCGGGCTCCAGATCGTCGTGCCGAGGCCGATTTCGGCGTAGAGCCGCGCATATTCCCGCTCGACGCGGTCGCGCACAAACATGTTGTATTGCGGCTGCTCCATCGTCGGCGGCACGAGATGCTCCCGGCGGGCGATCGCGTACGCCTCGCGAATCTGCTCGGCGCTCCACTCGCTGGTTCCCCAGTAGAACGCTTTGCCCTGCTGGATGACCAGCGACATCGCCCGAACCGTCTCCTCGATCGGCGTGAACAGGTCCGGGCGGTGGCAATAGATCAGGTCGACGTAGTCCATCCCCATTCGGCGCAGGGCTGCGTTCGTGCCTTCGATAATGTGCTTCATGCTCAGACCGCGGTCGTTCGGGCCTTCGCCGCCCCAGAAGATCTTCGTGGAAACGACGATGTCGGAGCGCTTCCACCCCATGCGGCGGATGACGCTGCCCATCATCGTTTCGGCCTGGCCGCGCGAATACGCTTCCGCGTTGTCGAAGAAATTGACGCCCGCGTCGAACGCCGCCTTCATGCAGGCGCCGGCGACCTCCTCATTCACCTGATCGCCGAACGTCACCCACGAACCGAACGAAAGCGCCGAAACGCGAAGCCCCGCGCTGCCGAGTTGCCGATATTCCATTCCTGCATCTCCCTGAGTTTGGCACAGTGTAACCGCTCTCGGTTCTCCATTTGCGGCGGACGCGCGGCGTCGATCTCCGTCGCCAGGAACTTCGCGAAGCGCTCGGAGGGAGGATGCGTGGATCCCGGAGCGTCGGAGCGTCCGCATTCGAATCCACTGGCGTCCCGTGGTGGATTTCGTACCATCACGCCCTTGCGCGCCGCCGCATCTGCGCGAGCCGCCTCGCCGCAGTCGCCCGCCGGCGCAGACAGGAGACAGCCATGAGCACCGCCGTAGCCGATCACGCCGCCATCACCGCCCGCGCGGACGCGGTTGAGTTGAACGTCTACTCGCGACTTCCCGTCTCAATCGTGCGCGGTGAGGGCTGCTGGCTGTTTGACGACGCGGGGAATCGCTACCTGGACATGTACGGCGGGCACGCCGTCGCTTTGACCGGGCATTGCCATCCGCGCGTGGTCGAGGCGATCCGGAAGCAGGCCGGCGAGCTGCTCTTTTACTCCAACAGCATCCACTTTCTGCCGCGCATCGAGGCCAGCGAATTGTTGCTGCGCCACGCCCCGCACCCGAATTCCCGTGTCTTCTACGTCTCTACCGGATGCGAGGCGAACGAGGTGGCGATCAAGATCGCCCGCAAGACGACCGGGCGGCGCAAGATCGTGTCGTTCCACGGTGCATTTCACGGCCGAACGCTGGCGACGCTTTCCGCCGGCGGCGTCGAGAAATATCGAAAAACCGCCGAGCCCGGACTGCTCGGCGCGCCTGATTTCGTGCACGTGCCTTTTGACGATGCGGAAGCCGCGACCGCCGCGATCGATGACCAGACCGCGGGCGTGATTTGCGAGGCGATTCAGTCGCTGGGCGGAGTGAATGTCGGCTCGCCCACGTTTTACCATGCGCTCCGCGCAGCGTGCGATCGCGTTGGTGCAGTGCTGATCTTCGACGAAGTTCAGACGGGATTCGGGCGAACCGGCAGCTACTTCTTCGACGCGGGGAAGGGCTCGCCGGGCGCCGTCAAGCCCGACGTGATCACGCTCGCCAAGGGAATCGCCAGCGGCGTGCCCTGCGCGGCCGCCATCATCGCCGGGCACCTGACGCCGAAGATCAAGCCCAACGATCACGGAACGACTTTCGGCGGCGGCCCGCTGGCGATGGCCGCGATGAAAGCGACGCTTCAGGTGATCGAGGATGAGGGGCTGGTCGCAAACGCGGCCCGCGTCGGCGAGCGCCTCGCGCGGGGCTGCGCGGCGATCAACGGCGTGCGGCGCGTCCGCGGACGAGGGCTGCTGCTTGGCCTCGAATTCGATCGGCCGGCGAAGTCCGTGCAGGAAGCCCTGCTCGCACAACGCGTCGTGGTCGGTGGTTCGGACAATCCGAGCGTGATGCGTCTGCTGCCGCCGCTCACATTGAGCGAGTCAGAAGCAGACATTTTCCTCGACGCGCTGGCGGCGGTGCTTCCGCGATAGCTCGGTTTTGCGCGCTGCCGAGCGCCCATCCATGTGCCGCTGCTCTGTGAGCTGTGTGCGAAAACGAAAGGCCGCTGCTGGCACGGCAGTGGCACACCGCACCATTCTCGTAGTCGATGCTGAGCGCCGTGGAGCGCGGCTACGACCTACTTCGCGGAAGGCCAAAGAACCGCTCGGCGTTTCCGGTCGTCTGGCGGGCGAGCGTTTCCAGCGGTACGCCCCGCAGATTCGCCAGAAACTCGGCCGTGTGCCGCACGAACGCCGGCTCGCACGGGCGGACCTTTCGAACCGGGATCGGAGAGAGGTACGGCGCGTCGGTTTCGACCATGAATCGATCCGCCGGAGCGGCCTTTGCGGACTCGCGGATTTCGTCGGCGTTCGCGAACGTGACGACGCCTGTGAACGACACCCACCAGCCGCTGTCGATGATTCGCCGGGCCAGATCCGGGCCGCCGGAGAAGCAGTGAAAAACGACGCGATCGCGCAGGGCCGGGTATTCGGCGAGGATGTCGCACACCAGCGCCTCGGACTTTCGCGCGTGGATGATTACCGGCCGGCCGACGTCGCACGCCATGTGAAGCTGGCTCCGGAACACGTCCTCCTGCCGGTCGCGCGGCGCGAAATCGTAGTGAAAATCCAGGCCGGTTTCGCCCACGGCGACCAGCCGCCCGGCCTGCGGCGAGCCGTCGAATCGTCCCTCGTGCAGGTCACGCAGCGCCGCCACGTCTTCGGCCGTGGCGCGGCCGGCCTCGTGCGGATGAATGCCCGCCGCCATCCAGACTTGCGAGTGTGTCCTGACGAGGTCGATCGCCTTTCGCGCGTCGGCGATGGAGGTCGCGATCGTAATGCACCGCCGCACGCCCGCCGCGGCGGCCCGCGCGAGGACGTCGTCGATCCGCGGCGCGAGATCGTCATAGGTCAGATGGCAGTGTGTATCGACAAGCACGGGACCTCCCGAAATCCGTCCGCGGCAGCGAACCGGCCAAGGGTGTGATTTCTGCCTGGCGGATTCGTGCCTTCGCTAATTACGGGCCGGAGGCCCATGCTACCCTATTTGCCCTGGACGATTGACGCCGCGGGAGCGGCCGAAACGCCGGCGACCGAAGCCGAGTCGCCCGCGCTCTTCAGCGGACCGATCAGCAATGTGCCGGTCAGCAGCAGAAACACGGAGCAGGCGGCGAGTGCGAAGACGCCCGCAGGCGACGCGACGCGCCCCGTGGTCGGCGCTGGCGTCCTGCGCAGGTACATGTGCTTGACCAGCCGGGCGTAGTAGTAACGGCTGATCGCCATTGCCAGCGCCATTCCGAGCATCGGCTTCCGCCAACCGATCCCGTCGAACGCCTGGATCGACTCGCTGCCCGTCTCCTGCGCGACCAGGCCCAACGCCAGAAACGCCCCGAAGTTCATGAACATGTAGACCAGAATGTACTGGGCGATGGCGCTTTCGGCCGCGCCGCGCGAAGTCTGCGCGGTCGCAATCACCATCGCCGCCGCGATCATGTAGCCGGCGTGCGCGATGGAGCTATACGCCAGCAAGCGGCGGATGTTGTCTTGCTTGTACGCGGCGATGTTCGCGAACGTGAACGTGACCGTGGCGACGATTCCGACGGCCCAGGCGATCGCGAGGGAAAGCTCCGGACCCGCGACGGTGAGCATGGCCGTCAGGCGAAGCAGCAGGATGACGGCGGCGGCCTTGCTCGCGACGCTCAGCCAGGTCGCGATCGGAAGCGGCGCGCCCTCGAAGACGTCCGGGCACCAGAAGTGCACCGGGACGGCCGAGATCTTGAAGCCGATCGTGGCGAAGAGCGTCAGCAGCGCGACGCACAGCAGCGGAGTCACGCCGCCGCCGGCTGAGAGCGTTTCAAAAATCCGCGCTGCGAGCGTCGGCACGTGCAGCGTTCCATACGCACCGAATAGCAAGCTGGCCCCGAAAAACGCCAGCCCTGTCGTGACGGCCCCGAAGAGCGCGTACTTCATCGCCGCTTCCGCCGCCCGGCGCGAGCGATCGAACGCCGCCAGCGCGTAGCTGGGCATCGACGCGGTTTCGATCGCGACGATCATCAACAGCAGGTTTGACGAGCCGGCCAGCAGGCACATTCCGACCGCGCTACTGAGCAGCAGGACCAGGAATTCCGCGCCGCGGCGTTCGCGCCCCCGATCGAACATGGCCCACATGCCGATGATGCCGGCGAGAAAGACCATCAGCAGCAGCCGGAAAAACGACGAGAGCCGATCCACCATGATCATGCCGGGACCGGCGGTGTGCACCACCGACTCGCGGACGCCGAACAACTCGGTCGTCCCCGCCCCGCCTTCGGAGAAAAGCCGCCACGCCGCGATGGCCGCCGCTCCCGCCGCGGTGGCGGATGCGAA
>JACRLV010000094.1:0-1464 GCA_016235145.1 Planctomycetota bacterium
CGTCCAAGCAGATCAGCGTGCTGGACGTGGTGAACGCGGTCGATGCGCTGGAGCGAATCCGCGATTGCCCGCTTGGCATCAAGTCCCACGAGGGCACATTGTGCAACCTCCATCGCGCACTGGATGATGCGATCGCCACGATCGAACGGGCATTCGGATCGGCGATGCTCGGCGATCTAATCGAACCAGGCGAGAGCGGAGGGCTGTGCTCTCTGTCTCCCAAGGTGACCCAGCTCGGCAGGAAAAGCCCGACGCGACCTGCGCGAAAATAGCGAACCAACTTGAGCGTGCAGCTTCCGCGTCGCGGCGCTCTCGATCAAACGCCGCGCCCCCCGACCGTACTCAGCCCGCGCCGCAAGCCCCAGCGCCCCGGAGCATGGCGCGGCGAGACAGTTCAGGGCCGCTCCGACAGGCTGACCCCCGCGGTGGTTGTTTGAATTTCTTTTATGAATGGAATTGGACGCCCCAAACGGAACTGTCGGCGTGGGCGCGTGTATAATAAAGTCAACGATGGAAGTTCCCCGTCGTATGAAAGCGGCGAGCGACCCGCCGGCGGCGAGTGGAAGCTGCCCATTCCTCAACGCCACGCGGAGTCTCCCCATGACGAGCTGCCGGTTCCCCCTGCTGCTGCTTGCTTCCACAGTGGTTTTGTGCGGCTGTCCGCTGTTTCAGAGTTCGGACAACACGGTCGTGGAATCCGAAGAAATGCGGGCCGCGATGGAAAAGCAGCGGCAGAGGGAAGCTGAGCAAGCCAAGAACGCCACATACGCCGAAGCGAATTCCATTCACCCCGAAAACAAGAAGCACTTCAAATCGCTCAGCGCTCTGGTGCTCGCCGCCAACGGCGACCTGCTCGCAGCCGACGCCGGCGTGAACGCGATCTACACCTTCAACGCGAAAGGCGAACAGAAAGACCGCTGGCGGCTGGATTTCGCGCCGCAGGCCATGGCTCTCGCCCCCGACGGGACGGTCTGCGCCGCGGGAAGCAAGGTGCTCGCAAAGCTCGACGCCAAGGGAAAGGTGGTCAAGCAGGTCAGCCTGAGCGGCCAGAACACTTCCGCGGCAACTGCGTCCGATCGCGACGTGTTCGTGTGCGTTCGCACGGGCACCGGCTTCACGGTCACACGGATGAACCATGAGCTGGAGGAATCCAAGGAAATCGTCGAGGGCCTGCGCGGCTGCTGCGGCATCCTGGATATCGTCTGGCGCGAGAACAAGTTGTACGCGGCGGAGAACGGCCGGTTCCGCATCGTCAGCTACGATCGTGACGGCAAGGAAATCGCCAAGTGGGGCGAACAGAACCGCGAAGACGTCGCCAAGTTCGGCGGCTGCTGCAATCCCAAAAACCTGTGCATCATTGCTGACGGCCGCATCATCACGGCGGAATCCTCGCCCGACCGGGTGAAGCTCTACAACGCCGACGGAAAGTACGAGACGCTGCTGGGCTGGTTTACGGGCCGCGAC
>JACRLV010000094.1:1527-6275 GCA_016235145.1 Planctomycetota bacterium
CGACGGCTGCTGGGGCGTTGACCTCGCGGCCTCGCCCGACGGCAAGCGCGTCTACTACGCCGACAGCACGGCGAATTTCATCCGTGTCCTGGAGCCAAAGTCCGCCTCGCCGACTTCGAAGCCGGCCGACCAGGTGGCGGGCCGTCCATGAAACCGGACAACTCGCGCCTCGTCTGGTTGCCCGCACTGGCGGCGTGTTGTGCCATTGCGGTCTGGGCTGCGTTGCTGAACCTGCGGCCGGCCCGCGCTGCGCAGAACGCAGATCCGCAACCATTGCGTCTGGCGGTGATGGACCCGCTTTCCAGCAAGCTCGCCTGCGATTGCGTCAAGGGGCATGCCCAGCGGAAATACGACCGTCTGGCGGAGTTTCTCAAGCCGCAGATTGGCAGGCCCGTCGAGGTGGTCTACGGGGAAAGCCTCGCGACGATACTCGACAAGCAGCACGTCGAGGTTGACGTCGTGATCGGCAAGCAGTCGGTCGTGCTCGCGGACGCTGCGACGACGCACACGACCTGGCGGCCGATCACCCGGCTGACCGACAAGACCGGGAGCACCGACCTCACCGGACTGTTCGTGGTGCGTTCCGCCGATCCGGCCAAGTCCATCGCCGACCTGAAGGGCTACCGCATCGTCTTCGGCCCGGCGGATTCCGAGGAAAAGCACGGGGCCGCGCTGACCGCGCTGGACAAAGCCGGCGTGCCGCGCCCGTCGCCGCTCAAGATCATGGGAACCTGCACGCCGGCGGCGACCGAGGTGGCGGCAAAGGACGCCGACGCCGCGGTGATCTCCAGCTATGCCCTGCCGCTGGTCGAAGGCTGCAAGGCGGTCGCCAAGGGCGAGCTGCGCGTCGTCGGCCAGACAGCGCCGGTTCCGTTCATCACGGTATTCGCCCGATCGACCGTTACCGCTGAGCAGGAGCAATCCTTGCTGACAGCTCTGCTCGCGGTGAAGTCGAATGAAAAACTGCTGACGGAGATGGAGTCGCGCGACGGCTTCGTGCGGATCGCGCCAGACCCGCATCCGGCGACGCAACCCGCGCCGACCGGCGGCACAAGCGGCGCGACTCCAGGCAACGACGCCGGCTGGACCGATTGGCGCGGCCCGCATCGCGATGCGCTTTCCGACGCGGTTCCGACCCGTCTGCCGGAGAAAGCGGCGTTCTTGTGGCGTCGGCCGCTCAGCGGCGCGGCGTTGTCGGGCGTCGCCGCGACGGATCGCTTCGTAATCGTTGCGGACAAGGATGAGGCGGGCGAACACGACATTTTCCGCTGCCTGTCCGCCGCGACGGGCGAGCCGGTCTGGAAGCTCGAATACGGCGCGGCCGGCGACATGGACTTCACCAATTCGCCCCGCGCCACGCCCGTCATCCGTGACGGCCGCGCGTATCTGCTCGGCGCGTTCGGCGACCTTCATTGCGTGGAGCTTGAAACCGGGCGCGTCGTCTGGCGTAAGAACGTCTTGCGGGAATTCGGCGCGAAGCCCACCACCTGGGGCCTGTGCAGCACACCGCTGATCGACGGCGACAAGCTCATCGTCAATCCCGGCGGCCCGAACGCGTCCCTCGTGGCGATGGACCGGCGCGACGGCGCGACGATTTGGAAGACGCCGGGTCGGGAAGCGGCGTACGCGAGCTTCATCGTCGGCGCGTTCGGCGGCGTACGGCAGATCGTCGGCTTCGATGCCGAGTCGCTGTGCGGCTGGGATCCGGCCTCGGGCCGGCAGCTCTGGACGCAAACGCTCGAAGGCAAGGAGTTCCACGTTCCGTCGCCGATCGCCGTGGGCGGCGACCTGTTCGTCGTCGGCGAGGAGAACGGCGCCCGGCTGTACTCGTTCGACCAGCAGGGCCGGATCGACTCGAACGCCCGGGCGANNNCCAGCGCGGGCTCACGCCTGACTCATCAACGCCGGTCATCCTCGACGGGCTGGTGTTCGGCTGCTGCGGCAAGCTGGTGTGCCTGGATTTGCGCGACGGGCTTCGCGTGCGCTGGCAATCCATGGATGACGCGTTCGACGACTACGCCTCGCTGATCGCCGGCAACCACCGCGTGCTGATCACGACGGACCGCGGCGAACTCGTGCTGATCGATGCCACCGGCGACGCGTTCCGCCCGATTTCGCGGCTGCGGCTGTTCGAGGGCAAAGCCGACGTGTGGTCGCACCCGGCGCTGGTTGGACGCCGCCTGTACGTGCGCGAAAAGCGGGAGGTGGTGTGCCTGTCGCTGGGGCAAGACGCCGAAACCACTGTCTCGACGCGCTGACTCCGAAGCGGAGAGAAAGCAGCTAGTGTATTTAGTCGCGCTGTTTGCATCTTAACAGGGTGGTCCGGGCGTCCCGCCCGGGTCGGACAACGGGCGAGACGCCCGTACCACCCGTGATGCACTATTTCTGACTAGCTACACTAGGCGCTTCCGCCTGTTTGTTGTCACGACCACCAGAGGCGCAAGCACCGCCTTATGATCGCTCGGCGATCACCTTCTGCGCCGCCGTCACGCCGGCGCCGAGATTGAACTTGTGGCCGCGCTTGTAGAGCACCTGTTCGATCGCCCCGATCGCCAACAGCGTGTCCATCTCGTCCACGAACCCCATGTGACCGAGCCGGAAGATCTTGACCTTGAGCTGATCCTGGCCGCCGGCGGATTCGATGCCGAAGCGCTGTTCCAGATCGTTGCGGATGTCCTTGACCGTAATCCCCGCCGGGGGCCTCAGCGCCGTGACCGAATCGCTCGGGAACTTGGAGAAAACCGGCAGTCCGATCGCCTCGCCGGCGGCACGCGTCGCGGCGGCCATCGTCGCCACGCGCGTCCAGATCTTCTCAAGCCCCTCTTCGAGCAGCAGATCAAGCGCTTTCACAAGGCCGCGCACCAGCAGATGCGCCGGTGTAAACGGCGTGTCGTTTTCGACGGCGCTCTTCCGGGCCTTGTTCAGGTTCAGGTAATACGCATGCTGGTTCTTGTTCGTCTCGATCGCCGACCAGGCCCGCGCGCTCACGGACAGGAACCCAAGCCCCGGCGGCAGCATCAGAGCCTTTTGCGAGCCGGTGATCGCCACGTCCACGCCCCACTCATCCGGCTTGAGCGGCATCGCCCCGGCCGAGGTGATGCAATCCGCCAGCAACAGCTTGCCCTGCGCCTGGCAGACCTTGCCGATGTTCTGGAGATCGACCCGCGTCGCCGTCGAGGTCTCGCTGTGCACCACCATCACCGCCGTGATGGCCGGGTCCGCCTTGAGCAGCCCGCTCAGTTGCTCCGGCGTAATCGCTTCGCCCCATTCGACCGCGTGGCGTGTGACCGGAATGCCGTGCTGTTGCGCGATCTCGCCCCAGCGCTGCCCGAATTTGCCGGCCTCGATCGTCAGCAGCTTTGAACCCTGTCCGTGAATCCCGACGATCGCGGCCTCGGCGGCGGCCGTGCCGGAACCCGTGATGATGATGACGTCGTTGCGCGTGCAGAGAATCTGCTGAAGCTTCTCCGCCGCCGCCTTCATGTAACCCTTGAACCAGTCCGTCCGGTGATGATGAAACGGCCGGCTCATTTCGAGCAGCACTTCTTCGGGAACCGCACACGGACCCGGGGTGAACAGTCGGAACTTCTTCATGGGAATTCTCCAATCGGGTTGTCGCGCCCACTCAAGGGCGGCGCTCAATTTCTCCATGTGCATCTTAGAGCATTTTCCTTGCCGGTTGCATCGCCCGGGCGCCGCCATGCCCCCGGCGAACACGCGCGCGCGGCGTTCGCGACGCGGCGTCACTTGTGCGTGTCGATCGAGCGTGCGGCGGACAGCCGGCCGCGCAGCACCCGCCTCCCTTCCCGGACGAGTTGAAGCCACGCCGTTTGTGTGACGAACCCGGTTGTCTTTCCGGAGGCCGTTGCCGCGGAATGTTCGGAGTTTTGTTCGACCTTGCGGCGCTTCTCCTGGCTCGCCGCCGTGCCAGGTGGTCACACCGCGACGCAACCCCAATCGCCGCGTCGGTCGCGCACTCGGCTACGGACACGCCGTCCCGAACCGGCTCAGCAACGCCGTGAGATCCGCCAGATCCACGTCGCCGTCCGCGTCCATGTCGCCGTCGCCGCTCGCCGCGCCGCCGGCGGTCCCGAAATGCGATAGCAGGATCGTCAGGTCGCCGAGCGCGATGGAGCCGTCGCCATCGAGATCACCCGGGCAAGGCGGCGGGGCGACGTGGCGGCGGAAGACCAGCAGGCCCATCTGCGGGATGGTGATCGCCGCGGATTGCGGGTGGCCGTCGTACGGAATCGCTTCGGTCTGAATGCTGCCGCCATTGCCGACGTTGTTGCCGTCGTACAGGTTCGACTGGCTGTTGAGCAGCTCGGTCCACGTTCCGGCCTGCGGCAGGCCGATGCGGTAATTGAACAGGTTGCTGTTGTTGAAGCTCGCGACGACCACGCAAACGTTGCCGCTGTTGTCGTAACGCTGGAAGACGATCACATTCGCGCCGTCATTAACGTGATACACCTGCCAGCCGGCGTTCGCCCGAAACGCGCCGTTCGTCTTGCGCACGGCGATCAGGTCTTTGAAATACCGAAATATGCCCGCGTTGGTCGTCTTCAGCGACCAGTCGATGCGATCCGCCCCGTTCGAGCGCCCGCCTTCGAAGTTGGTCGGGTCGAGCCATTCCGTGCCCTGATAGATCATCGGGATCCCGGGCATGAGCATGACCACGCCCTGGGCCAATTTCACGCGACCCTTCGCCCACATGTCGTCATGGGGCGGCGTCGTGTCGATCACGCGCA
>JACRLV010000095.1:0-6932 GCA_016235145.1 Planctomycetota bacterium
CGGGTTGTCGCAGGAGGCGTTCGCGTTCAGCTTCGCGAATCCGGTCGGAACGCCTGAGAACTACACCGCGACGGCGTCGTTTACATCGTCGGCCATTCCGGAACCCGCGTCGATTGCCTTGCTTGCGATCGGCGGCCTGCTGGCGCTTCGTCGTCGGGCGACCTCCTGACGCGGACCGGTTCCCGGGTGTTGTGAATACCGCTGGAGCCCGCTGCGTTCGCGGCGGGTTTCGGCGTTTGATAGGCGTGTCGAGACCGATTCTTCGGCCCGGACCGAAAAAAACACGTTGGGAGTGGAAATCCGGGAAGTCGGATGCCTAGTGTTAGTTGGGAGGCTCGTGCCGCGCTTGGCCGGGCCGTAACCCGTGATGCCATCTCGAACTTTGTGTCTTGCGTAAACACTGGAGGGACGCATGAAGAAGCATATGCTCTCACTCACCGTCGCGATCGCGACATGCGGCGCCGCCGCTGCCAGCACGATCGCGACTTTCTCCGATCCGTCGCCCGACGGAACGCAGCCGCTGTTCACCTTCGCCAGCGCGGGCGGCGCCGGCAGCCTGACCGGCGGCTGGAGCGGAACCGGTCTGTTGCTCGAGACGCCGGGTTTGGCCGCGCCGGATTTCGCCGACGCTCGATTCACGATGCCCGCGGTTGCGGCTGTCGGTGGATTGGATGTCTGGGCGCTCGGACCTGGCCTGATCAACTTCACGGACAGCGGCGGCAACCTCCTGATGACGATTTCGTTCGCATCCGGAACGCTGACGTCGCCCACTACCTTCGGGGCCAGCGATTTCGTCGGCCAGAACGTCGTCTTCGGCGGCCCGATCATTCCGCCCGGCCTGAGCGACGAGACATTCGCTTTCAGCTTCGCGAACCCCGCAGGCACGCTTGAGAACTACACGGTGACCGCGGCGTTCACGTCGTCGGCGGTTCCGGAGCCGGCCGCGATTGCGCTGCTGGCCATCGGGGCCGTGCTGGCGATCCGACGCCGCTAGGCCCAGCAAACTTCGGCTTTCCTCTCTCGCGCTGCGTGGCCCGAGAGTTGACTCCAAGACCGAGCTGCCTTTACGGGCGGTTCGGTCTTTTGCTTTCGCAGGCTTCCGATTCGTGCCGGCGCAGCTCCCATTACGGCGTCCAGGGCTTCCCATCCTTGGCCGCGCGCAGCGCCTCGGCATTCAGCTTCGATTGCAGCACCGTCGCTTCTTCCGGTTCGAAACCGATGGCGAAGACCGCCGCGCGATCGCCGACTTTCCAGTGGCTTCGCCTGGCGTTGGGCCGACGCGCCTCGTAGTCCTCGACAAACTCATCGCGGTCTGACTTTGTATCCCACGCTGTAATCCAGACGCCCCGCAAGTCGCGCAGTTCCTTGGCCGCCTCCGGGGTCGCGCCGGCCGCCAGCAGATAGAAACGATCGCCGCCCCACCCCGTCGCGGCCTCGTTGGTCCAGTACGTCGGATTCGCGCCGGCAGCCATGTTGAACGGCTCGTCATGATCGTTCGTCGCCACCGCGCAGAGGATCTCGCCGGCGGTGTTTCGGTGGACGACAAGGTGCGTGCCGTCCGCAAGCAGCTTCTCGATCGCAGCGTCGTCAAACCGAACCGGCTCATCGCGGTCGCGCTTGTTCCAGTATTTATCCGGATGCAGAATCTGCTCGCTCGAAACCGGCGGGTCCTTGGCCGCGGCGAGCAGGTCGTTGCGAATCGCCTTTGCACTGGCGTCCGGAAAGTCCGTCATTCGCCCGCGGACGACAAACGACATTCCGCACAGGTAGGTCGCGGCGAGCGTTCGGAAGTACGGCGGCGCTTCAATGAACGACCGCGAGCGCGCCATCTCATCCTTGGCGACCTGCGCCAGCTCGCTTGTGTCGTACTTACCGCCGCTCATGGCACGAAGCGTGTAAGCGGTCATCAGTTGCGTCGCCGAGCCCTCGACGAGCGAGCCGACCGCCAGGCTCCAATCCTCCGACTGCTCGCGCGATTTCATCAGCTTGTCGAGGTCGAAGTACTGGTCGTCGAGCGCGTGCGTCAGCTCGTGGGCGATGAGAATGCGGTTGACCAGCGGACCATACGCAACGCCGCCGCGCTTCAGCATGTAGAACGCCTGCGTCGGCGGATCGTAGAACCCCCCCACCTGGTTGAGCAGGACGTCGATCATCGTCTTACGCATGTCGCAATCCGCCGGAATGATCCCGACCATCCGCAAGAACGCCTGGGTCTGCTCGAGCCGGCCGCCGCCCAGCTCCTCTTCAAAGAGCCGCTTTTCGATGAACTCGCGAAGCTGCTTCTCATCGCGCACGTCGGTCTTAACGGGCCGCTTGAACTCCCAGCCGCGCAGCTTCGCCACATCCGCTTCGACTTCCTTGGCCATCTGCTTCAATTCGTCAACGGTCAGTTCAGCGGGCCGCGACGCCTGGCCGGCCGCGGTGCCCGCGCACAAGCCCAGAAACATCGCGACGCCCGCAACCGCGCAAACCAGTCGATCCATCGGACGCTCCCGAGCAGCCGGCCCAACAAGGCATCGCCGCACGTGCATTGACGCCGCCCGGCCGCTTCGCGATCCTATCGGCAATCGGAGGAATGGACGAGATGCCGACACGACCCGCGTCACGTTCTGGCCGCATTTTGCTGATCCCCGCGTTGATGGCGCTGCTGTCGGCGCCGCTGGCAGCCCAGACGCAGCCCGGCGCCGCCGCAGTCGTGCCGCACGTGGACCGTAACTTCGGTTTTCAGATCAACCTGCCGGCCACCTGGGACTACGACCGAACGGCGTTCTTCGGCCCGGGCGGATCGCTGGGGCTGCTGCGCGGCGCGGCCCGCGGCGGCCATCAATCGCTGCAAATCCTCGCCTTTCGCAACGTAAAGACCGCGACGATCAAGGAGTGGCTGGACTTCTTCGCCGCCAAGCTCGGCGCGGTCAGCGACGTCACCGGCGTGCTGGTCAAATACCAGGATGAATCCACCGCGGCCGGCGCCCGCCCCTACGGCTACACGCTCGTGCGGGCGCGGGCCGGGGGCGATCGAATCGAGACGCTCTACTATTCCACGCGGCTGGACGAGTCGACCATCTGGGTGCTCGCGCAGGCCCGCGTGCTGCCGCCCGACGCAGACCCCGCGCCTCCCAACGCCAACTCCGCCATCGACATCCCGCCGGATTTCCAGGCGATGGTGGATTCGTTGAAGATCGACTTCGACCCGAAGACGGCGGCGGAAATGCGCGAGGCCGTCGAGCGCGGCCGCGCGTGGCTGGCGCGTTTCCAGCTTCAGGAAGCGGTCCGCAAGCTGCGAATCGACGAAAACACGAGGTACTACGAGATCGTCGTTTCCGGAAAGCCGATCGGGTATCTCACCCGGCGTTTCGCGCGGGAATGGCGTTCCATCGACGAGACCGACTCGGCGAGTTCGCGTAACAAGAAAGAGGGAATCCGCGTCGCCGAGACGACCTGGCGCTTCGGCGACGACGGGAGCGCGAATTTCGGCGTGATCGATCTGTTCTCGAGCGTCGACGGCGCGACCGACCTGATCGAGCAGACCGAGACGCGCATCCCGCCGCCGGATGCGAAGGACCAAAAGCCGATCACGGCGCGCGACCAGTGCGTGCGCGAAGGCGACGTGCTCGTATCGAGCATGCGCTCCACGCAGGAAACGGGCTGGCCCGAGACGCGCCAGCCGATCCGCCTGGAGCCGTCGTACCTGGGCCTGGCGTGGGCGCGGCTGCTTCCGTCGCTGGTCGGACGCGAGGAGCAGCCCTGGCTCGGATTCACGATCTATGACAGTGAAACGCACGCCGTCCAGTCCCACGCGATCCGCTCGCTCGGCGAATCGGCTGGCAGCCAACCCGCCGACCGAACCTGCCGCTACGAAACCCGCGACGGCCTCGTCGGCGTCTCCGCCCGAGTGTTCACGGACGCCCGCGGCCACTTGCAGCGCGCGGAAGCCGGCGAACTGATCATCCGCCTCAGCTCCGAGAACCAGATCGAGAGCCAATTCGGCGCCAAACGCGACGCCGCGAAGAAGCGCATCCCCGCGGCGAAGTAGTTCCCGTTCCTCAAACCCGTTCCCACGCGCGATGGTTCGCGGTAATCTGAGCCGCATGCCGCTGGGTTGCGGCTTCTTGCAGCGCGGAGCCTCGGATGAACACAGGATCTCGCCCCACACGACGCGTTTTTCTGCGCGGCGCCGGCGTCGCGGCGCTCGCCCCGTATTTTGTGCCCGCCGCCGCCCTCGGGAAGGCCGGTCGCGCCGCGCCGAGCGAGCGCATCACGATCGGCCTGATCGGCATCGGCAACATGGGCAGCGGCCACCTGTCCAACATTCTCGCACACCGGGAATTGCAACTGGTCGCCGTCTGCGACGTCGACGCCGTGAAACGCAAATCGGCGAAGGAGAAAACCGAAAAGAACTACGCCAAGGAGCGCGAAAGCGGCACGTACAAGGGGTGTGACGAATACAACGAGTTTGAGCGGCTGCTCGAACGGGTCGACATCGACGCGGTCCTGGTCGCCGTCCCGGATCACTGGCATGCGGCGGTCGCGATCGCGGCCTGCCGGGCGGGCAAGGACGTGTATTGCGAGAAGCCGCTTTCGCTGACGATTCGCGAGGCCTGGGAAATGGTCGCCGTGGCGCGGCGCTACCAGCGCGTCTTTCAGACCGGCAGCCAGCAGCGCTCGGCCCAGAATTTCCGCTACGCCTGCGAGTTGGTGCGAAGCGGCAAGATCGGCCGGCTGATCAAGGTGAACGTCGGCATCGGCGGCCCGTCGCGCGAGAAGTACTTCACGCCGCAGCCGGTTCGCGAAGGGCTCGACTGGGAGCGCTGGCTCGGCCCGGCCCCCTGGCAACCGTACCACCCCGAGCGGTGCAGCGGCGACTACGGCGGCGGCTGGCGGCACATTCGCGATTACTCCGGCGGCATGATGACCGACTGGGGGGCGCACCACATCGACATCGCCCAATGGGGGATCGGCATGGACGGCAGCGGCCCCGTGGAAATCAACCCGCCGCGGACGCCGCCGGACATCCGCCAGACGCCCGACCCGGACAAAGGCCCGACGCTGACGTACAAGTATGCGAATGGCGTCGAGCTGATTCACGGCGGCGCGAACGGCATCCTCTTCACCGGCACCGACGGCAAAGTCGAGGTCAACCGCGAGTATTTCAAGACCTGGCCGGACGAGATCGGCAAGATCTTCATCGGACCGAACGACACGCACCTGTACGCCAGCTCGAACCACTTCCAGAACTGGATCGACTGCATCCGCGCGCGGCGGCGGCCGATCGCCGACGTGGAGATCGGCGCGAGTTCGGTGACCGTCTGCCATCTCGGCAACATCGCGTACTGGCTCGGGCGGCCGCTCCGCTGGGATCCTGCCAAGCACGCGATCATCGGCGACGAGACGGCCTCGCGCTGGCTGGACCGGCCGAAACGCGGCCCTTGGCGGACGTATGTCTGATCCGTCGCTTAATTTTTGGATTATTCGCTGT
Source organism: Planctomycetota bacterium (assembly GCA_016235145.1). GTDB lineage: Bacteria > Planctomycetota > Phycisphaerae > UBA1845 > Fen-1342 > JACRLV01. Next base: position 5,477 of record JACRLV010000095.1, read on the forward strand.
CCCAACCGAGGCAGAACAATGATACGCAGCTTTTTCCTTCTTTCGCTGGCGGCGGTGCTCGCGGCAGTCGTGTCCTGCGCACCACGAACGGCTCCAGTCAGCGAGCAGCCGGCCGCCGCGCAGCAAAAAAACGCGGAACGCACCGCAGCGGCGCCCACCCCGGCGGCGCCCGCACCGGCACAAGCCGCTCCCGCCACGACGGGCAGCGATTATCAAAAGTCGGTCGATGCGCTCATTCCAGGCTTGGCGGCTGAGCAGATTCCCGATCGCGAGCAGCCGCAACGCGAGCTCGAACGGCTGTCCAACGAGGCGGGCCGCCCCGGTGCGGAACCGCAGCGCGATGCACTTTGCGCGGCGATGATTCGTCGCCTCGGGCCGGACACGCCAAACGCCACTCGCTTGTGGATTTTGCGAAAGCTCGAAATCATCGGCACGGATGCGTGCGTTCCGACGCTCAGCGCGTGTCTCGAAGAGGCCGATTCGGAGTTGCGTGACGCCGCTCGTCGGACGCTTCAGCGCTTTGGCACCCCCACCGCTTTGAACGCCCTCGCCGCCGCGCTCGACCGGGCGAAAGACCCGGAGTGGAAGGTCGCACTGCTTAACGCCTTGGGGACGTTTCGGCCGGCGCCTGCGGTCCTGATCGCCAAGTACCACCTCGACCCGGACGAGCGCGTCGTTCTGGCGGCGATCGAGGCGCTCGGCACATGCCAGGCGATGGACGCGACGATGGTCCTCTACTTTCAGCGCAAACGGGACGACCTTTCACCGGCGATGCGGCTCGCGGTCGAAACCTCGCTGCTGCGGCTCGCCGAGGAATTCGCGCTTTCCCGCGACGAAAAGCAGGCGAACAAGGCTTACGACTTCCTTACCGTCCATGCGTCGTTGAGCGCCCGAATGGCGATTCTCCAGGGCCGCGTCGCCCTGCGCGGCGACGCGATGTTCCGCGACCTGATCAAGCTGATCACCAGCGATGACGCCGAAATCCTGCGAAAAACCGCCGCCAGGCTGCTGCGGGATTTGCCGGACGAGCGCGCCACGGGGGCGATTGCCGAGAGATCGCTCAAGGCCCAGGGCGAGGCGCGCGTCCTTCTGCTCGAGGCGCTGGCCGATCGCGAGGATCCCGCCGGCGCCCCCGCCGCCATGGCGGCCCTGCTCACCGACAAAGATGACGCCGTGCGGGCGGCGGCGCTCGCGACGCTCGCGCGGATCGGCGATTCCGCCGCGATTCCGCTGATCCTCGACGCGGCCGCGGACGGAAACCAGACGGTCCGTCCGGCGGCGCGAAATGCGATCGACTCCCTGCGCGGAGCGAACATCGACGACACGCTCCTGTCCGCGATTCCGGGCGCACGCCCCGCCGCACAGGCCGAGATTTTGCGGGCTCTCAGCGCGCGACACTGCGACAAGGCCCGCGACCTCTTCTTCCAGTACGCGGCAAATCCGGACGAACGCGTCG
>JACRLV010000095.1:7000-8682 GCA_016235145.1 Planctomycetota bacterium
GACCTGCCCCAGATCGCAAAACTCCTCTTGACCTGCAACGACGCCGTCCGCGCAAAAGCCGAGGACGCCGTCGCCCGCGTCGCGCTGAAAAATCTCGACCGGGCTGCCCGCGCCGATCCGGTGCTGGCCGAGTGCAACACCGCCCCCGCCGCGAAACTTCCATCGCTATTGCGCGTCCTGGGCAGACTCGGCGGACCCAAGGCGTTCACGGCCACAAAGGACGCCGTCCGCAGTAGCGAGCCCGGCGTGGTCGACGCGGCGATTCGCGTTCTAGCCGATTGGCAGGACGCCGAAGCACTGCCCGAGCTGCGCGCCCTTGCAGCCGCAAAAAACGGCGACCCCGCCCACCGTGTGCTCGCGTTGCGCGGATTTATCCGCCTCGTGCGACAGACCGGCGATCGGCCCGCGAGCGATACGCTCACGCTACTGGATGACGCGATGGGGCTCGCCGATCGACCCGACGAGCGAAAGCTGGTGTTGGCCGGACTCGGCGACCTCGCCGACGTGCAGGCGCTGAAACGCGCGCAGGCGAAGCTTCCCGACACGGACCTGGCGGAAGAGGCGGCCGCCGCGACGCTCAGCATCGCCCGCAAAGTCGCCTCGCGAAACCGGGACGACTCGCTTGCCGCGATTCAGGCGGTGCAAGCGGCGTCCGTGAAGGAGGCGAGCCGCGCCGCCGCGGCCGAAGCGATCGAGTTCATCGACAAACACGCGGGCTTCATCGCGAATTGGGAGTACTGCGGGCCGTATTTCCAGGAAGGCAAGAAGTCGGCTGACCTCTATGACATCGCGTTTCCGCCCGAGCCCAATGCCGGCCCGCTGCCGGAAAAAGCGAGCGGCCCGACGCCGCCCGACTGGAAACCGCTTGTGCATTCCGCCGCCAACGATCCGTGGATTTTCGATTTCACGAAAATCGATCAGGGCGTGTCGCGCTGCATCTACGTGCGGACGACGCTCAAATCCGCGCAGGCCCAGCCGATCCGGCTCGAGCTCGGCAGCGACGACGGCATCATGGCCTGGCTCAACGGCAAGCTGATCCACACGAACAAAGCCGCCCGCGCGGTTTCTCCGGGCGATGACAAGATCGATGCCGATTTGGCCGCCGGCGAGAACACGCTGCTTCTGAAGATCACGCAAGGCGACGGCGGCTGGGGTTTCTGCTGCGCGATTCGCGGCCGGGACGGCAAGCCTCTGCGGGATTTCCCGTAGCGGTCGCGCGAGGGCTACGAAATCCGGCGAGCGGGCATCGTCCCTTGCCCGGGCGGAATAGAATTCGATAGACTCCCGATCTTCCGTACCCCGGCCGTGGTCGGGTTTATCAGATCTTCGCGGTCGGAGTCGATCACTCGTCGTAGGGAGCGTTTGTGCCGACGCTGGTCGTTCTTCAAGGTCCGGATAAGGGACGTACGCACAAGTCGGATGACCCCGTCATCACGATTGGCCGCGGCAGCGACCAGGTGCCCCTTCACGACCAGACCGTCAGCCGCCGCCACGCCGAATTGAAGTCCGCAAACGGCGCATGGTCGCTCTGCGACCTTAATAGTGCGAATGGCACCTACCTGAACGGCGTGCGGCTGACCCAGCCCACACGGCTGAAGCACGGCGACCAGATCCGCATGGGCAGCACGCTGATCGTCTACGCCGGCGACGAAACGGTCGAGCAGATCTCCGGCGCCCGCATC
>JACRLV010000119.1 GCA_016235145.1 Planctomycetota bacterium
CGATGGTCGGCACCTTCTACGCCAAGCCCGATCCGAACTCGCCGCCGTTCGTCAACGCCGGCGACACGGTGAATCCGAACACCGTCGTTTGCCTCGTTGAAGCCATGAAGGTGTTCAACGAAATCAAGGCCGAATGCACGGGCCGGGTCACCAGAATCCTGGTGAATAACGGTCAGGCCGTCGAGTACGACCAGCCGCTCTTTGCGGTCGCGCCGGCGTAACGATCTGCGATACCAAATTCATCCGTAGTGAAGAGACGATGTTCAGCCGAATTCTGATCGCCAATCGCGGGGAGATTGCTCTTCGCGTCATCCGCGCGTGCCGCGACCTCGGAATCGAGGCCGTCGCCGTCTATTCCAAGGCCGACCGCGACGCCGCCTATCTGCACCTCGCCCACGACGCGATCTGCATCGGCGGAGAAGCAGCCGCCAACTCCTATCTGAACCCGGCGGCAATCCTGTCGGCTGCCGAGATTGCGGACGTCGAGGCGGTGCATCCCGGTTACGGCTTCCTGGCGGAGAATCCGCGTTTCGCTCAGATGTGCGGCGACTGCGGCATCACTTTCATCGGCCCCTCGCCTGAGGCGATGGAGCTGCTTGGGAACAAAATTCAGGCCAAGAAACTCGCTCAGAAGGCGAAGGTTCCTCTCGTCCCGGGCAGCAACGGCGTGGTCGAATCCGAAGAAGAGGCCGTCGAGGTCGCTTCGCGCATCGGCTATCCGGTCATGATCAAGGCGTCCGCCGGCGGCGGCGGGCGCGGCATTCGTCCCGTCCACAACGAAGCCAACCTGCGCTCGAGCTTTCGCAACGCCCGGCTCGAGGCCGAGGCGGCGTTCAAGGACGGCTCGCTCTACCTCGAAAAACTCGTCGAGCGCCCGCGACACGTCGAAGTGCAGTTGCTTGGCGACAAGAAGGGCAGCCTCATCCACCTCTGGGAGCGCGACTGCTCGCTCCAGCGCCGCAACCAGAAACTGGTCGAGGAATCGCCGTCGCCGCACATCTCCGCTCGAACACGGCAGAAACTGTGCAGCGCCGCGGTCCGGCTGGCGAAGGCCGCGGGCTACTACAACGCGGGCACGTGCGAATTCCTGGTCGATCAGGACGAGAATTTCTACTTCATGGAGGTGAACGCCCGCATCCAAGTCGAGCACCCGGTGACGGAACTGGTGACCGGCACGGACCTGGTGCAGTGGCAGCTTCGCATCGCCGCCGGCGAAGAGCTCAAGCTCAAGCAGGACAACATCGAGCAGCGCGGCAGCGCGATCGAATGCCGCATCAACGCGGAAAGCCCGGCCGAAAATTTCCGCCCGTGCCCGGGCCCGATTCACGAGCTCATCCTCGTCGTCAAGCCGATCAAGACCACGATCCCGATCCACCAGCGCATCTTCGCGCACGCGGATTTCGTCCGCGGAAACGTGGACACGGGCTTCATCGAGCGTGAACTGATGACGGCCCGGACCCCCTGATTCAACGGGACGCGTTTCAAAGACTCTGAAACCGCAGAGGACGCCGAGAACGCAGAGAAAGACATGCCTAGTGTCGCCTCTCCGGGCGCGGCTGCGCGCGTCAACGCGAAACTTGGCGCACGCCGATTCGGGATCGGTTCCAGAATCCAACAAGGTATGACTTGAATCTTGGTCTTCCTCCGCGTTCTCCGCGCTCTCCGCGGTAATCTAGTGTATTTAGTCGCGCTGTTTGCATCTTAACAGGGTGGTCCGGGCGTCCCGCCCGGGTCGGACAACGGGCGAGACGCCCGTACCACCCGTGACGCACTATTTCTGACTAGCTATACTAGCACGCGGCTGGCATACCGAACAAAACCCGAATAGAATCCGGCATGGTTCGGCGCGTCGACAATCCGCCCAATCCGTTCAGCGGCGCCGAGTGTCACTGGCTCGGCGAGGCGCCCGCCGTGGCCTGCGGCTATTGCTTTGCACGGCCGACGCACGAATATCTCGAACTGGGTGCCGGGACGGATTTCGACAGCCACATCATTGCCAAGATCAACGCGCCCGAGCTGCTCGACGCCGCGCTTTCGCGGCGAAGCTGGCGCGGCGAGCCGATCTACTTTTCCGGCGTGACCGATTGCTATCAGCCGTATGAGTCGGTGTATCGGCTGACGCGACGCTGCCTGGAGGTCTGCGTTCGTCACCGCAACCCGATCGGAATGGTCACGAAGGGTTACCTGGTCGCGCGCGACGCTGACGTGCTCACGCAGCTCAGCCGCCTCGCGCGGGTTCGCGTATACCTCAGCATCCCATTCGCGAGCGACAATCTGGCCCGGCGGGTCGAGACCGGCGCGCCGCCTCCGTCGCGGCGGTTTGACGCGCTCCGGCTGCTCGCCGAAGCGGGCGTTTCCGTGGGCGTGCTGGTCGCGCCCGTAATTCCGGGTCTCAGCGATCGCGAGATTCCGCAAATTCTCCAGACCGCGGCGAAGAACGGCGCGACGAGCGCGGCGTTCATGGCGCTGCGACTTCCTGGCAGCGTGGCGGACGTGTTTCTTTCACGACTGCGGACCGCACTGCCGGACCACGCGGCACGCGTCGTGGACCCCGTCCGCTCGATTCACGGCGGCAAGCTGAACGATCCGCGTTTCGGCTGCCGGATGAGCGGCGAAGGCCCTTATTGGGAGAGCATCCGCCAACTTTTCTACAAGACCGCCTCGCGCCTCGGGCTGTCCGATGGCT
>JACRLV010000002.1 GCA_016235145.1 Planctomycetota bacterium
TTCTTCACGATCCAGGCCTCCTTGGACCTTTGTGCCCTGAACCCGTTTTCCGATGGACCGCTGCGCAGCGCCCGTCGGGGTTCCCAAGACGTATAAGTGCACGCAGCCAAACGCCGCTGCGAATAACCCCAGATGGGCCGGTCGCAGTGGACCATACGCCGCCTTCTTCGGATTGGTGCACACGCACCAATCTCGCATCTTCAGCAGGGCACACGCCTGAAGATCGGGCGGATAAACGGTAAACAGTTAGTGCGGCACTGGTTAACGGCTAACAAAGACGGTTTGCTGGTGATGATACGGATGCAATCGCCTTACGTTGCGTACGGAATGCTGTCTGTCCTGCGGGGCGGCCTCCGGCGAACCGGCGACCGGTATATCGTATCTATGATATCGAGTATTCGAATGAAACCCCGACAGACTGCCTCCCGGCTGTTCCAGTTCCTAATAGCAGGATAATCCGTGCCAGCCTTAAGTCAAGCCCATTTCCCAAATTCACGTCCCAAAAGCGGTCACGCCGTCAGCGAATTGTGATTCGCTCGATCTCCTGGAACCGCGCACGGCCAAGTCCCATTTGCGTCGCCGCCTTCATGTATGCAACCGACACGCTCGCACTCAGACCCGCGTCCCGCCGGGCGCCTTCAAGCACTGATTGCGCCATCGCGTCCAATGCGACCGGATCCGTTCCGCCGAGGATGACGCCTATGCTCGCGACGTTCTCGTTGGACGCTTCCGGACCGCCGTCGATCACCGCCTGAAGCCCGTTCACAAAGTTGATCTTCATCCGCTTCAGGAGTTCGGGATCCGCGAGGATTTCGGCGACATACGGCGAGCAGCCCCCGCCGTGGTACCGCGCGGGATGCCGGATCACGCCGTAGGCCAGATTTTTCATCGAAGCCGACATGCCCGCGATGTTGTGGGTCTTCAGCAGGCCGACGTTGATCACGGCATCCGCTTCGAGCACGTAGTTGGCCAATGCGACGGGAGAGCCGCCCACGGTGATCTGCTTTCCCCAGCCAGCCGTCGGTTTTCGCGTCTCGAGTTCGGCCGCCAGGTTCTCGGATGTCTCGATCAGGGCGACCTGCTCCGGCGGGAAGCCGGCCGTCGCCAGTCCGCGCACAAGAACTCTGGCCAGCGCGTCATTCGTGGTGAGCAGGTTCGAACCCACCGAATTGAACTTCAGCACGATGGTCTTGCAGCCGTCCAGAATTCGTTTCCAGGCCCGCTCCGGCGAGGCTTCATCAGCCAGGCGCTGCACGACCTCGCCGACGATGTCGCGCAGCGCGAGCGAGTCGGCGACGGCGCCGCGCACGATTCTTGGCTGAATGGCCTCAACCACCCGGGATCGCTCACGGCCATCGGTGAGCCACGCAGGCTGCGAAGCGAGCGGCCGAGCCGGTTTGGAAGCCGGAGTCTGCTGCTGCGCGACAGCGGTTGCGCTGAGTGAACCGAGTCCGAGCGCGGTCGAGGCAGCGGCCTGGAGAAAGCTGCGGCGTGATTGCCCGTGCGGGTCGTCGCTTTTGACCGAATTCCGCGCCATCGTTACGCTCTATCGGACGGTTCCACGATGCGAATCAGCGGATTCTCGCCCCGTCGAAAGGGCCCCGCAAGCCTCGTGCTTTCGTCGATCTTCCCAGCTGACTTGCGGAGTTCGCACGGATTTGGTGGTTGTTCATGCGATTGGGTTGCAATGATGCGGCAAACACTGATAGACGGCTATGCGGCGGCGCGAGAGAGGCTTCGTGGAACGGGGCAGGAGCACCTGCTGAAATTCTGGTCCGACCTGAGCGATCCCCAGCGGGTGGAGCTGCTCTCCAATCTGGAACGGATCGATTTGGCGCGCTGCCGGCCGCTGATCGATCGCTATGTGCGGCAGCGGCCCGTGTTCGATCCGCCGCAGCAAATCGAGCCGCCCAACGCTTTTCCAGCGGAACCCGATGCGAAGCTGGCCGGGCAGTATCGCGAGGCGATGCAACGCGGCACGGCGGCGATTCGAGCCGGCCGGGTCGCGGCCTTCACCGTCGCCGGCGGACAAGGTTCGCGGCTGGGCTATGACGGGCCGAAGGGCGGCTTTCCGATCAGCCCCGTTCGGAACGCCAGCTTGTTTCGCCTATTTGCCGAAGGTCTGCTCGGTACGGAGCGGCGATACGGCCGCCGGCCGCGCTGGTACATCATGACCAGCCCGTCGAACCACGAAAGCACGCTCGCGAGCTTCGAAGAGCACGGCTATTTCGGCTTGCGGCGCGACGACATCATGTTCTTTTCGCAGGGCCAGATGCCCGCTTTTCTGCCCGACGGCAGGATCGCGCTGGAGGAAAAGCACCGGATCGCGCTCTCGCCGGACGGGCACGGCGGAAGCCTTACCGCGCTTTCAGCCAGCGGCGCGCTGGCCGACATGCGCGAGCGCGGGATCGAGCAGATCAGCTATTTCCAGGTCGATAACCCGCTGGTGCGCGCGATCGATCCGTTGTTTGTCGGGTTGCACCTGGCGACGGAATCGGAAATGTCGAGCAAGGCCGTGACTAAGGCCGACGACCTCGAGCGCGTCGGGAATTTCTGCCTGGCGGACGGCAAGCTCGGCGTGATCGAGTACAGCGATCTGCCCGCATCGCTCGCGCGCGCCCGCAACGCCGACGGTTCCAGGCGATTCGACGCCGGCAGCATCGCCATCCACGTGCTTGATCGCGGCTTCGTGGAGCGCGTGACGACGGCGGGCTCGTCGGCGGAACTGCCTTGGCATCGTGCGGACAAGAAAGTCGAGATGATTGACTTGGCTACGGGGCAACGCATCAAGCCCGTAGGCCCGAACGCCGTCAAGCTCGAGATGTTCGTATTCGACGCGATTCCGCTGGCGCGAAACCCGCTCGTGCTGTTCACGCGACGAGAGGAGGAATTCTCGCCGGTCAAGAACGCCGAGGGCGCCGACTCGCCCGCCACGACACGGCGCGACATGATTCGCCGCGCGGCCCGGTGGCTGGAGGCGTGCGGCTGCACAGTGCCTCGGCGTGCGGACGGCGAGCCCGATGCGTTGATCGAGATCGCGCCGTCGCTGGCGCTCGACGCGGCCGATTTGGCGGAGCGAAAAAACCTCCCGCGAAGCGTCGCCCGCGGCGAGACGCTGCTGCTCATCTGAACGCGGATTCCGCAGTTTCGAGAGCGCCGCGGAGAAACGCAGCGCGAGCCATGCCTGCCCGCACACAAAGCCGCGGAGCTCGTGCGGACTTCAGGGACCGCACGAACTCCGGCGACGCGATTCTGTGAACGTAGCTCGGACTCTGCTCGAAAATCAGCGGGCGGGTTCCGGCGCCAATGTCGTCGCATTCAACGCGGCGTCGATCACCCGCGTGCTCCCGTCAGGCAAGGTCCAGCGCAGCAGCACTTCACCCGTGTCCTCCGGAGTCACGATGTCGCCGAAATACTCGACGTCGCGGTCCTCGCGAGCGAGTTGTTGCACGAACGCGCAGCCCATCGCCACCTGCATCGATTTCTCGACCAGGTCGGAACTGAGCACCGCCATCGGGTCGTCCGGATTGACGGGTACGTTGCCCTGCCGGACGAGCGTTATCATGAGTTCTGCGCTCATGCGGCTCGGATTCAGCGAGATCGGGTAGCGGCCGGTGGCCTCCGCGTACGTTCGCAGCACGTTCAGGAGCGTCTCTTCGGTCGGATCAGGAACATTGACGTCGATGACGCGCAGGCCATCGGGGATGGTCGGCAAGAAGAGCGCCGGATCGAGCGGCTGGTCGAACTGAAAGTCCTGGTATACGGCGCCGAAGTGCATGGCGCCGAGGCCGGGCATGGTCATGCCGATTTCGATTTCCATCCGCACCGGCAGGTGGCTTTCGGCATCGACATAGATCCGAGCGCGGGACGGTTCTGAAGAATCGTCAGACGCCTCGCTGCCGGGAAACTCCAGTCCCAGCTTTCGGGCGGATATCTCAAAGCCCTCGACTTCGCGCCCATCCAGAGTGCTGCGGCCCAACGCCGAGTCCGCCTCGCCGGTCAGCTTGCGGAACCCGTCGAGAAACCGGTCCGGCGAGCTCTGATCGAGCCCGCCCGACCAGCCGGTCAGTCGCCCGTTGGTGGTGTGCATGCGAAACGCGAACTTCATGGCCTCGTTCACCATGACGATCGGCCCGCCGGGTTGATGGGTCATCGAGATTCCCATCACATTCGGCACACCCGGAAACGGCTCGCCGTCGGCGGTCGCTTCGAAGCGCATGCCGTGCTCGTCGGACAGATAGAGCGTGCCGCTCTGGAGCGGAGTCGGGCTGTGGTTCATGTATGCTTCGAAGTGGGCGACGATCGTCCGGGCCGCGCGCAGCCGGGCCATGGCAGAGGCGAACGCACTGCGCTGCTGGTTCGGCCAGAGCAGGAAAAACGCGGCGATGACGATGCACGCTGCCGGCGCCAGCACGGCTGCGATTCGTCGAGATGTCGGGCGGTTCAGACTCATGACGAATTCTCCCAGTCGGCGCAGGCCGCCCGATCCGCCATGCCCGGCGGGGGAGGTGTGCGGCAGCGCCGACATCAGTTGCTCGCGCAATCTGTCGTGATTTGTGTCAAGGGCCTCATAGCGGCGAAGCCGGTCGACGTGCGCTCGACGAGCGGCGAGGAAGGCGTCTCGACAGCTTGCGCAGACGGCGGCGTGTGCGTGCAACGCCTCCGCTTGCGAATCATCGAGCGCGTTCATCGCCAGAAAATCCCAGTTGTTCGGTTCAGGACAGCTCATCGCCGCACCTCCTGCCCGGCCAGGGCCATGCGTAGCCGCTGACACGCGGACGACAGGACGCGATAGAAGGTCGATCTGGAGAGGCCGAGCACGGTGCGGGCCTCCTCCACGTTGCAGCCCTGCGCGTAGTAAGCGTGCAGGGTCAGGCGTTGCTGATCGCTCAGCGCGGGGAACGACGGCGCCTCGCGATCCGTCAGGGCCGCGAGCGCCTCCTGCGCGTCGTCAGCCGTCAAACCCGGCGAGCCCGTTCCCGGCCCGTCGGCAAGTCGCAGATTGGTGTAGTTCTGAAGCCGCGTTTGTTCGCGGCGGCGGGAGCGACGCCATTCCCGGCATACCTGCTTGGCGATGCCCGCCAGCCACGCCGCGAAGCGTTGCGGGTCGCGCAGCGAGCCCAGGTTTCGAAAAGCCCGCAGAAAGGTCTCCTGGCACAGGTCGGCGGCGGCGTGCAGGTCGCGCGTCTCGTCAAGGCAGATCGCTCGAATCAGCCGCGCTCGCCGGTCATAGAGTTCGGCGAACGCGGCCCGATCGCCGTTCCGCACGCCGAGCACGAGTGTTCCGTCGGACGCCGCCATGCCAGTGTCCCCGAGTGGGCCCACGATACGCGCCTCCCGTATACAGTGTGGCCGAACGGGGTTGATTGTCCCAGAGAATTTTTGGAAGGCGGGCGCCCGAACTGAATTCGGGCTGGGCGCGGGTCGCTCAATAGCGCATGGATCGTTTCCAGCGCGCCTCATAGAATGCCGGATCAATCGAAGGAGGCCTCATGGCACGGAAAGCCGCACAATCCCGGACCGCGAAGCGCAGCCGCGTCGAAGCCGGCAATCGAATCGAGAAACTCGCCGATGCGATCGTCGCCCAGGTCCGCAAGCATAACGACCCGTTTGTCGACATTCCTTCGCGCACACTGAGCAACGTCCGCTTCAACGAGAAGAAGGGCATCATCGAGATGCTGGATGGCACGCAGAAGCGCTCGTTTTTCAGCCTGCTGGGCCGGCGCGGCGGCGAGGGCAGCCAGGCCAAGAAGTTCATGCAGACCGTCAAGATCGCCGAGAAGTGCAAGATGCTGATCGACGAGGACATTACGACCAGTTTGCGTGAGGTCTTTTACAGCCTCAAGGTGCCCGTGCATGAGAGCAAGGAGCTGATCTTCTACGAACAGGAGGAGAGCGACCCGATCATCGAAGACGTCGAGGTCTCGGTGGCGTCGCTGCGCGAGGAATTGGGCATCCACGCAGAGCCCAAAGGCGCCATGGTCGGCCCGATGACGATCGTCGATTCGGGCGACACGATCGACCTGACCGCGATGGGCTCCGGCGGCTGGCAGGTTCCCAGCGTGGTCGAGCCGGAGGTGATCCAGTTCAAGAAGCACTCCGCCGCCTTCATCCTGCTGGTCGAAAAAGGCACGCAGTGGAACCGCTTCAACCAGGACCGCTTTTGGGAGAAGCACAATTGCATGCTGATCCACGGCGGCGGCCAGCCCCCGCGCGGCGTGCGGCGGCTGATGCACCGCATGCACAAGGAGCTGAAGCTGCCGGTGTACGTGCTGGTCGATAACGACCCGTGGGGCTACTACATCTACAGCGTCGTCAAGCAGGGCTCGATCAACCTGGCGTTCGAAAGCCAGCGCATGGCGATCCCCGCGGCCCGCTTCATCGGCATGAGCAGCTACGACGCGGACAAGTTCAACATTCCCAAGCAAATCCCGATGCCGCTGAAGGACGAGGACACGCGGCGGGCGAAGGAAATACTTGAGTACCCGTGGTTTCAGAGCAAGGAGTGGCAGCGCGAGATCAAGCACATGCTGTCGCTGGGCGTGAAGCTGGAGCTGGAAGTCTTCGCGAGCAAGGGGGATTTTCGATACATTACGCGCGAGTACGCTCCGCGAAAACTGAAGGAGCAGGATTGGCTGGATTGACCAAACGGGGTGTGCGATGATGCAGGGTATCTCACAAGGCCCTCAGTGCCCAATCGTAGGCCAACGGAAACAATGAAGCATCCGATTGAGAAGCTGACGTTACGCGGATACAAGTCGATCCGAGCACTGGAGGACTTTGAACTCCGAGCGATCAACGTCCTGATAGGAGCGAACGGCGCCGGCAAGAGCAACTTTGTGAGTTTCTTCGCGTTTCTGCGCGCTCTCGTCGATCAATCGCTCCAGCTCAAAATCGCGAAAGCCGGGGGTGCAGATCGACACCTGTATCTGGGGCCGCGCGTAACATCGGAAATTGAAACTCGACTTTGTTTCGGTCCCAACACGTATGAGTTCCGACTTCAGCCTACCGCGGATAATCGCTTGGTGTTCGCCAGCGAACTTGTTTCATATGGCGCCAGTAGGAGACCCTTTGGAAGCGGACACGCTGAAGCGCATTTGAAGATCCGAAGGGATGATCGAGGCGTTCTTGGCGGATCGAGCATCGCCAGTCACGTATTTGACGCCCTATCGAGTTGGGTGGTTTATCACTTCCACGATACCAGCGAAACCTCCGGAGTTCGGCGAGAGGAGACGGTTCGGGATGCCGCCACGCTTCGTGCGGATGCGGGCAATCTCGCGCCGTTTCTGCTGAGTTTGCAGCGTCTTTCGCCGGGCATTGTGTTGAAGAAACAAGCCGCCAGCTACGCTGCGATCCGGGACACCATCCGCCTTGTCGCGCCGTTCTTCGATGATTTTCGCTTGGAGTCGAAGCCCAGCGGCAATGACCAGGTGGTTCTGCTCGAGTGGAAGCAGCGAGGCAGCGACTACCCCTTTCACCCCAGCCAACTTTCGGATGGGACACTTCGCTTCGCGTGCATGTGCGCGGCGCTCCTCCAACCGAACCCACCCGCGACAATGGTGTTTGATGAACCTGAACTTGGATTGCATCCGTATGCGCTGACAGTGCTTGCGGGTTTGATCAAGCAGGCCGCGACCCGCACGCAGGTGATCGTCTCCACGCAGTCAGCGACACTGCTGGATCATTTTGAGCCCGAAGACGTGATTGTTGTCGATCGCAAGGAGGGCGCGTCCACTTTTCGGCGCCTCGAATCGCACGAGTTGAAGTCTTGGCTCGAGGACTACACGCTGGGCGAACTTTGGCGCAAGAACACGATCGAGGGCGGGCCGGCGCATGAATAGAGTGCTCGCGCTCGTCGAGGGTCAAACCGAACAGACTTTTGTGCGCGACGTGCTCGCGCCGGAACTGGCTCTGAGAGGCGTGTACCTGACCGCGCGTTTGATCGGCAAACCCGGGCACAAGGGTGGAATGCGATCGTATGCGGCGGCACGTCATGAGATTCTCAAGTTGCTGCAGGAGGATGCGCGCCGCTATTGCACCACGATGTTCGACTACTACCGCTTGCCGACGGACTGGCCCGGCCGTCTGCGGTCAACCCAATTGGGTGTTCCGGATTGCGCTCTTGCGTTGGAGGATGCCACTCATGGCGATATCTGCCAAAAACTCGGGGAGCCCTTCGATCCTCGCAGGTTCATTCCGCACGTTCAACTCCATGAGTTTGAGGCCATGCTATTTGTCGCCCCGGCGGTCGTGGCGAAGGCGGCTCAAGCTGAACACGTGGCGCCTCGACTACAACGCATCCTCGACGAGTTCCGCCATCCTGAGGCCATCAACGATGGGCCTGAAACCAGTCCGTCGAAA
>JACRLV010000120.1 GCA_016235145.1 Planctomycetota bacterium
TGTCGCGATCGACCTGTCGCACGACGAACGCGCCCATCAATACGTCCCCCGGTAATGCGAACGCGTGCAGACGAAGGCGTCCACCTCGGAATCCGGCGCGGGGAAGATGATCACAACGTCGCCCACCACCAGCGGGTTGACCCACTGCCCACTCGCGCCCTGCTCCTCGAGGTTGAAGACATTGTTGTAGGCCGCGCCGCCGCCGATCTGGGACCACGCGCCGTCCTCGTCCATCGTGGCTTCGGCGGCCGCGTACCGGAATGGCGGCGCGATGCCGGACTTCGACGTAATCATCGCGAACGACGCGGAGGCAGTACCACCGGCACCGCCGCCGCCGATGCGGGCGACCGTCCAGGCGATCTCGGGATCGGCGCGATCTTCGACCGGCTCGATCCACAGCAGCCGCGCTGTGCCCGACTCGGCGCTTTTGAGCTGCGCTGCCTGCCCGACTTCGATATCCGCGAACTCGTGCGCTTCGTCGTCCATGCGCACGCGCGCGGGGCAGACGCCGTCGAGACAGGCCCGCACGATGGCCTGCGTCTTCGCGGGTTCGAGCAGGATCGCGAACTTCCCGGCGTGCGGGCTGGACGGCACGACGCCTTTCAACGCCACGCGCTGCTTGAACTCCTCGGCGTTATCCACCGGCTCGATGATCGGGCCGGAAATTCCAAGCACGTCGAAACGTCCGCGATCACCGCCGCTCTCGTTGCGGATCAGGATGATGCCGGTGTCGAGCTGGTCTCGCTGCGTGGTGCGCTGGGCGCTGCGCTGCCGTTGCTGGAAGTCGCGCGCCGCATCGACAAACGTGTTGAACGTCCCGGCCGGGATCACCAGCGGGTCGCCGCGTTTCACCTTTTGCAGCGTGCTTGCCATCGCTTAAATCCCCAGCGCGTTGAGATCGCCGTACGGATAGACCTGCTCGACGTAAGCCGCCATCGGCTTCTTCACCAGCGCCTTGGCGGCTGCGTCCTCGGCGTCGGCGTAGCGCACCCACAGGTATTCCCAGCCCTTCTTGTTGATGCCGGTGATGTCGCCGACCGTCAGGCCGGTCACGTTCGGGCTGGAGGCGAAGCGGTAGCCGATCTCCCAATCGCCGCTGCCGCGTTTCGTGCCGGCCGCGCCGAGGAAGAGACATTCGCCCGCGGAAAAGCCCTTGAATGCCGAGTTGTTCACACGGCCGGTCAACCCGAACAGCGTGAGCTTGTATGCGAGCGTGACGACGGCGTCGGCCAGGTAATGCGTCTCGGCGAAGTGGTACACCGGGACGGTGATGTCCACGCCCTCGACGCTGTCGGCAGTAACGCCGATCGCGCCCTTGAAGTTCGGCGCGGTCTGGCCGGGCGGCGCGTAGCGGGCGACGTTCGCGAGGCTCTGCGTGATGTGCTGCGCGCCGCCGCCGGTGTCGAATGAAAAGACGCTCTCGTTCGTCTGTGGGACCGTGCCGTAGCGGACGATGCCTTCCCACAAAAGGTCGCCGACCGGCTGAATGCTGACGGTATCGCGCGGCAAGAAAAGCAGGCCCGAACCCCACGGGTCGTAGAGCGCGGGCGAACCGGTTACGAGCGCGCCGCGGGCCTCGACGTCGTCGTTCGTGCCACGAATGGCGTAGCGCAGCTCGACCGACGGGTTCGCACCCGTCGTGACCAGCCGGCTCTCAAACTTCTCGACGACTTCGACGGGCAAGCAAACCTCCTAGGCGAACGTGAGGCCGCCCGTGACCGCCGCGTCGGCCAGGCGCTTTGTGTGCTTTGCGGTCTGCTCCGTGGCGCGGGCCGTGCGTTCATCCGCATCGCCAGCGCCGAGTCCCTGTGCGGCGAGCGGGTTGAATGTGCCCGTGACCGAGATCTTCTTGGCCACGAGGTCGCCCAAGCCCGCGAGCCGGTCCTCGAGCCCATCGAGCGGGTCTTTGATCTTGCTACGCGGCGGGCCGCCGCCGGCGTCCGTAGCCTCGTTGGCGCGCGCCGCCGCGATCGCCTCGTCGAGATGCTTGCGGGCTTCGGCCAGGGCGCGCTTCGTCTCAGCGACGCGCGAATCGGTCGCGCTGTCGAGCGCCGCCTGGGCCTCATCGAACTGCTTGCCGATTTCGGCCAGCGTCGCCTCATTGACCGCAGCGGACTGGCCGCGCTCGTTCTGGCGGCGCTGCTCGCGCTCGGTCAGCGCGCCGCTGCGGCGCTGCTCAATGCCCGCGGCTGTGTCGGCGAAATCCTGATCGGCCATCTGCTTGGCAGCCGCCGCCTGCTCGTCGGTGAGGTCGCCGAAGAGATTCATCACGTCGATCCAGCGCTTCGTGAGCCAGTTCTGCACGAGATGCCACGCCTCCTGCACATCGTTGGTGAAATTGGTCCAGGTCTTGGAGAGGAACGCGGTGGTCTCGATCCAGGCGACTTCGAGGGCGTGGAAAACCTGCTGCGCAGCGGCCAGCGCGCCGAACCACATGGCCTGCGCGGTTCCGATGAAGAAGCGCTTGGCTTCGAGCCATGCCCGATTGAGCGCCGCGACGCCTTCCTGCCACGCTAACTTCAATGCCAGCCAGAGGATCTGCGCCGCGAGGGTGATGTCGCCCGCCGTGAGCGCGTCGGTGATTCCACCTATTACCTTAGATATGGCATCGCGCAGCCAGGCGAACTGCTCCCCCAGCCACGCCAGCGCATCCGCGCCGGCACCCGTGTACACGAGAATGGCCGTCCCCAGCGCGGCGACGGCGGTGATGGCCAGTCCGATCGGCGACACCAGCGCGGCGATAACGCCGCCGATCACGCCGAATGCGGTCCCGATGCCGGTGACGACCGTCGCCAGCCCGCCCAGCGCCGTGCCGATGGCGGAGACGACCGCCCCGAGGGCGACCAGCGCTGCGCCCGCGACCGCGACGCCGGCCGCAATCCGCAGCGCCGTGTTGATCAGCTCCTGGTGCTGCTTGATCCATTCCATCGTGGTGACCAGCACGCGCGTAGTGCGCTTGGCCAGGTCGCTGAGCGTCGGGGCGAGCGCGCCGCCGATCGTGAACGCAGTCTGCTTGAGCACCCAGAGGACCGCGTCGAACGCGTCGCCCAGCAGGCCGGCCTGCACGGCGGTCTCGGTCGAGATGGTCAGGCCCATCTCGCGCGCCTGCCGCTGGAACTCCTCGATGCCGCGCGCCCCGCGCTTGATCAGGGGCAGCAGCGCCGTGCCGGACTTGCCGAAGACCTCCATCGCCAGTGCCGCGCGAAGCGTGGGGTCTTGAATCTTCGAGAGCTGGTCGGCGATGCGCTTGAACTGCTGCTCGGGGTTGAGGTTGATCAGTTCCTCGACCGTCAGGCCGAGTCGGGAGAGCGCTTCCCGCGCGCCCTCCGATCCGCCGGCCGCCGCGACGATGAACTTCTGCATCTTGCGCACGCTGCCTTCGAGCGTTTCCAGATCGGTGCCGGCCAGGTGCGCCGCCCAGGACAGCTCCGAAAGCGCCTCGACGCTGACGCCGGTGCGGTCGGCCACGTCCTCGATGTCGCCGCCCAGGTCGGCGAAGACCTTCGCCGAGCCGAACAGCGCCGTCACGGCCGCCGCGCCGACCGCCGCCATCCGCGTGCCGATCGAGCGCAAACCCTCGCCGAAGGCCTTCAGCCGCTTCTCGGCGGCCCGCAGTCCCTTCGTCAGCTTGTCGGAGACGCCCAGCTCGACGAATGCCCGGCCAGCGCGAATGCCTTTCGTGTCGGCCATGCGCTACCCTCCCCGTACCGATCCGGCCCACATTCGCGGGAGCTTCGGACGCTCCTTCTCGAACGCCGGGCCCATGTACGGCCGCGTCTCGACGCGGACTTTCTGTTTCATCACGTGGCCGCGCCGCCGCGTCGTGACCAGCGTCGTTCCTCCGAACTCCAGCACGTTCGGCGCTGTACTCTTGCGGAAGCCGACCGGGCCGACGACGACGCTGTCGCTGGAGCGGTCGTAGCCGAAGAAAATCAGCCGGCGCAGGCTGCCTTCGTGCGAGTGCGGCGGACTGCCGGGCGGCGCTGGACCCTTGCGCGTGCGGATGCTGTGCTTCGCGGTCGTGCGGATGAACGCGCCCGCCTTCGAGAGTACCCGGCGCTTAGCGCTGTCGACGGCGCGTACCACCGCCGCCTTGTCGAAGAACAGGTCTTTGATGCGAAAGTCGATCACGATCAGCGCCTCGTTACGTCGGGCATCCGCCCGTCGATGAACACGTCCTTCAAGACCTCGATGCCCACCTTCACGGGCACGGCGCTCTTGGCGAACGGGTCAAAATCGGCGGGGCGGAACGCGCGCGTCTTCTTGGGATCGCGATTCGTGTTGGCGATCAGCGCCAGCAAGACTGACGTGCGCCGCCACTCGTCGCGCACGCGACCCTCGGCCATGATCACCAGCTCGCGCAGCGTCAGCGGTCCGGGGTCGACCCCTGCAATCCCGGCCAGCTCCCAACAGAGCTGCCAAGGGCTTTCTGAATCACGGCGCTGGTGTCCAGCGTCTCCACTCGCTGCTCGATCGCTTCCACTGTCGCCTTCACCAGCGCCGCCTGCTTTTCGATCGCCCGCGCCGTGTCGGTCCGGCGCAACTGGCGGAAAAAACCGGTGAGTTCCTCCCAGAAGGCATCGTGTGCGGCCATGATGGCATCGCCGCCCATCGCCTTCCCGAATTCCTCGTCGGTGACCGAGAGCTGGTCGGCCTGCGGCTTCACCAGCGCGAAGATCACGTCGCAAAGCAGCACAACGTCCGTCTCCAGGCGCGTCAGCAGCGGCGGATCGCCGGCGGTCAGGTTCGCCAGGTTCACGCCCTTGATCAGCCCTTCGACGCGCTTGATGGCGTCGACGGTGACGGCAATCGTCCAGGTGCGGCCGGCGCTGTCCGTGAATGTCTTCATCGATCCGCCTCCTACGCGCTGGTGTAGAGCGCCCCGATCTTCAGCGCCGCCGCCGTCGTGCCCGCCTGCGACGCGATGATGTGCGTGACGCTTGCCGCCGCCAGCGGGTTGGCGGCGGTGCCGCCGTTCACCCAGAACCACAGCTCGTTCGCCGTGAGATCGACCGACAGCCGCAACGTCAGCGACTCGTAGAAACTGATATGCGCCCGCGCCGCGGCGAGCGCGCCGATGGCGACCAGCAGGTTGCCGACGAAATCGGTGTCGATGGTCTGCTGCTTCGCCATCGTGAGAGCGGTGGTCGCCACGGGCAGGTTGTCGCCTGTGCCGCCGGAGAATGTGACGTCGTTGGTCGCCACAGCCGTCGCGTTGACGTTGTAGCGCCGCCCGCCGGTCCAGTAGAGATCGACGACATTGCCGGCGGTGATTCCGTGGCCCGCTTCGAGCGTCGCGATGCCGGACGTGTTGTCGGTTCGTGTCGTGAGGGTGCCGGTCTTGGCCGCGTTCAGCGTCACGTCGTGCGCGATCTGCCCCGTCGCCGTGCGGCTGAAGCTCGAATTCACGGCGACGCCGCCAATGTCGCCGCTGACTGTCAGGTTGCTGGTGGGCACGATTCATCCTCCGGGCTATCAGATCCAACTCGGCGGCGTGGTCGAGTACGTCACCTTCGATGTCACCGAGACGGAGATCGCCTCCTCCAGCGGCTCGCTGCGCGAGAACTGCGTGATCATGAAATCGGCCTGAAGTCCCTGGCCGCCAACGCCGTCGCGCACCTGGAAGCCGATGGGGGCGTTCGTCAGGTAGGCGTTCTTGATCGCGGTGAACCCCGCATCGGCGGGCTTTACCCGTGAGAGAGTCAATGCGTCCCGTTCGAGGATCGCCATCGCGTCGGCCGGCAGCAGCAGC
>JACRLV010000121.1 GCA_016235145.1 Planctomycetota bacterium
CCAGGGGCGCGGTCAGCAATGCGACGATGAGCGAACCGCGCGACGCCGGCAGTCGATGGCCCTCGCCGGCAATGATGGCCGAAAACCTAAGGCGCAAGCTCGTGTGCCATGCGCATGCGATCAACCCGATCGCGATCAGCGAGAACGAAGTCTCCGAAAGCAACATCCCGCTGAAGTAGATGCTGAACGGGTCGCACGCGATCAGAAGGCCGACGAGCCAGCCCGCCCACACGCTGACGGCGCGTTGGGCCAGGCGGGCGCCGAGAAACGCCATGATGGATGCGAGAATCGCCTGCGCGACCCGCGCAAGCGGAATGCCCAGCTCGCCGACTGCGGCGAAAGGCGCCAGAAAGAGCGGATAGAGCGGCATGCGTTGGGCGAGCCGGCCGTCGTCGGTCGCGAGTTGGCCGTGATAGACCAGGTTGTGCGCGATCTGCCAGTGGACGCTTTCATCCGGCCATTTCAGTGACGCGCCCTGCTGGTTGCTGTACCACGTCACCCATCCGAGGCGCAGCACCAGCGCCAGCAGGAAAGCCGCTCGAGCCGGAGTTCGCACGGTGAATCGCACGGACGCGCTCAACCTCGCGGGTTTGGCGTGAGAAGCAGCCGCACGGCGCGGCGCGTGGTCGGTCGAAGCTTGACACGCTCGTCGATGCGCAGCGGCATGACCCAGATCGGGCCCGCCTGGTCGCACAACACGCCGGTGCGGACCCGCAACGCCGGATCGATCTTCTCATCGCTGAAAAAATCGCCCAGGCTCTTGCTGCCCGGCGCGCCCAGCGGCCAGAAGCGATCGCCTTCGCGCCGCCCGCGCACAAAGAGCGGGAACTGGATTCGCTCCAAGTCCAGCCACTCCTCATACGGGTGCGGCGTCCGCCGCAGTTCATCGATCTTCTCGTCGTCGACGTCGGTGTATTCCGCGGTCAGGTCGAATCCGAGCATGGACAGTTGTGTCAGCCCCGGGCAGACGACGAACGTCGAGGCCATCTCCGGCGGCGTCTCGGGAGCATCCGTGAGCGGGCGGAATTCCAGTCGATCGTAGACCTTCTTCACCAGCACGGGGCCGGGCAGATGGATTTCCTTGCCGCTGCTCTTCTCGGCCGCCAGTCGCAACACCGATTCGATGTGTGAGAATCCGAGTTCCTGCTCGCCCGCCAGAACCAGCGTAATCGCCAGCCGTATGACTTCCGCCTGGATGATGCGTTGCTTGGCCAGCAGGGCGCGGGTGTTGAGCACGAGCCGGCCGGGAGTTTCGGCGACCAGGAGCGATTCGAACGTGCGTGCGGCCGCGTCTTCGAGGTAGGTTCCGAGCCAGCGAGCCTGCTCGGCCAGGCGCAGCAGCGCCTCGCTGACGTTGGGGTTGATCTGTTCGCGCAGCAGGGGCATGACCGTGTTGCGGATGCGGCCGCGCGTGTATTCGCCGGTGAAATTGCTGGCGTCGTTGCGCCATTCCACGCCGCGCGCGCGGGCGACGTATTCGATCGTTTCGCGGCGCTGGTGGATGAACGGCCGGATCAGCATCACCCGGCTGCCGGGCTGGATCGGGCGGATGTCGCGCATGCCCGCCAGGCCGCGCAGCCCCGTGCCGCGCACCACGCGGTGCAGGATCGTCTCGGCGTCGTCGTCCGCGTGATGCGCCACGGCGCACAGCTCGCTGCCGGTTTTCAGCGCGATGCGCTCCAGGAACTCGTATCGCCGCTGGCGGGCGACTTCCTCCGTCGAGCCGCCGCTCGACGCCACTTGCGCCCGAATATCCGCTCGTTCGGTGTGCAGGGGGATGTTGAGCTTTTCAGCGAGCGCGGCGACGAATGCGGCGTCCTGGTCGGCATCCCCGTCGCGCAGTCCGTGGTGCAGGTGGGCGACGTGCAGCGACCAGTTCAGCTTTCGCGCGTCGGAGACGGAGTGCAGTGCGTGCAGGAGCAGCGTCGAATCCGCTCCGCCGGACACGCCAATCACCCACCGTGCGTCCGAATGCAGGAGCGAGCGGGCCTCGAGCCAGCGGGCGATCTGATCGATGAAACCGTCCCAATGCACGCTCAGCACTCCCGCTACCCCCGGCCGCAGGCGGCGCCGCTGCGGCGGGTCGGTGAGTATACCGCGCAACCTGGGGCCAAAGCCGAAAAGGACGCGAAAATCGGGCTCGGGGGGTTAAGGAACTGCGGGTCGCCTGTCCATGATGGCGTGAGCCACCGAATCGCAACTCTCCGCGTGGGCGTGGCCTCAGCCCGGAGCGGAAGCGATGTCGCGGTGCGCGAGGGTGCGTTTTCAGTAACCCAAGCGCCAGCGCGCGGGGCGGCCCGCCGGCGCCGGGATTCGCCGTCGGACTCAGAGGTCCGACGCTACGGCAATTCCGCCAACAGACCCCTATCAAGCCGCACGGACGAACCCACCCCACGGGCGCTCACCTGAGTTGCGCGCTCCGATGTCCGTCAGCGGCTGCGCTAACGTGACGCTTTTCGCGCTCCGGCCGCCAGCAGGATCAGGAGCATGACCGTCGAGGGTTCGGGGATCGTGGCGATGAAGGGCACCCACAACTCATCCGGGCCGAATGAAGGGCACCCACAACTCATCCGGGCCGACGGCGGTTCCGAGAATGGTCGCGCCGTCAGCGGAGATACTCAGCGCATCGAGAAGCTGGTAACCACCCAGATCGAGCCCGTAGTCGCCCGTGAGCACGCCATCGAGTCTTCGGTTGCCGTGCTCCGCATCCCAGATTAGCGCGTGCGAGCCGTCGTTTTGATTTCCGTTTCCCCGGCCAACGACGATTGACCCGTCCGCGGAAACGTCAAGTCCAAGCGCGTCGATAAACCCGGCTGGCCGGCCCAGTGAAACGATGCCTGTTTCCGCCGTCCAGCGGTAAGGTTGCGTGTGGCCATTCGGTGCGTGCGTCCCGACGATCGTTGAGCCGTCGCCGGAAATCGCCCAGGCCCCTGTGCTCCATCCCCCGATCGGAACCATGCCCTCCGCCTCGGTCCAACGAAACCCCGTGTCGTTGTAACTGTAGCCCGCAACGACCTGTCCATCAGCGGACACATCACTGGCAACGCTATAGATATGGTCCGGGTTGACGCTCCCCAAGGGAACAAGGCCCGTCTCCGCCGTCCAGCGGAAACCCTCAATCAACCGAGAGCGCTCAGACGAGCCATAACCCACCACGACGCTGCCGTCGGCGGAGACGCCGTTCGCCACGCCGTTGCGCTGATTTCCCGGAAAATCCCCAAGACTGATCATCCCTGTCGCGGCGGTCCAGCGAAAGGCTTCGTTGCCTGGGCTCGTTGCGAGAGCGCCGACTATTACCGAGCCGTCGAAAGAAACGTCCCTCGCTTCAGTTCCCCGGCCGATTGGACTGTTG
>JACRLV010000122.1 GCA_016235145.1 Planctomycetota bacterium
CCAGGCCGACGCGCTCGATGCGACGAGAGATCAGGACCCTTCGAACGAAGACCAGTTCGCACAGGCGATGGAAAAGGCGCGCGCGATCGACGCGACCGATCCGCGGCTGGCGATGGTCGAAGCGAGCGGAAAGATCCGCAGCGGCATTGAGGGAATTCGCAAAGCCGGGAACCTCTCGAAGGAGGAGCTCCGGCAGCGCGTGCTGGATTCGCGCCTGGCCGCGGCCGAGCTGCTGAAAAAGTCGCTCGAGAAGCATGCCAGCGACTCGAGCCTGGTCACGAACCTGGCCGGCGTGCTGCTGGCCTCAGAAAAACGCGGCGACGCCCTGGAAGTTCTTCAGAAGGGCGCCGAAGCGAGCCCGGGCGCCGCCGACATCCACCACGCGCTCGCGGCCTATTTTCTGGAAGAGCTGGCGGGAGCCAAGAAGGACGCACCGGCGGAAGAACGCAAGGCGCTGATCGAGCGCGGCCTGAAGCACGCCGAGCGGGCGATCGAACTCGACAAGGCGATGTTCGAGACCTACGCCGTGCGCGCCGAGTACCTGCAACTCCAGGCCCAGGCCGACGGCACATTCGACGCCGATCGGCTCAAGAAGCAGGCGGCGATTCTGGATACGTTTGTCAAGGCGCAGGAGGACACCGTGCGACTGCGCAGTCTGCGGGCGGTGATCAATACCGGCCCCAAGGCGCTGCTGATCGCGTCCGCCTTCGATCTGTCGCGGCGCTACTACGCTCTGGCCCGCGACGACGCCGAGCGCAAGGCGGCGCTCGAGTACGCCAAGCGCTTTCTCGACGATTCGCGCCGCATGTTCCCGGACTTGATTTATCCGCCGCTGATGGAGGCATGGCTGGCGCAGATCGCCGGCGACACGACGACGGCCATTCAGGCCTACAAGCGGGCCGAAGAGCGGGCCGGGTTGCAGAACACGATGTACCGGCGGCAGGCCAAGGAGCAACTTGCCCTGCTTCTGTCCAACGACGCGCCGGGGCTCGCGCTGCGTTACGCGAGCGAAGCGATCGACTTGACGACCGAGGTCGGACTGCCGCTGCCGCGCCGCATGGCCCTGGTGCGCGCCCAACTGCTGAATTCGCTCGATCGTCCGCGCGAGACGCTGGCGTTTCTCGACATCGTCGATCGGACCTTCCCCGGCGATTTTGAATTTCAGGCGCTGCGAGCGCGGGCCAACGTCATGCTGGGCAACAAGAGCGAGGCGATCGCTTCGTTGCAGCAGCAGGACACGCCGGTGGCCAAACTCGAGATCGCCCGAATCTCCGCGTTCAAGGGGGAATTCAAGACGGCGATGGAGAATCTGCGCGAATTCTTGAAGGAGAGGCCGTTTGATCGCGAGGGCCTCAAGCTGCTCGTGCAGGTCTCCAACCGCGAGGAAACGCGGGCCGAAGGGTTGAGAATCCTGGACGAAATCGCGCCCAAGGCGAGCGACGACGTCCAGAAGCGAACGGTGGAGGGGTACAAGCTCATCCTGGGCGCAACGGATGCCGCCGACCGCGATAACAAGATGCTCGAAATGATCGCCACGTTGCCCGACGAGTGCGACCGGACGCGCGACTACTTCAATTTCCACGCCTCGCGGCAGAACTACGCCAAGGCGGCCGAATACCTGTCGGCGCTGATCAAGTGCCAGGGCGAGGACAACGAGGAAGTCTTGCGAGCCGCCTTCGAGCTCAAACTCGCCCTGAACAAACCGGACGAGGCTGAACCCTACCTGATCTCCCTGACCAAGAAGAACGCGGACCGTGCCGGCGGCTCCGTTCTGCGCGGACAATTCAAGATGGCCAAGGGCGACCTGCCGGGCGCGCTGGCCGAGTATCGGGCGGCGGAACGCGACCTGCCCAGCGACGTCAGGCTGAAGATCCAGATCGCGGAGATTCTCCGCCGCTCGGCGCCGCCCCAGTTGGAGGAGGCGCTGGAATCGCTGCGACAGGCCTCCGAGCTCGATCCGCGCGATTTCGACGTCAATCGGATGATGTACGTGGTCCACGAGCAGCTCGGGCGCAGCAGCGAGGGAATCGCGTATCTGTCGCGGGCCGCGGCGGTGAACCCGAACGATCCATTCGTCCAGGAACGCATGCGGCTGGTCGAGGAGTCCCAGGATCCGAAGAAGGGCATCGCCTGGCGCGAGCCGTTGCGCAAGGAACGGCCGGACGACGTAGCCAATCTGCTGCGGCTCTCCGAGCTGTACAACCAGGCGGGCGAGGCGGACAAGGCGGACGAGTGCATCTCCGCAGCGCTGGTCGCCGCGCCGACGGCTTATCCGGTCGCCTCGGCGGCGGCCCGCCACTACGCCCAGCGAAAGAACCGCAGCGGCGGCGAATCCGCGCTGCGAAACTTCGTTTCGGCCGCCACCGGCGGCGCGAAGGTCGAGGGGCAGGTGCTGCTGGGCAAATTCTACGAGAGCCTCAACGACTCTGCGTCCGCGGCGACGGCGTATCAGGAGGCGGAACGGCGGGTGGACGAATGGCTGAAAGACGACGCCGCCCTGCGGGCCCGCGGCCGCGTATTGGTTCAGGTCGCGCTGGCCGACTTCTACGCGCGGATGAAGCAGACGCCCGCGGTGATCGACGCCTACCGGGCGGCCCTGGCGAATGTGCGGCCGGAAATGGCGGCATCGGTGCAGGAGCTGCGCGGCAAGCTGATTCGGGCGCTGATGTCGAATGTGCAGTTCGGCGACGCCGAGAAGGAGATCGAGTCCTACCGCCGCGACTATCCCAAGGACATGCGCGCCAACGCGCTGAAAGCGGAGTGGATTCTGCGGCAGAAGAACGACGATGCCTCGCTTCAGCAGGCCGCCGAGCTGCTGAGTCAGGTGCTTCGCGACAGCCCGGACGATCTGTGGAGCCTGCTGGCGCGGGCGAAGATCGCCTCTTCGCAACGGCGCTTCAAAGAGGCCCAGGCCGACCTGCTGCGGATCAAGGCCATCGACCGAAAAGCGTTCAATTTCGAGCCGCGGCTGGAGCTGGCGCGCGTTTTGGAGAACCAGGATAGCTACCAACTCGCGGAGGCGGAGCTGCGCGAGATCATCGCCGACCGGGACAACGACAACGAAGCTGCGATGTCGCTGGTCAACTTTCTTGTGCGCATCGACCAGGCTCGAAAGGCCGAAGCGTACGCCGCGGAGCGCATCGCGAAGACGCCGGAGGACGCCTTCTGGCACTATCAGCTCGCGCGCCTGCTGAATCGCCGCGGCGAGCGCGCCGCCGCGCTGAAGCCGCTTGCACGGGCCCTGGAGTTGGTGAAAGGCGCGGACGGCAGGTTTCTCGAAGAGTGGGTCGACACGATGGTGGCGCTGGGGCAGGCGCGGGACGTGCTTGTCGCCGTGCCGAAGATGAATCCGGAGGGGATGACGACCCGGGCGACGATCGCGATTGCCGGCGCCCACGCCAAGCTCAAGCAGCAAAAGGAAGCGGTCGCGCTCGTTCGCGAGGCTTTTGTGAGCGTCTCCGGGCAGTCGCTGGACGAGGTGGAATTGGCGGTTCGCAAGGCCGCCACCTTCCTCTCGATGCAGGAGGTGTTGGACAGCCTCAAGGAAGTCACCGTTCAGTCGGACGCGGCGCTCGGGCAGGAAGGCAGGCTCCGCCTGCTGATCATCAGGGCCCGCGGGCTGCTGCAAATCGGCGGAGACGCAGCCATGAAGGAGGCGGAGACCCTCACGGACGAGGTTGTGGCGAATACCCAGCCGCGCCTGCGCGCGTTGATGTCGTCCGCGCTGCACACCAAGGCACTGTGCCGCGATTTCTCCGGCGACTACAAAACGGCGTTAAGCTTCTATGAGCGTGCGCTCCAGTTCACGCCGGAAGACGGCACGCTGCTGAACAACATCGCGTTCGTGCTTGCGGACAAGCTGGACCGACCGGCGGAGGCTCTGCCCTACATCGAGCGGGCGGCCCGCAACGGCCCGCTGACGTCGAACCTGCTGGATACGCTCGGATTCGTACACTACCGCAACAACGGTTTCGTTCGGGCGGAGTCGGTGCTGCGCGAGGCGATCCGAATTGACTCCAAATCGCCGGCGCCGCACCTGCACCTTGCGCAGGTATTGATCAAGACCGATCGGACCGGCGAAGCGCGGACGATTCTGAACGCGGTGCTTGAGCTGACGAAGGATGAAAAGGACAACAAGTTCCGCAAGCAGGCGGAGCAGGAACTCGAGAAGATCGGCAAGTAGGCCGTACCCGGCGGGCCGACCGCACCGTAGCGGCCGGCGCGCCTTACACGAGGTGTTCCCATGAGCACAACCACTGCGTTGCAGGAAATCGGCGGCGGCTCGTTACAGGAAGCCGCGCCGGCGGCGGGGTATCTGCCCTCGGGCGCCGAATCGGAGGGCGTCGGCTTTCAGGACGTCATGCGCGTCGTGCGGCAGCGCAAGGTCACCATCGTCGTCACCACGATTATCACCTACATGCTGGTTTGCGCGGCGACCTACGTCGTCTACCGCTATTTTCCGCAGTACCCGTCCGAAGCGATGTTCCAGCTCGACCCGCCCGAGAGCATGAAGCTGCTGCGCGATCCGTCGAACAACATGATCAACCCGGACTTCATGGCGCAGATGCTTCAGACCGAGGCGAACAAGCTGCGCGGGGCGAACCTGCTGCTCGAAGTGGCCGGCATGCCCGACGTGCAGAAGACGCGTTACTTCGACTGGTACGATCGCGACGTCGCCAAGACGGTCGAGGGACTGCGCAAGGACCTGATCGCCGTGCCGATCCCCGACACGCAGCTCATTCGCCTCGTTCTCGCCACGCGCGACAAAGAGGAGTCGCGGCTGATCGTCGCCAACCTGGCCCGTCGCTATACCGACAGCTTCAAGAACGAGGCCCAGAGGGCGTTGACTGACCAAGCCACGAATCTCAAGAACGTGCTCAGCGAACGCAACGCGGAACTGGAGCAGAAGCGCAAGGCCCTGGCCCTGCATCGCCAGACCAGCGACGCGCCGTCACTGGAAAGCCAGCGCATCATCTCCGCCGAGCACATCGCCAAGCTGATGACGCAGATCGCCGAGCAGCAATCCACGACCTCCGCCGTGCAGGCCAAGATCGACAGCCTGGCCGGCATCGATCCGTCGCAGATTCCGCTGACCGCGGAGCATCAGATCATCATCGAATCGGACCCGCTGCTGCGCTACCTGCGCTCGACCGTCGAGTCGCTCGACGTTCAGCTTCGGGTGACCAAACTCCAGTTCGGCGAGCAGCACCGCATCATCCGCCAGATCGAGGAGCAGCGGCAGGGCTACTTCGAGAAGGAAATCGCCAAGCGCGAAGAGCTCACCGATCAGGTGCGCTATCGGCAGCTCGAAAATCTGCGCGATGAGCACCGCCAGCGGATTAACGCCCTGGCGCAGCTCGAAGAATCGCTTCGCGGGGCCGAAAGCCAGCAGCGCGACCTGGACAAGTCGATCCAGGCCGCACTACAGATGGAACAGGACATTGAGTCGCTTCAGAAACTGATCGAGGCGGTCGAAACCGACTACCAAATCGCCAAGAGCGCCGTGGCGGACACGTCGCGGGCCCGCCTGCACCTCGTGCAGGATCCCCGCCCGGCGGTCAAGCCGACGCAGCCGAATCTGTACGTGTTCCTGGGCGGCGGCGCCGCCTTGGCGTTGCTGGTCGGCTTCGCGGTCGCGTTCCTGCGGGAGTTCACCGATAAGCGCATCCGCACGCCCATCGACGTGGCTCGCTTCGGACACCTTTCCGTGCTGGGAAGCGTGCCGTTGCTGGACGACGAGGAAGCCGAGATCGACACGATGGAAGAGGCGGTGCGGGTCGCGCCGCACTCGGTCATCGCGGAAGCGTTCCGCAAGGTACGTACGAATCTCCAATTCAGCGGCCCGCGCGAGACACAGCGCACGCTGCTGATCACCAGCCCTTCGCCGGGCGACGGCAAGACGGCGATCGCAATCAACCTGGCCGTCACCATGGCCCACAGCAATCAGCGCGTTCTGCTGATCGACTGCAATTTCCGCCGGCCGGCGGTCCGCGAGCGTTTCGCCAACACGCGGCCGGAGGGCCTGTCGAACGTACTGACGAACCAGTCCCAGCCCGAAGACGTGATCACCGCCACCGATCTGCCCAATTTGTACGTCATGACCGCCGGACCCATGCCGCCGCGGCCGGCCGAACTGCTCGGCGCCCAGAAGATGCACGACATGCTGGCGCGCCTGACCGAAAGCGAAGTCACGCTCGGCGGACAGCGTGTGCGTTTCGATCGAGTCTTGCTCGACGGGCCGCCATCGCTGCTGATCAGCGACGCGCTGGTTCTGGCGATGCAGGTCGACGGCGTGCTGGTCGTCGCCCGGGCCGACACCAACGCCAAGGGCGCTTTGAAACGCGCCCGCGAACAGCTCGAAGCGGTCAACGCCCGCGTCGTCGGCGCCGTGCTGAACGGCGTGCGCGCCCGCGCCGGCGGCTACTACAAGCAGCAATACCGCGACTACTACGAGTACACCAGCGACGACGTCGTCCCGCCGGACCTGCCGGGTCTGCCGGGTCCGGACGAGATCGAGAAGAAGGTTTAGCGGTCCGTCAGCCGTTCATTTTCTGGTTGCTACCCGAGAACGGGTGCGCGTCCGGGTTGAGTCTTGTGGGGCAGGCCTCCGGCCTGTCTCTTCGGCGATACGGTCCCTGCACCACACGGGCCCGTTTCCGAAGCGACAGGCCGGAGGCGGGCCCCACATTTCCTCGAATCGGCGTCCGGTCCCCAATTCGGCGGGTCGCGTGCTCTCGCCTTGCTCGGCGCATGCGTGCCGGATCGCGAATCTGACGTAGCTTGCCCCACGGCATGCCTGCGTGAGCACGCGAAGGCACTCCACCGGCCGCCGATTCACGTTCATTCGCCATCCGCGTCAATGTCGGCAGTGGAGTGGGGCCAGCGGCAGGTGATTCCGCATTCAGGGCAGCGACCGCTACGGTTTCCGGTCAGGTCGTAGCCGCACGACACACAGAGGCGGTCAGGCGGAAGCGCAATCCCCCAAAGCGCGATCCACCGCGGCTGGCCGTGCAGCGACTCTCGCCAACCCGGACGCACTTGGAATCGTTCGTAGGTCTGCGCTGCCAGCCACTCGAATCCATCAATATCCTCGCCGACTTCCAGCCACTCGTCGTTTCGAAGCCGCAGCATCAGACTCGTTGTGACCTCGCCCTCACGTTCCGCGCGTCGGCGGCAAGCCGCTATGGCCAGAATCTGATGCCAGCGAACATGGCGAGTTACTCGCTTCCCGCGCACGCGACAGAAGCCATCGGACGATGGCCGGATCCTGGGAGTTCCCAGCAGACGCGACACATACTCAAAGACGAAACCGACAGTCAACGAGAGAAGCAGGAACGCAACCCCAGTATCTTCTCAACACGTGCCGCAGTGAAAAATCACGTGACTTGAAAAGCCACTGCAATGTCACCATCACGGCGAAACAGATCGCCGCGTAGAGCACCATACGCGGCAAGCCCAGCGCGAGCCGGAAGATCGCCGCGCGGCGGAGGCCGTCTTCGCTTCTCATTGCAAACGAAATGTACAATGCCCGCTGGAAGTCCGCGAATTGCGCTTCGTCGATCAACGAAACGCTACAGCGCCACTTCCTCGCCCGCCCGATCGATGAACGTCTGCTGCCATAACTCCAGCGTCAGCAGACAGTAGATCAGATAGGCGTGGTCCGCCGTGTTCGCCTCGTTCTCTTTCAGCACCGCCTGCACCGCGTCGGCGTCGAACAGGCCGCGCTCGCGGACGCGCTTCGGGCCGAGCAGTTCGGCCAGCAGCGGGCCGAGATCTTCGGCGATCCACTTGCGCAGCGGCGCGCCGAAGCCGGTCTTGGCGCGGTAGAGCACGTCGCGCGGCAAATATCGCTCCATCGCCTTCTTGAGCACCCATTTCGTCTCATCGCCGTGCAGCTTGTAGCGCTCCGGAATCGCCGCACAGAGCCGCATCAGCTCCAGGTCCAGGTACGGCACGCGCACCTCGATCGACGCCGCCATGCTGGATTTGTCGGTGTAGAGGAAGTTGTGCGCCGCCAGAAAGCTCTGGATCAGCATGTGCGAATGGCGGTTGAGCTCGCCGCGGCCTTCGAATGCGTCGAAGTACGCCCGCATCGACGCCGGCTCGTACTCCTCCCCCGGCGACACGCCAGCCAGCGTCGGCGAGTAGAGCCGCCGCCGCGCCGCGTGCGAGCTCCAGTCGACGATCGCCAGATGCCGCCGCAGACCGCGATGCACCAGCGCGTTGCGGAATTTCCGCAACCGCCGCGGCAGGGCGTTTTGCGCGCCGATCAGCGACGTGCTCAGGCTGGTGGCGGCCGAAAGCGCCGGCGCTGCAAGCCAGCGCAGCCAGTCGAAGCGCTCATATTGCCGATACGCCTGGTGGCTGCGATAGCCGAAAAACACCTCGTCGCCGCCGGTGCCGGAGAGCAACACGGTCGTGCCGTCGTCGCGGGCCAGCTTGCTGATCAGATACGACGGAAAAATGGCGGGGTCCGCGTCGGGCTCGTCGAGGTGATAGATCATCTTCGGCAGCAGCGAGATCATCTTCGACTCGAGTGCGAAGCTCTTCAGATTCACCTTCAAATGGTCCGCGACGCGCCGCGCGTAGGGGTAGTCGTCCACGAACTGGTCGCGGTTGAGGTCTTCCGGGCGGAAATGGGCGGTGTAGCAGTTGATTTCGCGCTCGGGAAAGGCATGCCGCATGCACGCGACGATGCTCGACGAATCCAGCCCGCCGGAGAGAAACGCGCCGAGCTTGACGTCGGCCACCATCTGCCGCCGCGTGGTGCGCATGAACGTGTCATGCACGCGTTCGATCCACTCTTCCGCGCGCACGCGCTCATCCGGCTCGTAGCGCAGCGAAAACCAGCGCCGCACGGCGAGCTGGCCGTCTTTCCAGATCGCCAGGTGGCCGGGTTCGAGCTTCTGAATGCCGCGCAGCAGCGTCTGGTCGCCGGGAATCCAGAGAAACGTCAGGAAATCCGCGATGCGTTCGCGGTTCAGCTCGCGGCGGACGCCTGGGACGCGCAGCAGGGCCTTGATCTCCGACGCGAAGAACAGCCGCCCGCCGTCCTGCCAGTAGTACAGCGGCTTGATGCCGGCGTGGTCGCGGGCGAGCAGGAGTTGCCGCCGCTCGGCGTCCCAGATCGCGAGTGCGAACATGCCGTTGATCTGTTGCAGAAAACCAGGCCCGTGCTCCTCGTACAGGTGCAGCAGGACTTCGGTGTCGCTGTGGCTCTTGAACGTGTGGCCGCGGCCGAGCAGCCACTGGCGATGCGTGTCAAAGTCGTAAATCTCGCCGTTGAATGTGATCCAGACCGTGCCGTCCTCGTTGCACATCGGCTGATGGCCGGCGGGCGAAAGGTCGATAATAGACAGCCGCCGCTGCCCAAGACCGACCGGCCCGCCGGCGTCATGCCAGGTCCCCATATCGTCCGGCCCGCGATGCTGCATGGCGCAGGCCATGGGTTCGAGCAGTTCAGGCCGATGGTCGCCGACGTATCCGCAGATGCCGCACATGCGGGAGTATCCGATCTCGAATGGCGAATGGCGACTGTCGAATGGCGAATCGGGTCGCCGTTTCCCAGTGATCTATCGGCGTTTGCCGGCCACTTGCCATACTGTACGCGAAATGGTCGGTTGCGGTTCGACGCGGGAGCCGCGGGAGCGCGCGTCGCGCGTGAGGTGAATTTGCTCCCTCTCCCGTTACTCCGGGAGGGGGCCGTGGTGAGGGCGCATTTCCGAGCCCGACGCGCAAGCGAGGGCGGGAATACGACGCTCGAGAATCGAGAGTCGAGAATCGAGAATCGAGAATCGAAATTAGGATCATCCCCGGCGCGTCTCAGAACCCCAAGCGCCAGCGCGCGGGGCCGGTGGCGCTCCGCTGCGACGCCCGGGTACGATATGACGTTCGGTTGCTGAGGCGAGCATGGCAGGCGACATCCATCCAGATTCCGGCGATTCGTCAGCGCAACAAGCGCAGCGCGGCGAGCGGGCGCTGATTCGCGACATTCGGTCCATTCTCGGGCCGGCGTATCCGCGCGGGGTCGGGGTTCCGTTCGGCGACGACATGGCTCCGATCGGCGAGTCCGAGCGGCTCTGGACTTGCGACATGCTCATGGACGGCGTGGATTTCGATTCCAGCCGACATTCGTGGGAGCAGATCGGCCGCAAGGCGATGGCGGTCAACCTCAGCGACTGTGCCGCCATGGGCGTCCGGCCGGTGGGGGCCCTGATCGCCGTGGCGCTCGAGAATCGGCTTTCGATGGACGAGGCCAGGAGCCTGGCGGCCGGTGCGGCGGCGTGTGCGGCGGAGTTCGCGTGTCCGATTACCGGCGGCGACACGAATAGCTGGAATCACCCGACGGTGATTTCGATCACGGTGGCCGGCGAGGCGCCGGCGGGTCGGCGGCCGGTGCTGCGCGGCGGCGCGAAGGTCGGCGATCGGTTGTACGTCAGCGGCCCGCTGGGCGGGTCGATCCTCGGGCGGCATCTGAGCTTCACTCCGCGAGTAGAGCTCGGCCTGCGGATCAGTCGCGAGCTTCCCGTGCACGCGATGATTGACATCAGCGACGGGCTGGCCGTCGACTTGTGGCACATCTGCGAAGAATCCGGCTGCGGCGCAGCGTTGCAGGAGTGCGAGCTGGAGCGCGTCATTCACACCGACGCGCGGCGGCTGGCGGTGCAGAGCGGAAAAACGCCGCTGGAACGCGCGCTGCACGACGGCGAGGATTTCGAGCTCGTAGTCGCACTGCCGCGCGGCTTCGAGCCGGACGCGGATTGGAAAGCGCTGCTTTCGCCGATCGGCGAAATCACGGCGGAACGCGAATTGCGGCTGCAAAGCGGATCGCAGAGCCGCTCGATCGCCCCGCGCGGCTGGGAGCACTTTCGTGGATGAGCGGCTGACGATCGACCTGGCCGCGCCCGAGGCGACGCTGGAGCTCGGCCGGCGAATCGGCTCCATGCTGAAGGGCGGCGAGTTTCTCGCGCTCGCCGGTCCGCTCGGCGCGGGCAAGACGCTGCTGATGCGCGGCGTCGCGGCGGGTCTGGGCGTCAATCCGCGCGAGCCGGTGGTCAGCCCGACGTTCGTGCTGGTGCGCGAATACGCCGGCCGCGTGCGGCTGCTGCATGCCGACGCCTACCGGCTCGGCTCGATCGAGGAGTTGCGTCAGCTCGGACTGGAGGAGCAGCTTTCCGCCGGCGCGGTCGTCGCGATCGAATGGGCCGACCGCTTTCCGGATTTCGCGCCCGAGTCGGCGGTCTGGGTCGCGCTTGAATCCGCCGCCGGCGCTCGCCGCGCGACGGTCCGCGGGCCGTCAGCCGCGCTTGCCGCGCTGTCCGGCGCGGACGGGGCGGGCGGGGCGTCCGCGGCAGGGGGGCGCTTGTAGTGAGGCGTGGGCCTGGCGGCGCAATCGTCCGCTACGCCGTTCCGACCGGCTGCGGCCATTCGCCGTGCATGTACGTGTAAAGGTGCTGGATCGTCTCGGCCTGTTCGCGGCCTTCGTCCTTGATCAGGTCGCCGATGGAGATCATGCCGATCAAGCGGCCTCGATCAACCACCGGCAAATGACGGACGCGGCGTTCGGTCATCAGCGCGCGGCAATCGCTGCGTTTGGCCGCAGGCTCGCACACGACGACCGGCGACGTCATGACCTCGCGCACGCGAGTTCGGGCCGGTTCGAGCTGCGCCGCGACCACGCGGTTGAGCACGTCGCGCTCGGTGAATATTCCGAGCACGCGCGGTCCTTCGGTGACGACCAGTGAACCCACGTGCCGTTCATTCATCAGTCGCGCCGCCTCGACCACGGTCGCATCAGGTCCGATCGTCAGCACCGGTGCGTTCTTCGCTTCGAGTATGCTGCCAACAGTCTGCATGTGGACTCCTTGCGCGAATCAGGAAATGACACGGAACCCTTGCGCCTGCGCGACCTCGTCGGCGGACGGCGGCCCGGCTCAGCTCGCATATCAGTCTATTCAAATACCAGCCGGGTGAGTCAAGGGAAAATGAGCCGAATTCACGGAGAATCGCCGCCGGGAGCCGTTTCGGACCCCGGCCTGGGCTCGCTCGGCGGGGGGCGCGGCGGGGGCGACGAAAATTAGCGGCGCCAGGTATTCCCGGGCGAATTGCACCGACGCCCAACCGATGTGCGTGCCGCTCGCGCCGACGCGCTTCAGCCGCGGATCCCACTCGACCTGCCGCAGCTTCTGGCGATAGGTCCGCCGCGTCGTATCCGTGAGATAGTCGGGCAGTCGAAACCCAACCGCGCCCGCCGAGAAGCCGTGCGCGCGGTCCGCCGTGCCCACCAGCGTCGTCCCGACCATCAGGAACCCGATGTCGTACTTCGAGTAGTAATTCTGAATTCCGTACTTCGTTCGGCGGAGGGCTGTCGAAAGGTCGTATTCGGGCGACAGGGCCGGCGCCAGCAGAACGGCGAAGTCAATCTGCCGGCCCGGCGGCAGCGCCTCCAGCACCAGCACGGCGATCGCTCCGCCGCCGGAATGCCCGACCAGTTGCACCGGCCTGCCCGGGTGGCGGTCGCGGTAGTCGACGATTCGCGACGCCAGGCGGGCGGCTTCGCGCCGGTTCCGCTCCAGGTCGACGAGATTGAGCGCAGTCGATCCGGGAATGCCATAGGTCCAATCGTAAATCTCGATTGCGGAGCGCACGCCGCCCTGGTCCAGCCCCAATCCGATGTTGCGATTGAGAATCCCGGCGCCCTCAATGCCCGGTAGGACGTAGACGATGCCATTGGCCATGCGTTGCGGCGATCGCAGCCGCGACGGCAACGCACATCCGCCGCCAAGGGCCAGGCATCCGACCAGGAGAATCAGACGAAACGGCGCGCTTACCAACGATATGCGGTGCGCCGGCGGTTTCGCCGCATCGCGGCGGGGACCGTCATCCCCACCAGCGCAAGCAGCGTTGCAATTGCAGCGATCAGGAATGAATTCGAAAGCACGTTCCATGCGGTCAAGAACCCCACGCCAAGTCCGAATTTGAGCAGGAGAAGATACACGATTTGCCCGATCCATGCTGCAACCAGGCAGGGCAGCGGCCGCAGCCACCAGACCCTGGCCGGCGCCGCCTCCCGCATCCACACCAGCAGCATGACCGTCAGGCCCAACGAGAGGGACTGAACGCCGATTGCTTCAGGCTGCCCCGCCAAATCCTGGGCGAAGCCGCAAAGCCAGCCGGCGATTCGAGCATCGGCGGCCGGCGCGTTCAGGCCGCACAAGAGGGCCAGAACCAGCAACAGATCGACCGCCGACCAGCCAAACGTCCAAACCAGGGATTTTTGGGCGACGAGCGTCACCACCAGCGCCGCCGCAAAAGTGCCCCAGTTCATCGCTGGGCCCTTTGCGTCGCGGCCACGTTCGCCGAACGCGGCTGCGGATCCGGCGGCCTCAGCCGGGGCAGGTCGGTGCGCGGCACCTTCAGGCGTTTCGGCGAGCCGGTGACGACCGTCTTGTCGCCGGTGCGCTCATACCCCAGTTCGAGCTCGATCGTCTGCCCCTCAAGATTGAGGTCGCTTGGCCAGCGGAGGTAGAACTGATAGGGGTAGCCCAGCCGGGACATCTTTGTTACGCGCCAGCCCATCGCGGTATTCCGGTCGAACTCCCAGATCTGGAGCGGCACGCGCTCGGGGCGGTCGGGGCCGGCCTCGAATCCGTAAATCCACGCCAGAATCGTGCCGGGGACGAACGCCCCCTTGTTTGTCTTGCCGGAGATGAAATACGTCGGCACCCAAACGCCGACGACGCGCCCCGATTCCCGCAGCCAGGGATCGGCCGGCACGAAGCTGACGACCTGGTAGATGTCGTCATGCTCTTCCGTTCTCTCCACGTTCAAAGGCGGAGCGGGTTTCTGTGGCGTGCGGGCAGCGCCGTCGCCGATGATCGGCGAGTAGGTCGTCGGTTGGCTGTTGGTGTTCGACTGCGGCAGCGTGCAGCCCGACGCCAGCAACAACCCGCCGGCCAGCGCCGACGGCGCGATGGCGAGCCGCAGGCCCCAAAAAGGCCGCGGCGATCGGTATTTTTTCTCAGACACGCAGCACCTCACATCCCGTTGCACAACCCGGAGGGATGCGCATCTCTCACTTCTTCGTCGCGCGCGTCAGCGGAACGTCGTACGACGCCGGCTCGGCGTGCTGCTCTGCGGGCGCCGGTTCGGCCGGCTTGGGCGCGGCCTTCTTCAACGGGCCGTAGATTTCGACGTCATCTTCCGGCTGGGCGGGCTTTGGCGGAATCGGCGCCCGCGGCGCCCCGATCGGCTCGTCGCCGACGCGCGGCACAAGCTGTCCGGGTTCGATCCGCAGCCCTTGCAACAGCGGGCTGGTCAGGGTCTCATCGGGGAGCACGCCTGTGCGGTCGCGCTCTTCGATCGAAAGCTCGCGGTAATCCTCGAGGGAGCGCACCACGCGCGGCGTGAGGATAACCAGAAGCTCGGTGTGCTCGCTTTCGCGGTCATCAGCCCGGAAAAGCTGCCCGACGATCGGGATGTCGCCGATCAGCGGCACCTTTGCCTCGCTCACCATCGGAAACTTCCTGGTTGACCTCCATCCGCACGAACCCGTCGGGGTTGATGTGCGGCGTGACGGTCAGCTTGATTCCGACTTCTTCGTAGCTCGTGACCGTCTGGGTCTGGCCCGCGACGGTCGTCGAGCCCGTCACCACCGGCACGCGGTTGGTGATTTCGATCTTGGCTTCCTGGTTGTCGAGCGCGATGATCTGCGGGCGGCTCAGCACGTTGAGCTGGCCTTCGCTCTGGAGCGTGCGGATCAGGAAGTTGAAGTCCTGGCCCGTGATCGTGAAGGTGAACCCGCCCAGGTCGCCGACCGCGGCGCCGACGTCCGTCCCGCCCACGTAGTCGTAGCTGGTCGTGTCGCCGGCGCCGGCCTTCGTAAACTGAAGATCCTGGAAAGCGAACTCGACGCCGAGCTCCAGCGAGTTGGTCATCGACACCTCGACGATCAGCACCTGGATCATAACCTGCGGCGGCGCCTGGTCGAGCTGGCGAACCAGGTCGAGCACTTCGCTCTGCCGCCGCGGATCGTAGCTGACGATCAGGCGGTTGGTCTCTTCGGTCGCGATCGCCACGATTTCGCGCGAGGTCTTGGCCGAGGACGAGATTTCCTGGCCGAGTTCCTGGAGCCGCGACTTTTCCTTGTCGCTGTAGTTGGCGAGCATCGTCTGGATTTCGGTCGCCTTGTTGTTGCGCGGCTGATAGACGAACACGCTGCGGTCCTCGATCGGCTGGCGATCCAGCTCGTAAACGAGCTGCTCGACCAGGTCGAGATAGCCCTTCGTGCCCGCCGCGATCACCGCGTTCGTCCGCTTGTCCGTTGTGAAGCTGAGCTGCTCGCGGCCGCCAGTCGACGAGCCGCCTTCCAGCACGAGCTGGCGGTCCGCCGTACCCTGCTGCCGCGTGGACGTCGTTCCCGACGTGCCGCTGGTCCCGGTGTTCGGGATCAGCTTTTGCAGCATGTTCACCATCTCCTCGGCATCCGAGTTGCGGAGCGGGAACACGCGGATCTTGGCTGCGTCCGGCGGAACGTCGATCGCCTTGACCAGCGTTTCCATGAGCGGCATCGCGTCGCCCGGGGCCGTGATCACCAGCGAATTCGTCCGCACATCGTCGATGACGGTGACTTCCTGGCGGAAGCCCTTGAGGATCTCGCCCTTGCCGTCGCCGCTCACCTTTTCGTAGAGCAAGACGACCTGCTGTGCGGCCTCATCGCGGGCGCCGGTCGAGCCGCCCGTCGTGCGCGAGCCCGTGCCCGTGCCGCCGACGCTGCCGCCGCGGCCTTCAAGAATGCTCCGCAGCAGTTCGCCCGAAGCGGCCGCGTCGGCCTGATCGAGCTTAAAGATCCTCACAACCGCGCCGCCCGGCGTCGCCGCGTCCTGCATCTTGCGGAGCAGCGTGACCGCTTCCTCAACGAGCTGCGGCGGCCCTGAAAGCACGACCGAATTCGTCGTCTTGTCGGCGAAAACGGTCATGTCCTGTCCGGACGAGCCGCCTTGGCCGCCCGACTGCTTGAACAGGTCGCCGATCGCTTTCGACAGGTCGTCCGAGCTGCCGCGCGTCAGCGGCACGATCCGCTGAATCCGGCCGAACTCGGTCGGCCGATCGAGCAGATCGACCCAGTGCTCGAGCAGGACCATGTCCTCTTTCGAGGCGGCCAGCAGCAGGCTGTTGGTGAGCGCGTCGGCGGCGATGTGCACCGGCGTGCTCTGGCCGGCCTTGCCGCTCGAGCCGCCCGACTGCTCGCGGCTCTTCTTGACCATGTCGTCGAGCAGCTTGGCGGCGTTCGACGCGCTGCCGAGCACCATCGGGCGAATCTTGAACTCGACCCGGCCGGCCATCGGCTGGTCCAGTTCCTGGATCAGGGCCTCCGCCTCTTCGACGTAGTCCTTCGTGCCCGTCAGCACGAGGGCGTTGCTGCGCGAATCGGGCAGCACGGCGAGCGTGTCCTTCTGGCCGCTCTTTTCCGATGACTGGCGGGCTTCCTTCTTCTTGTCGAAGACGTCCTGAACCAGACCGCCGAGCTT
>JACRLV010000069.1 GCA_016235145.1 Planctomycetota bacterium
CGCCGCGCCACATTGATTCAGGGCAGCGAGCATCGCCGGAACGGCGGATTCGATCGTCTGCACATGCCGTCCCCGCACCTGAAACGCCGGCACGAGACACGAATTCACCGGCAGGTCGTCGAGAATCACCGTGCACGCCCCACATTCGCCCTCGCCGCAGCCTTCCTTCGTGCCGACGCAGCGCAGGTCTTCGCGTAGCACGTCGAGCAGGCGCGCATCGCGGGCGGCACGGACGCTCACACGCCTCCCGTTGAGTGTGAAACTCAGCTCGAATGTGTCCGCTATGGCGGGCAAGCGGTCTCCTTTTGCGTTCCGGAACTCCGATCGAGTGTTTCCATCAATCGCTCCGGCGTGATGGGAATCTCGGCGATCGCCGCGCCGAGCGCGTCCGCAATGGCGCTCGCGACAGCAGGGGCCGGACCATCCATCGGCATTTCGCCGATCCCTTTCGCTCCGCCCGGGCCGTATCGCGAGCGGTGCTCCTCGAATATCACACGAATCGGCGGCAGGTCGGTGCTGGCGGGGATCGTGTAATTCGTCAACTGCGCGTTTCGCATCGCGCCCTCGGCGAGCACGACGTCTTCGTAAAGCGCCCAGCCGATCGCCTGGGCCACGCCGCCCTGCACTTGCCCCCTGGCGAGCGTCGGATTCAGCACGCGCCCGACTTCCTGGGCCGCAACGAAATCCGTCACTTTCGCCTGATATGTCCGCACATCAACCTCGACCTCCGCGACGTACGCACCCCACGAATACGCGGCGTACGCGTCGCCGCGGTAGCGATCGTCGTCCCACTCGATCTCAGCGGGCTTTTCATATTCCGCCGTGCCGCGCAACCGTCGCCCGGGATTGCTTGCGTGCCAGGCGCGAATGGAGTCCGCAATTCGTTCGCGATTGCCGCCGTCGACGTTCGACGGTCCAAGCTGCCCCGCAAGATCGTCGCACGCCCGCTCCACCAGCCGTCCGACCACCATCGCCGTTCTACTGGCGACGGTCGGTCCGCTGTTCGGCACGCGCGCCGTATCGGGCTGTGCCACGCGCACGTTCTCGACCGGGACTCGCAGGCGGGCAGCGGCAATTTGGGCGAGAATCGTCGCCGTTCCCTGCCCCATGTCGGTCTGCGCCGTGAGCACTTCGACCGTCCCGTCCGGCAGCGCGTCGACCCAAACGCGCGACGCGAGGTGCACCTCGCCGCTGCCGGTGAAGCCGGAACCGTGGAAGAACGTGGCGACGCCCAGGCCGCGCCGCAGGTACGGATGC
Source organism: Planctomycetota bacterium (assembly GCA_016235145.1). Classification (GTDB taxonomy): domain Bacteria; phylum Planctomycetota; class Phycisphaerae; order UBA1845; family Fen-1342; genus JACRLV01. Next base: position 1,258 of record JACRLV010000069.1, read on the forward strand.
GAAGCGTTGAACGCCGCGTGCGCGGTCTTTTTCGCGTCTCGATCCGCCTCGCGCAACGCACGATCGAGCAAACCGGGCAGGTCCACGGGCTCATCAAAGCGCTGCCCGGTCGCGGTCGTCTGGCCCGGCCGCAACAGGTTTCGTCGACGAATTTCCACCCGATCGATCCCCACACGCCGGGCGATCGCATCCATGTGGCATTCCATCGCGAACTGCGTCTGCGGCGCGCCGAAGCCGCGAAACGCCCCGTACGGCGGCGAATTCGTCAGCCGCACCTCGCCGTGAATGTGGACGTGCTCGCACGAATAGGGCCCGGCGGCGTGAATGCACCCACGGCTCAGCACCACCGGCGAAAGCGTCACGTACGCGCCGCCGTCCATCAGCACCGCGATCTGCATCGCCAGCAAGCGCCCCTCGCGATCGACCGCGGTGCGATGACGAATCACCGCGGGATGCCGTTTCGTCGTGACGGCCATGTCCTCAAGCCGGTCATAGACGATTTTCACCGGCCGGCCGGACTTTTCCGCCAGCAGCGCGGCGTGAACGGCGAGCAGCGACGGAAAATCCTCCTTCCCGCCGAAGCCGCCGCCGACCGGCGTCTGCACGACGCGAAACGAATCCTCCGCGCGGCCGAAGGCGTGCGTGAGCGCCGCCAGCACGTAATACGGGCATTGCACCGAGCCCGTCACGGTCATCCGATCGCCTTCGCGAAAGGCGATCATGCCCTGCGTTTCGAGGTAAACGTGCTCCTGCGGTCCGGTGCGATAGACGCCCTCGACGACGTGCGCGGCGTCGCGGAACAGCCGTTCGAATTCGCCCCCGAGCAGGTCGCGCTCCGCGGCGCCCTTGCGAATGTCGATCCGCTTGAAGACGTTGTCGGTCTTGTACTGGATGCACTCCGGCGGCGCCGACTGCCCGATGTCGAAGATCGCGGGCAACGGATCGGCTTCGATTCGAATCGCCGAAAGCGCCTCTTGCAGCTTCTTCCGCGACGGATGCGCCAGCAGCAGGATCGCTTCGTGCTTGTGGCGAAATTCGCTCGCAACCAGCACATGCTGGTCGAGTTCGATCAATCGCACCTGATTCGCGCCCGGCAGATCCTGGTGGTCGGCAATGACGAATTCGCCCCAGGCCGTTTGCCATATTGAAGCCGCGGCGATTATAGCCAGCCACGGATTCGCCGTTCGAGGCGCCTTCAACGAAGGTGGGTGTTCAGGAAAAGCAGCGGCCGGCGTCTCGCCGGCCGCAGGATTGGTTCTATTCAATTCGCCGGGCCGCCAATCGTCCACTGCCTGCGAAGCGGCCGGACCGCGCCTGTTCAGAACTGAAAGTCCTGGTCCGTGAATCCGGGATTCAGCTTGATGTTCTTGTATATGTAACTGCCGAGCAGTTTCTTGCCTTCCCGGTCGGCGTAGGAATAGACGGCGGTCGGCAGCAGCCATTCCTGGTCGATGTGCAGGATCATCTTGGCGTCGGGATATTCGCCCTTCTCGCCCTTGTAGGGCAAATAGCGCGCGAAGCGATAGGTCGGGCGCCCATCGATCTTGTCCTCGGCTTCGAAGCGATATTCGAGCTGTACCTTTTCCGCCGCGATGAGGTTGTAGCGCTCGAGAATCTTGTACGTGTTGCGGAAGCCGAATTCGTCGATCGCGCGGCGGCTGGCTTCTTTCGCGTCCTTGCCGTGAATCGGCATCTCCACCTCGGAGACCAGCAGCCGAATCACCGCGCCCGCGGGCTCGATCTTGGCGACCTTCTGCCCCTTGCCGTCGCGGAAGCTCGGGCTGTCCACGTACAGGGCCCGCTTCACCCGGTCCGTGCCCGCCTTCCAGAACATGAACACGCTCTGCGGCTGGTCGCGAAAACGTACGTCGATCGTCTCTTCACCCTTCAGCTTGCCGCCGACGAACTCCTGTTTCACAAACGTACAGCTGTACTCTTTGATCTCACGATCGTAGCGCTCGATCCCCAAACGCCAGACGGCCTCAGGATCGGATTTCGCCAGGTCCATCACCTGTTCGTGCGTCATGCGCGGCGCTGGCGCCGGTGTGATCGTCGCCGTCGCCGCCAGAATCGCGGGCGCGGCCTCGCTCACCGGGCTGCGCGGCGGCGTCTTGGACTGCGGCGGATCAGCCGCAACCCAGACGGCGCTGATCCCAAAAGTCGAAAGAGCGATGACCGCGCAGATGGCCCGGGCATGGGCGGCTCGACATGGCGACATTTTCACTTCCATTGGGACAGCCTGGGGTCTCGTACCCGCTTCACTTCGATCTCGTCCATAAGATCGACCGTCGCGTCCTTGCAACTTCACCGAAATCGCCGACCGCGTCGCGAATTCGGCGGCGGCCCGCACATACGAGCCCCGGCTGACGCGGAGATTCTACGGGTGTTGTAAACGACTCACAAGCTAAAGTTGCGGTCAAAAGCGCCGGGCCGGGGCCGTTTCGGCGGTATTTGCCCAGCCCATGAGTATTTTTCGATACGTCTCGCGATTTGCAGAAAATTCAAGCGTGTGGGCCTCGCCAGCCAGAACAACGATGTTCATTCTCGGACCGCCCAGGCGTTCCGCCCATTTTTGGGTCGCGTCGTTGCGGATGATGCGGTCGTGTTCCGCCAGCAACATCGTAGTGGGTACGCCGAGCGTTCCCGGTTTCATTCGGTGCAGTCTCGCGTCGAATCGAGCGGATTCGCAGAGGAATCGCGCCGTCGCATGCTCCAGCGTGAGCGGGTCCGCCGCAATGAACGCCCAGCCCGCGGGGTTGTCAGTGAACAGCGCGGGATCGCTGAGCGGAATGGGGTGAAGCGCCGCGCCGCCCGCAAACAGCTTCGCGGCGATCGCCAGCCTGCCCATCACGCCGACGCTGACCGCCGGAAAAATCCCGGGCGTAACCAGCAGCGCCCGCTCGACAATCTCTGGTCGGCGCAGGGCGAGCGATACCGCCGTCTTTCCGCCCCAACTCACCCCCACGACCGCCAGACGTCGCACGCCGAACTCGCGCAATGTCCAGTCCGCCAACTCATCAACATCCGCGTTCCAGCGCTGAAGCTCCGGCACGTCGCCGCGCTGCTGGGAATTGAGACCGCTGCCGCGCCGATCCGCCAGCACCACCGCCCGGCCCTGCTCGGCCAGCAGCGACGCCGACCACTCGAACCACCCGCCGTGAGATTGAATGCCGTGCAGATACAACACGGGGCAGCGCTGGCCTTTCCGCGGGACATCGGCGGACGGTCGCCAGACGCGCCCGCGGGCCGCATAGCCGTCGCTGAAACGCCAATCGACGAACTCGCGTGGGAACGTGGGCGGGTGCATTACAGGAGGATCGTCAATCTGAAAGTTGGCTCTGGTCGAGCACGCGGAATTTCTTGTCGGTCAGTATCGCGGCCGCCTGAGGCAGATTGTCCACCTGAATCGCGATGCAGGCGCCGCGGTTCGTCCCGGGCAGCAGCGGATAGGTGTAGTTAATGTTGATCTCGCCGGAGATCAGCGCGGCGCAAACCGCCATCATCCCGCGCTTGCCCGACGGCAGTTCCACGACCAGCAGATCGGTCTCAGACACCGGGAAGCGCGCCTCGCGCAGCATGCGCGACGCCTCGTCAGGATCGTCCACGATGATGCGAACGATCGCGCAATCGATCGACCCATCCACCGATATCGCGAGGATGTGAATTTCCGAGGCGTCAAACAACTTTGTCAGTCGAAGCAATTGTCCCAGACGGTTATCCAGGAACACGGAAATCTGGCGCACCAGGGGGAACTCACTGCCTTCTGCGGTCCCGAGGGGTTCGAGCGCCATCGTGTCCCTTTTCGCGTGCTGGTCGCCGGAATGGACCCGTTCGCGCGTAGCTTATCCGTTGCACAAACCGAAGTACAGCCGTCTCCCGCGCGTGCATTCCGGTGGGGCGTGGCCGGGATTTTGGCGAATGGGTAGTCCGAGCCCTCAGCGCGGGCGTTGCCCGCAGC
>JACRLV010000003.1:0-1922 GCA_016235145.1 Planctomycetota bacterium
CTCGCAGATCGAACCGCCGCCCTCCGGCGGCGCCGGAATCGATCACGAGTATATCCGCGGGATCGTAAAACGGGATGACAAGTTGATCATCCTGCTGCGCATCGACGAAGTGCTGACCGCGGGCGCGCTGACCACGCTGAAAGACGCGACGGCCGCCGCCGAAGCGGGCGCGGCAGCCTAATCGAGACGAAACATTCCGCGGCCGGATCGTCCGATCCGCGGCGCTCAATTGACGCCGACCCGGCGCAACCTTGTGCGCGGGCGGGTCCGTTCGCGGCGTGGACCTCCGCGCTTGCGGCATGGACCGGGCACCGGCCAAACAGAACAGGAGCAGATCGTGCGATTTCTGCGATTCAACCTCACGCCGAAGCTCGTTCTTAGCTACCTCGTCATGGGGTTGGCGCCCGTCGCCATCGTCATGTGGATTGCCAGCACCGCGCTGAACGGTCTGCTTGATCGCACCGGCATGCGGGCGCGCGACCTGTCGATGAACATCGCCGACAAGATCGATCGCAACATGTTCGAGCGCTACGGCGACGTGCAGGCGTTCGGCTACAACACGGCCGTGCTCAACCGGGACTCCTGGTACCAGCGCGGGGCCGCGGCCAGCGAGATCGTGCGGGTGATGAATCGCTATGTCGACGCGTACGACATTTATGCGCTGACGATCCTGGTGGATACGGAAGGGCGCGTGATCGCCGTCAACGACTGCGACTCGGAAGGAAAGCCCGTCGACACCGCCTTCATCTACGACCGGAACTACGCAGATGCGGCGTGGTTCAAGGCCTGCAAGCAAGGCGAGTTCACCACGCGCCGCCCCCACACGTCGAAAGGCAACGACGGCCTGAATGGGACGTTCATCGAGCCGATGACGGTCGACCCCGACGTGAAGCAGACGTACCAGGACGACGCCCTGACCGTCGGTTTCTCCGCTCCCGTGAAGGACGCGGAGGGCAAAGTCGTCGCCTTCTGGTCCAATCGCTCGAAGTTCTCCAATGTCGAGACGATTATCGCGCAGGCCTATCGGGACGTGGGCGAGGAGTTTCCCATGATGGAACTCACGCTCCTGGACGAAGCCGGGCGCGTCATCGTCGACTACGACCCGGCCCTGGCCGGCAGCAAGGAGATCCGCCACGATTTCGCCGTGCTGGGCAAACTCAACCTCGCCGAAAAAGGCGTCGTGAGCGCGAAGGACGCCATCGAAGGAAAATCCGGCTACTGCTGGAGCCTGCACGCCCGCAAGCAGGTCAAGCAGGCGGCCGGCTATGCGCACCTTGGCGGCGCGATGGGCTTTCCGGGCATGGGCTGGTCGGTCCTGGCGCGGATCCCCGAGGCGGATGTGGCTGCTGTTTCGGGCGTGTCGGTCGTCCGCCAGCGCCTCATGGTGGCGGTCGCCGCATCCGCGGGCGCTATCCTGATCGTGGGCTGGGCGCTTGGACGAATCATCGCCCGGCCGATCGTAATGCTGGCGAAGAGCGCCCGGGATCTCGCGGCCGGCGAGCATGACGTCAAGGTCACCTACCATTCCAACGATGAAATCGGCCGGCTGGCCGATGGATTCCGCGCGATGATCGACAGCGACGACCAGCGCCGCGAGTTGGAGGCGGAGGCGGCCGAATCGGCGCGGTCCTTGCAGGCGAAAGTGGACGAGCTGCTGGTCAGCGTGCGCGCGGCCGCCGCCGGCAACCTCGCGACGAACATCTCGATCGCGGGCGACGACGCCATCGGCCAACTGGCCGACGGGCTGCGTGCGATGATCCAGTCTCTGCGCACCGTGGTCGAGCAGATTCACGACGCATCCAATCAATTCGCCGAGGGCGCACGCGTGGTTTCGGAAGGATCGACTTCGCTGGCCAACGGCGCCCAGACCCAGTCGGCGACGGTGGAGGAGCTTTCCGCTTCCGTGCGCGCGCTGACTGAGA
>JACRLV010000003.1:1948-10758 GCA_016235145.1 Planctomycetota bacterium
CGTGCGCGCGCTGACTGAGAAGATCAAAGGCGTCGCGCAGAGCGCGCACGAAGCCACCAAGATCGCGTCCGAAACGCGCAGCCGCGCGGCGGCGGGCGACCAGGCGGTCGGCAAGAACATCGAGGCGATGCACCTGATCGACAAGTCGTCGGAGCAGATCGCCGAGATCACCGGCGTCATCGCCGAAATCGCGGCGCAGACGAATCTGCTGGCGCTGAACGCCGCCATCGAAGCGGCCCGGGCCGGCGAGCACGGGCAGGGCTTCGCAGTCGTCGCCGACGAGGTTCGCAAGCTCGCCGAGCGCTCAAGCCAGGCGGCCAAGGAGATCGCCGGTCTGATCCGCGAATCCACCGAGCGCGTCAAGCAGGGCGCCACCCTCAGCGAGGAAACCGGCGCGGTCTTGCGCGGCATCATCGAGGGAGTCTCGCGGACGGCCCAGGAGATTCAGGGGATTGCCGGCGCGACAGAAGAGCAGAGTCAGACTGCGACGGAAGTGGAATCCGGCATTCAGAGCATCGCGACGATCACCGAGAACAACGCTTCGGCATCGGAAGAAATGTCCGGCTCGGCGGAGGAGCTGTCGGGCCAGGCAGTGCAGCTTCGCGAGCTGGTCGGATCGTTCAAGCTGACCTAGGCCAAGCGGCGCCGATCGTCGAGTCCGCGGACGAGGCCCCCGGGCGATTCGACCTGCGCCGAACTCAATCACCTTCGCCGCTCCGCGTTCGCGCGCAGCCTGCGCGAACGCGGGCGGCAGCCATCCATGAGGTTGCGGCGCAAGACAGACTGCAAAGGCCGCGCGGCCGAGCATCCCCCCGAATTCGGAAGCAAGTCAAGTGCGGGCAGGCACGGTTCGATCCAATGCTGGAGGCATTATGGATCTTCAGATGCTGACGCCGGATGAATTTGCGCGTTTTGCGAGCCTGGTCTACGATCGGGCCGGAATCCACCTTCCGCCGTCCAAGAGCGGACTGCTCAGCAATCGGCTGCGGCAGCGCCTACGTGCGTTGAAGATCGCGTCTTTCGGGGAGTACTACAAGCGCTTCACGAACGCCGCGTTCGTTGAGGAGGAGCTGCCCTACTTCCTTTCCGCGGTGACGACCAACGAAACGTACTTTTTCCGCAACGCGCAACTGTGGAACACGCTCGGAGAGAAGATTCTCCCGGGCATTCTCGAGCGCAACGGCCGCACGGCGCGGACGCTGAAGGTCTGGAGCGCGGCGTCGAGCAGCGGCGAAGAGGCGTACACGGTCGGCATTCTCCTGCTGGAGCGCATCCCGGACGCGGCCCGCTGGACGATTTCGGTCGTCGGCAGCGACATCAGCCAGAAGGTTCTGGATCGGGCGCGCACGGGTCTCTACAACGATTACGCCGTCTCACGGACGACTCCGGCGCGGGTTTCGCGCTGGTTCGACAAGGTGGACGGGCAATATCGCGTCAAGGACGAGGTTCGCAAACTCGTTCGCTTCCAGTTTCACAATCTGCGCGAGCGGTTTCCATCGGGCGGTTTTGACTTCGTGCTCCTGCGGAACGTGTTGATGTATTTCGACGCGGAAATGAAACGCAAGACGATCGCCAACGTGTGCGAAGCGGTCGCCCCGGGCGGATGGCTCTACGTCGGCGACGTCGATCCGATTCGAACGAGCTCGGAGCTGGTCGGTTGCATGCCGCTGCAACCCTCGTTCCCCGGCTTTTACCAGCGGGCCTTGTCAACCTCGGCGGCGGACTCGCGGAAGGAATTGGTGCGTGGATGAGCGATCATATTGACGTGCCGGCGGACCTGATGGCGGGATTCCTGGATGAGGCCCCGACCTACCTGTCGTCGCTCGAAAGCGGGCTGCTGGCGTTCGAGCAGCAGGCCCAGAGCGGGACCATCGCGCTGCGCGGGCCGGAAGATCACGCCCGCATGAACGAGATCTTTCGCGCGGCGCACAGCCTGAAAGGGCTGGCCGCGTCGCTGGGATTTCAGAAGATCCGCGACCTGACGCACCTCATGGAATCGCTCTTCGACGAGCTGCGCAACGGGAAACGCGAGCTGACGCGCAACGGCGTGGAGACGCTCTACGCCGTCGTGGACAAGCTCCGCGCCCTGGTCGAAGAGCTCGTTGAGGCGCCGGCGACGCCGGTCGGAATCGAGCAGGAGCTGGCGTCGCTCCAGACGATTCTCAACAATCGACCGGGCCAGGCCGCGCCCCAAGCGAGTCCTCCGAGCGTCTGCCCACCCGTCGAGATCGGAAAGTTGACCGACGATGCGGACCTGCTCGGGGCGTTTCTCGCTTCGTCGTTCGAGACGCTTGACGAGGCGAATGCGCATCTGCTGAAACTGGAAGAATCCGGTCCTGACGATTCGCTCATCAACGATCTGTTTCGCTGTGCGCACAACTTCAAGGGCGCCTGCGGCGCGGTCGGTTGCAGCTCGCTTCAGACGCTCACGCATCAGATGGAGACCGTGCTCGACCGCGTTCGGCACGGCGAGCTCGCGTTGGACCCGGCCATCGTCGCGGCGGTTTTCGCCGGCCTCGATCGCGTCCGGGCCGACCTGAATCTGATCCAGAGCGGCAACGCGCCTCTGCTTGTCGGCGACGGAATCAATGAAATCTTCGCGCGCTGGACCAGCCCGCCGGTGAACCAGACGCCAGCGCCACCGGCGCCGAAGACCCCGACCTGTGAGGCCGATGCCGGCGCGAATACCACATTGGTATTGCGATTTCCGAAGGGATTCACTGACGCACCGATCCAGGCGTGCATTCTGTACAACCGGCTGGCGGATCTGGGTGAAATCGTGTCGGTCCAGCCGGACGTGGACAAGCTCGAGAATAGCTCCGTAGTCGAGGAGCTGCGCGTCGTCCTCCACACGGAAACCAGCCCGAGCGTGATCGAGCGCGTCGTCCGTGCCTACAACGTCGAGAGCGTCACGGTGACGCCGCCCGCCCATCGAATTACGGCCGCTCCGTCCGCCGTGGCGCCTGGGAGTGCGGGCGCAGCACCGGCTCAGCAACACGCCGGCGCGGAATCCGGCTCGAAGCCCAATGCGAACACAGCCAAGACCGAGGGCGGCGCCAAGGCGGGCGAGACGCTGCGCGTCGATCTCGAACGGCTCGACCAGCTCATGAACCTGGGCGGCGAGCTGGTCATTACCAAAGCTCGTTTCGCGCAGATTCAGCGAAAATTCGCCGGCCTGTTTCCGCGCACCAACCTCGAGAGCATGCTCGACGACATGGCCGAACGGATCGCCAGGCTGCGCACGGTCGTCGAGACCGCGACGACCGACGCGGGCGGCGAGGCCAACGCGACGGCGACGCAGCTCGCGGCGAACTTCGATCTGATAAGGGATGTCGTGGGACGGATCCACAAGACCCGGCCGACGATGAATGAGTTCACCGAGACCGTGAACAGCCTGAGCCGAATCGCGGAGAGCATGCAGAAACGCATCATGCAGACGCGCATGGTTTCGATCGGCCCGCTCTTCCAGCGGTTCCGCCGCGTAATTCGCGACATCGCCAAGTCGAACAACAAGAGCGTGGAGCTGGTGCTGCACGGCGAGGCCACCGAACTCGACAAGCGCATGATCGACGAGCTGGTGGATCCGCTCACGCACATGGTGCGCAACAGCGTCGACCACGGCATCGAAACCCCTGAGCAGCGAAGCAAGGCCGGCAAGCCGCCGGTCGCGCACGTGGTGCTGAACGCCTACCACCGCGGACGGCACATCTGCATCGAAATCGGCGACGACGGGCGCGGCATCGACGTGGAGCGCATCAAGCGGAAGCTGATCGAGCGCGAGCTGGCGACGGCGGCGCAGGTCGCGCAGATGAGCGATCACGAGGCGATTCAGTACATCTTCCGTCCCGGATTTTCGACTGCGGAAACAGTCACCGACGTATCCGGGCGCGGAATGGGAATGGACATCGTCCGCTCCAAGATCGACGGCGTGAACGGGACGATCGACGTCCAAAGCGAATGGGGCAAGGGCACGACGATCACCATCAGCCTGCCGCTGACCCTGGCGATCATCAACGCGATGCTTGTCCGGGTCGGAAGCGGCTGCTATGCGGTGCCCATCGAAACCGTCACCGAGATTCTCACCATCCCCGCTTCGAGCGTGAAGCGCGTCAAGAAGCAGCCGGTCGTGGTCGTCCGCGACCAGGTGATTCCGCTCGGATTCTTCGAACAGATCTTCTCCGTCGGCTGCTCCGAGCTGCACACGCAGACCCGCTCGGCGGATTCGCTGACCGTCCTGGTTCTCGGACTTCAGTCGCAGCGGCTCGGACTCATCGTCGATGAACTGATCGCCCAGGAGGACATCGTGATCAAGGATCTGGCGGCGAACTACCGCAACGTGAACGGAATCGCCGGCGCTTCGATCATGGGCGACGGCTCGGTCGCGCTCATCCTCGACGTCGGCTCCGTCATGACCCAGTACCTGACCCACGGCGGCAACCGGGCGGACGAACCGAGCGCGCCACGGCAACGCGAGTTGTGCGCGACGGCCGGCGTCTCCGGAGGAGCCGCATGATCGCCTTGAAACCGACGACGTCCGGCGTATCGCTCGAAGACGCCCTGCGCGCGGTCGCGATCAACAGCTCGTGCCACTCGTCTCGCGCCCTGAGCAAGTGGTTCTCGCGCCACGTCCGCCTGGACACCAAAGGCTTCGAGTGCATTCCGATCACCAGCGCGGCCGAAATCGCGGGCCCGCCGGAGACGGTCGTCGCCGCGATCCACATGCCGCTGACCGGCGACATCACCGGCGACGTCCTGCTGGCAATACCGGAGGAGATCGCGTTCAAGCTGGCTGATTGTCTGCTCGGGCAGCCGCCTGGAACGGCGAACTCGTTCGGCGACCTGGAATGCTCGTCGCTTGAGGAGACGGCCAACATCGTCGGCACGTCGTTCGCAAACTGCCTGGCGCAGTGGTTGAACGTTTCCGTCATTCCGCACGCGCCGACGTTCGCGCATGATCTATCCTGCGCCGTCGTCGATCCGCTTCTCCTTCAGCAGGCCGCCGTCGCTGACGAGGCCTGGATCAGCCGCACCGAATTCGAGTTTGAGCGGCAGAGCATCGATTGGCGGCTTCTGCTGCTGCTCTCGCCGGAGTCGGTGGAGCTCTTGCGGCGGCGTTGTGCGAGCGAGGAGCTGCGCGACCGGGCGATGCACGCCGTGGTGGTCAACGCCGCGTTCTCCGCATCGCATGCGATGTCCAAGTGGCTGAATCGGACCGTGCGGCCGGAGACGTCCGGCTTTGAGCGTGTGCCGTTGGCCACGGTAGTGGCGCCCGAGGAAGCCGAGCTGCCGGTTGCGGCGTTTCATTCGGACCTGAACTCCGAGACCGACGGCCATCACCTGATGCGCTGTCTTCTGACGATGCCGCTCGACACGGCGGGCGAGCTGGTCGGAATGCTGCTGCCTGGAACGCCGGCGTCGCAGGGACATTTCGATGAAATGGCCTGCTCGTGCCTTCAGGAAACCGCGAGCGTGCTTGTGACTTCGTTCGCGAACACGCTGGCGAAGTGGCTCGATCTGGGAGCCGCTCCGACGTCGCCGGAAATGCGAATCGATCTCGGCGAAGCGCTTCTCGGTTCGTTTCTCGTCGAGCAGGCGGCCATCGGGGACGACGTGTTGCTCGCCAAGACGACGTTTCACGTGGAGAACCGGCAGTACGATTGCCGGTTCTATCTCCTGCCCACGCCGGCGTCGGTACGGCTGATCGAGACGTTTTGCCGCTAGTGAGAGGATCGCGGATATGCCGGATACGCTGCACACGATCGGCATTGCGGGACTGAAGGTCGCGCGCGGGCCGGAGCTGATCCGCACGGTGCTGGGCTCCTGCGTCGGCGTGACCCTGTTCGACCGAACGCGCAAGCTCGGCGGCATGGCCCACGTCATCCTCCCGGAGTCGTCGCAAGGTGCGGGCGATCGAGGCAAGTTTGCCGATACCGCGGTCGACTGGCTGTTGGAGGAAGTGCTGAAGGCCGGCGGGCAACGCGACAAACTCGCAGCCAAGATCGCCGGCGGGGCCCGGATGTTCGGCACCGCCAACAACACGCACATCGGCGAACGGAACATCGATGCGGTGCGAAACCGGCTGCGCAAGCACAACATTCCGCTGATCGCCGAGGCAATCGGCGGCGGAAAAGGCCGCAAGATGACGATCGATCTGGAAACGGGAAATGTCGACGTACAGATAATCGGAGAGACGCCTCAGACGATCTAAGCGGCGTGGTCAGGTTGCAGAGCAGGGCGCCGGAGAAACACGCGCCTCATGCGTGAGGTAGAGCCAATGGTCCCACGAGTACTCATTGTGGATGATGCGGCGTTCATGCGGCACATGATCAGGAAGATCCTCGGCGAGCTGGGCTGGGAAATCGCGGGCGAGGCGGCCGACGGCGAGCAAGCCTGCCAGATGTTCGACCAGTTGCACCCGGACCTGATGACGCTCGACCTGATCATGCCCAAGAAGACCGGGCTGGAGGCGTTGCGCGACATCCGCGGCAAGCACCCGCAAGCCCGCGTTGTGGTCATGACAGCGGTCGATCAAAAGCAGCCGGTCATGGACGCACTGAAGCTCGGCGCGGTCGACTACGTGGTGAAGCCGTTCGATTCCGAACAGGTCAAGCAAACGCTGGGCCGGCTTTTCGCAGCGTGACGCTTGCGGCCGCGCGGCCAATGGCGCCGCCGCCGCGGTCATTCGCGAGTTGGACGAATGCTGTCGCGCGACATTCTCCATTGGAAACAAATCGCATTCACTCGCCCGCGGGACGCTGCTTCGAATTGTCGATCCATCCGCTACCGCGAGGGCATTTCTGAACCGCCGCCCCATACCATGAAGTCGCGAATGGAACGGGGTGCGTGACAGTTTCAGCGGGTTTGCAGTTTAGCCCTGGAAGGGCGTAAGAAAACAGCCCACGGCGCGAGCCGTGGCATGCAGGTACTCGATGTTTGCAGAGCCGCGGAGCGGCGAAAGAAGCGGCCCCGGCCGCATCTCGGCGATTCTGTCGCCGCTCCGCGGCTATCCGGGAACGAGCGGTCGCAATCCCACGGCTCGCGCCGTGGGCTAACGTCTTCCGCCGCTCCGCGGCTATTCGAAATGCAATGCCGCGCCTGAAATCCAATCGCAGCCGCCCAGACTGTCACGCACCCAATGGAACGGCCTTTGAGGTTCCAAGAGCGATCCCAGAACCCGAAATCCACCGGTTGAAAACCGCCACGGTGCGTTCGGGGATAGCCTCATTCCTCCCCCCTTCCATTCCACCTCGGACGCCCCCGCGACGACCTGGAGCGCGGTTTCGATTGACAGCTCCCGCCGCGCCCGGCACACTCGCAATCGATGCCCTCGGTCTGGTCGCTCGTCATCATGGCGCACGTACTCATGGCGATGGTCACCATCGCTTTCGTTCTGCGCAGTCGCGGCGAACCGCTGGCCATGCTCTCCTGGATTCTCGCGATCGCGGCGATTCCGGTTCTGGGCGTCGGACTCTACGCGCTGGTCGGCTCCAACCGAATCCGCCGCAAGGCTTCGCGCCGGCGGCGCAAGGTCGCCCACCTGATCGAACGCATCGAACGGGAAGCCCATGAGCGGGCGTCGGGATCGCGCGTCGGTGGGGCCGCGCCGACCGGCGACCTGGCGATGGTCGAGAAGCTTAGCCGCCGGCTCGTGCAGCTCCCGGCTGTCGCCGGCAACCAGGTCGACGTCTATGGCGAAGCGGAGGAGACATACGCCGCACTGGAGGAGGCGATCCGCTCGGCCCGCCACCACATCCATCTGCAATACTACATCTGGAAACCGGACGAGACCGGCGAGCACTTCCGCGACCTGCTGATCGAGCAGGCGAAGCGGGGCGTCCGTTGCCGCGTGCTGCTCGACGCGGTTGGCTGCATGCGGCTGAGCCGGTCGTTCTATCAACCCTGGCTGGATGCGGGCGTGCAGGTCGGATTCTTCATGCCGTTTCTGCCGCTGCGCCGCCGCCGCTGGAGCCCGCATCTGCGCAACCACCGCAAAATCGCGGTAATCGACGGCGAAACCGCGCTGGTCGGAAGTCAGAACATCGGCGACGAATATCGCGGCCGGCTCAAGCGGCTGAGCCCGTGGTACGACACGCACATGCGCGTCCGCGGCCCGGCGGCCATCTTCCTCCAGCAGATTTTCGCCGAAGACTGGGTGTTTGCGACCGGAGAGGTGATTCGCGGCGAAGGGTACTTCGAGTCGCCGCCGCGGCCCGGCGAGTCGATCGTGCAGATCGTGCCGACCGGACCGGACCAGGACGTGAGCGTGCTGGGGCAGCTCGCGTTCGCGGCGGTGACGGCGGCGACGAAATCGATCCGCATCGTGACGCCGTACTTCGTCCCTTATCCGGCGCTGCGGCTGGCGCTGGTTCATGCGTGCTATCGCGACGTGCGCGTGCAGCTGGTGCTGCCGACGCGGAGCGACAATTCGCTGGTGCTCTGGGCCGGGCGCAGTTTCTATCCGGAGCTGCTCGACGCGGGCGCCGAGATTTACGAATTCGACGGGGGAATGCTGCACTCGAAGATCCTGACGCTGGACGACCGCTGGTGCATGCTGGGCTCGGCGAACATGGACGTTCGCAGCTTTCGGCTGAATTTCGAAATCACCGCGCTAATTTATGATGAGAAGGTCGCCGCGGCCCAGGCGGCGGCGATCGACGACCGCTGCCGGCAATCCCGGCGGATTCTGCCGCACGACGTCTGGTCGCGCCCGCTGAGCGAGCAACTGCTCACGGGCGCGGCGCGGCTGTTCACGCCGTTGCTGTGATTCGGTGCGAGTAGGCACATAGGGACGAAGGCACGGAGGCACGAAG
>JACRLV010000113.1 GCA_016235145.1 Planctomycetota bacterium
GCAAGGAGTGAACAGGATGAAGTAGACGCCCATGGCCGGCACGTGCCCGCCGAATTTTCGGCAGGCGTATGCGTGGCCGAATTCGTGCATGGTCTTGAGCGCGATCAGCGTGAGCCACAAGCCCGGCAGATTCGCCGGATCCAGGATCGAATCGAGCGGCTGATGGACCTCGCCCGCCCTCGATCCCAGGACCGTCAATGCGGCCGCCACGAGCACGCACCAACCTGCCAGCGCGGTGCGCGTGAAAAGCCATGCAAACCGCGGGAGCGTTCTTTGCAGGAACAGATCGGGGTCGAACAGCGGGATCTGGAGGAAGAGGATGCTCGTCCATCGCCTGGCGACCCGTGCCTTCTTCTTGGCCGCATACCGCTTGTACAGCAGCGCCTCGTCTGACACGGGCAGATTCAGGAACGCCAAGCGGTGCAGCATGAAAACGAATTGATAGAACTGCTCCTCGTCCGCTCTCTGGAGGAGTCCTTCGCTGGTCAGTTTCTCAAACAGCTCGCCCAGCGTGTAGCCGGCTTCGATCCGGCAGAAAATTCGATAGTCCTGCGGACTCAGCCGGTGGCTCTGGAAAGTGATCGGGTCGCGGACGACATACGCCGGCGTCCGCTGGAAGACGTCGCGCGAAACCACGAGATCGTCGCGCACGTCGACCCGCACGCCGCGCAAACGCTCGGCGAGCGATCGATTGGCAGGCGCCGCTGTCGGTTGCATCACAGCCACCCGTTCAGTCGCAGGTAATCGACCGCCCGATGAAACAGCACCCAGGCGACCGGCTTCCTTCCGCAATCGACTCTGGCCACGCCCTCCATGCCCGGTTTGATCCAGTCGGCGGCGTTGTCAACGTAGGCTTCCGCCACGTAGACCGATCGGCGGTCGCGAATCTGCGGCTGCGGCATGACTGCGGATACGCAAATGTCCTGCGTCAGGTCCGGGCGCGCGTTGCTGGAGAATTTTGCCGAAGCGCCGATTTCCACTTGTGCGACGGATCGTTGCGGCAACTCGATCTCGACCTTCCAGCCGGTGCGCGGAGCGATCGTGAGCAGCGGTTCGCCGCGCGAAATGGGTCCGCCCACGCGATGACGCAGCTCGCCCGACGCCACTACGCCGTCAAACGGCGCGTCAATCCGGCACATCGCCAGGCGCCGCTCGACAAGCGCGAGCCTGGCCTGTTCCAGATTGCGGCCCGCCTCGGCGATCTGTGAGTCCGCGACTTTGCCGACCGCAAGCGCCTGAAGCCGCTGTTGCTCAAGCGCCGCGATCTGGCTGACGTGATGGGCGCGCTGGAGTTGCAGGTCGCGATCGTCCACTTGCAGGACGAGCTCCCCGGCGCGTACGGAGTCGCCGGGTTTGGCGCTGGTTGCCGCGAGAAAGCCGTCGAACGGCGCGGCCATGACTCGTGATTCGGACGCGATCACCCGACAGGGAACGGAGACGAGATAGTCCGCCGCGCCGAACGCGATCCACGCGACGAGACCCAGCAGTCCGACCACACCGGCCTTGCGGAGAACGCGGCCCGGGCCGACCAGGGCGCGCCACTGATCCGCGGCCGACTGCACTACGTGCTGCGGCAGAGACCGCCGGGCTTTTTCGACGAGGTTGAACGCCGGCGCCAGCGGTTCGAGCGTCGATAGCAGCTTCGTCAAAAGATCTCGCGTGAGCAGGTCGTCACGGCGTCTGCGGACGCTGACGACCGCGACGACGCCGCTCGCGTCCCGCAACGGAATCGAGGCGACACATGCGCCGCCGACGGCGTCGGCCCACTGGCGGTGAAGGCGATGGCCGCCGGAGAGGCGGTCCGCGCCCCAGCTATCGTCTGCTTGCTGAACCAGGGACTTGTCGGCGTCGAGACATTCCTCCATAGCCGCGGCGATCTGCTTGACGCCGGGGCTGCGCAGATTGACATCGTCCAGTCCGGATATGGAAATCACCTTGCACCGCCGGCGGCGGACGACTCCCACGACGACCTGCTCAAGCGCCAGGCGTGTGCGCAGGCCGTTTGCGATGGAGAACGCGAGTTGCTCCACGGTCTCGAAGCTTGCGGCCCGGGCGACGGTGACGTTTGCGGCCGGGCCTGCGGCTGCTTGGGACGCTGCCGTGCTGACGCTTCCCGCCAGGTGCGAGACCAGGGTCGCGATGGACTCGAGCGCGACGAGTTTCTCGCGAAGGCTGGCCTCATCGCAGCGTGTCACAAGCGCGATGGCGCCGGGGCGTCCGGCGCGCGCGTCGTAGATCGACGAGCTCACCAGGGCCATCCGGAGATCGGAATTCCGTGCGCAGAGGAGCCTGGCGCGGGCGCGCCCGTCGGCCAGCGTCTCGGTCAGCACGTCCTGAACCGTCTGTCGCCAGAAACGCGGATCGGTCGGGCCGCTGTGAAATTCCTCGTCGATCGTTTCGGTCGCCAATCGAACGTGCAATGCGGCGCAGGGGCTTGAAAAGCACTGGCCGACGGCCGCGAGCGCCTTGCGGAAGAACTCCTGCCGCGATCTGGGAGCCGCGGCCAGGTCGAGCAGCGTCGCGAAGACCCTGCGCTCCTGCGCGGTGGATTCCGATGTTTGAGGGGCGGTTTCGCTCATGTGCGGTTTACCCGGCTCAGATTGCGCAGACACGCAGCTCACTTACGCATTGGCGGCAAATTGCGCGATCAGACTTTCCGGAAGCGTGATCGGAACGAAGAAACGGAATCCAACTTCGAAGGCGTCGTCCTTGAGCATGATGCAGCGTACGCATTGCGAATACGTCAGCGGCAAGTCCAGCACCTTGCGGTCGAACGACAGCCGGAATACGTCTCCCACCGTGACCGGAAGCGGAACGAGAATGCGGCATCCGCCTTCCGACAGGTCGCCCGTGACGCCCTGGTACTTCAGTCTTGTGAGTTCGCTGGCGTTGCCGGGCTGAATCAAGACGCGCGATTTCCCCATGCCGCGAAATTGCGTTCTCATTCGCCGGATTTCATCCGGCGTATTCCGCTCCAACTCTGCGAGCATGTCGAATGCCTGCTCGTCGCGGCAGCCGCCGCCTGGACCGGGCCGGGGTTCGATCATGGTTGCTCCTGTGGCAAGAACTGAGGGCTTTTCTCGAATGAAGCTCCGATTGCGGTCGGCGCCGTAAACGGAATTTCAACGTTTACGCGAACGCCCGCCATCCAATCGAGTTTCGGATTCGGCAGGAGAATCCGTACGCGAACGGTCTGGCTTGCTGCGCCGGCGACCCGACTGATTCGATCGACCCGCCCCGCGCGGCTTTCGCGCGGATTGATCGCGGAAGTCACAAGCAGGCTGCGACCCGGAGTCAGCCGGCCAGCCGCCGTAACCGGGCACTCCAGCATGACTTCCAACGGATCCAGCTTCACAACGGTCACGATTCCGTCGCGAGGCTCGACCGCCTCGCCGACTTCCTTCGCCCTTTCTGAAACATAGCCGTCGAACGGCGCGGTTATGGCGTGCTCGCTCAGCAGCGTTTCGGCCAGCTTGAGTTCGCGCCTCGCCTCCTCGCGGCGGGTCCTGGCGATTTCGACGCAAACCTGCTGCTCGGCGACATCCGCTTCAGCTACCTGGAGTTCATGATCTGTGGCGGTGCCGCGGGATTTCAGATCCCGAACTCGCTCAAGTTCGGCGGTTGCACGGTCGAGCCTGACGCGCGCCAGGTTGATTTCGTCTTCACTTTCGGCTCTCACGCGAACGGTCTCAACGCGCTGCCGCTGGACACGGTCGTCCAACTGCACCACCACGTCGCCCGCTCGCACAAACGCCCCTTCGCGGGCGTGGATCGCCCCAACACGCCCATCCTGGACGCCGGCGAGCGTTGCTCGTGCTGACGGCGACGTAAACGCCGGCAACTGCATCGGAAGTTCGGGTGACTGCGAAACGAATTGAGGCGAGCCGTCTTCTCCCGCCCAGACCGCGGCGACCGCGACGACAAGCGCAATTAACGCACTTCCCATGCGAGCGTCCTCCACCCGGCACATACCGGATTGTCGGCGCAACTCGGACGGGACTTCTATATCCGCTCAGCCAAATCCGATTATCGGCGGCTTCTTTCAGTTTGCTCGTCGGTCTTGGTTCCGGCCCATCCCCGCAACATGCCCCACAATTCGACAAACCACCCGCTGTTTGATCGACCCGCGGATGCAGCAGCTTCCGTGGGGCCGTCGCCCGCCGACGCAGTGAACTGCGTTTCACCCGCGATCAGCGGGCGCCCCGCGACGGCGGTTTCTGCAAGATGATGGTGTGCGTCGGGTTCCAAACTCAGGCCGCCGCTGGCCGGATCGTCGGCATCATGGGTCGCGTAGCCGTCGTCATCGTGCGTGATCGTGCGCGACGAGGAGAAGAGATCTCGAACGCTCAGCCCCGTCTTTCCCAGGTCGATATCGATCGCCGGGCTCTCCGCCGGGTCGGCCAGAAAACGGCTGCCCTCCACGAACTGAGTCGCCGCCGTGCCGAGAACCGCCTCCGCGGGAACCGAGGCGTCCGCATCGGGTAGCTCGAACTGCCGGTGCTCGCCGAGGTCCGCGTCGGGTTGGTAGTCCGCAGACGCGTCCAGAACCTCCGTTTGATCGCCTTCATTCCAAGTTGAAGCCCTGCTCACTGTCGATGCGGTGCTCGCGGTCGGCAGGTCTTGTTCAGCAGCGGCCTCCTGCGTTCGCGGCGCGGTTGCGGAATTCCCGGCAGGTGCCGCCCCGTCGTCTTGCGCGGCGGGTCCGGTCAGCGTTGGAGTTGCGGAGGCAGGTTCGCCTTCCTGAATTCCGACGGCGGCGGCCGGTGCTCCGTCTGCGTCGGCGAAATGCGACCCGCTCGCCGCAAAGGAACTCGCCGGCGAAGCCGCGATTTCGTGCGAACTGCGCACTTGGACGGTGGCCGCATCGACGCTCGCTGATGCTCCGTCCGTCACGCGCAGGTCGGGTTTGATTTCCGAATCCGACTCCACGCTCGGCGCCGCGAACGCCTGATTTGGTGCTTGCACGTCGCCGGGTCGCGCCGGCGGACCCGAAGCCTGGACCCACTCGTTCGTCAGGCTCGCGGTATCCGCGTCGCCGCCCTGGCCCTGCAACTGTCCCGGGTCGGGCTCGTGCACTGCCTGGCCCGCGCCGGCGTCGGCGCTGGGGGCGTCGTTGTCGGCGTTGACGTGCACGGTGACGGAATCGACGCTGACGTTCGCGCCGTCGCTGACGCGCAGCTCGAAGCCGATGTCGGAGTTGCTCAAGCTTTCCGGCGCGGTGAAGCTGGGGCTGGCCGCGTGCGGGTCGTCGAGCGTGACGTCCGGGCCGCTGGTCTGGACCCACTCGTAGCTGAGGTTCTGGCCTTCGGCGTCGCCGCCGGGCCCGTGGAGCTGAACCAGGGCGTTTTCGTCGACGCTCAGATCATGCCCGGCGTCGGCGCTGGGGGC
>JACRLV010000114.1:0-1521 GCA_016235145.1 Planctomycetota bacterium
ATCTGCGTGAACAAGGTAGACTTGCTCGACGCGCCACTGGCGGAGCAGGAGGTCGTCGCCGCGACACCGCCGACGGAAGACGAGTTCGAGGAGGACGAATACGAGTATGAGTACGTGGACGTGGTGCAGAGCCCGTTGGAGGAGCTCATCGAGCAATTTCGCGCGCTGGGCTATCGCGTGCTGCTCACGAGCGCCGCGCGCGGCGACGGGCTCGACGCGCTCCGCGAGGAGTTGCGCGGCCGGATCAGCGTGTTTTCCGGGCAAAGCGGGGTCGGCAAGAGCTCGCTGCTGAACGCGCTCCAACCCGGTCTGCGTCTGGAAGTCTCCGAGGTGAGCGACGAAAACGAGAAGGGCCGCCACACGACCACGCACGCCCGGCTGCTGCCGCTTTCGTTCGGCGGCTACGTGGTCGATACGCCGGGCATTCGCTCGTTCGATCTCTGGCAGGTCGAGCCCGGCGAGCTGGAGGCGTATTTCGTCGAGTTCCTGCCGTACATCCCGCAGTGCCGCTTCAACGACTGCCACCACACCGACGAGCAGGGCTGTGCCGTTCGAGCCGCCGCCGACGAAGGCGCGATCGCCGCAAGGCGTTACGCCAGCTACTTGAAGATGCTGGATGAAGTCCGGCGGCAGTAGGGGCCGAACGCGAAATTTCCGTAGCGTCGGACCTCCGAGTCCGACGGAATTTCTCCCCGCATTTCGTAGCGTCGGACCTCCGAGTCCGACGAACGCTCGATTTCGGGGATGATCCACCGCAGAGAGCGCGTAGTACGCAGAGAGATGCGAGGAGTATTTCGTAGCGTCGGACCTCCGAGTCCGACGACGAAAGCGCACCTGAAAACACCGCCGGACTCGGAGGTCCGGCGCTACGAAGAAACCTCCGGCGGCAGGTTGGCGGGCTTGCCGCATTCCGGACAGCGACCGGACGTGTTGCCGGTCAGGTCGTAATTGCAGTGCTCGCAACGACCTCTGTAGGGGCGAGCCTTTCTCGCGGCCCAGCGACTCAAGAAGTAGGCAATGACGGCCAATGACATCGCTCCGGCAACCGCTGCGCCGTGCAGCAGTAATAAGGTCGGATCGTTCGTTGGCTGGGGCGCGCCGAGTGAACTCCCTTGCCGAGTTAGGTCGACGATCAGCTCGAGTCCAAGGGCCACCGCGATGAAAGTCTACCAAACGCACGTCCCCAGGCACGCGAAGCGAATCCCGTCCCACTGTTCCTTTTTGTTTGGAACGAGACCGCCGCGCCGTATCCGATGGTGACAGATGAGTAGCACGACGGCGATGGCCGCGAATGGAAGGGCGCTCGAGCCTCCTACATCCCGATTCCACTTCATGGCTATGTATGTGTGCCGGACGATCGATCCGAAGAACGCACACCATCCCACGCCGGCACAGACCTAGCTGTATGGCCGCTCGCGGAACGAGTAGCGGCTTGGATTGGGTGAGGGGGCTCGAATCGAACGCCTGCCTTTCGTGGCTGTTCGCGACGCCTGCGTTTCCGGCTCCCTCTCCCGGTACTCC
>JACRLV010000114.1:1607-4454 GCA_016235145.1 Planctomycetota bacterium
CCGGCTCCCTCTCCCGGTACTCCGGGAGACGGTTGGGGTGAGGGCGATGGCGCGAAACGCGGCACCGACTCAGAGGCCGCACGCCGAACACGCGCTAACGGCTCGGCCCCGCGCGCTGGCGCTTGGGGTTCTGAATCCCCCTTCGTGCCTCGAATCACGGGCCGGAGGCCCATGCTCCTCTGCGTGCGCATGTGCTTCGTCTTTTCCTCATCTCGCTCTTCGCTGCTCGCTTCTCGCTTCTCGTTTCTCGCGTTCCTGCCCTCACCCCGCCCCTCTCCCGGAGTACCCGGAGAGGGAGAAACGCCGGGCTACGTCAGCGAGATCGGCGGTCGCGGCGAAGGTTCCGGCGTCGCGTGCGGCAGGCGGATCCAGAACAAAGCGCCGGCGCCGAGTTCGCTGGCCACGCCGATCTGGCCGCCGAGGATCGCGGTCAGTTCCTTGGCGATCGCGAGCCCGAGGCCGGTGCCGTGGTGTTCGCGCGTGGTCGATCCGTCGATCTGGCGGAACTTGTCGAAGATGATCGCCTGATGTTCGGGTGCGATGCCGGGTCCGGAGTCGCGCACCTCGATCCGCACGAATTCGCGCCCGTCACGGCGGCAGCGCAGTTCGACGCGGCCGCCCTCCGGCGTGAATTTCAGGGCGTTCGAGAGCAGGTTGAACAGCACCTGCCGCAGCCGCCCGCGATCGACGATCAGGATCGGCAGGTCTTCCTCGGCCTGCGTTTCGAGCGTCAACTGCCGCTTGTCCGCCATCGGCCGCATGAAGTCGGACAGCGACGTGCAAAGCTCATCGAGCCGCACGGGCTCCAGTTTCAGCTCGACCTTGCCGGCCTCGATTTTCGCCAAATCGAGCAGGTCGTTGATGATCTCCAGCAGAATCCGGCCGGAGATGAGAATGTTCTCCGCATAGCGGGCCGTCTTGCCGTTCGCCTCGCCTGCCGGCCCTTCGCGCAGCAGTTCCGCGAAGCCGATGATGCTGGTCAGCGGCGTGCGCAGCTCGTGCGTGACGTTCGCGAGAAACTCGCCTTTGACGCGATTTGACTCATAGAGCGTAACGTTGGTCTCGGCCATTTCGCCGAGCTTGGTGTCCAGCAGCTTGTTCGCCTTGCGCAGTTCGTCCTGCGATGCGCGCAGCCGTTCGAGCATGGCGTTCAGGTTGTCGGAAAGCTGCTGGAACTCGTCGCCGGTCTCGACCGTCGAGCGCACCTCCAGGTCGCCTTCGGTCACGCGCAGCGCCACTTCGCGCAGCTCGTGAATCGGCGAGAGGATGAACCGCCGCACGATCACGTAGAAGACCAGGATCGCCAGAATTCCCGCGAGCAAACCGGCGGCGAGGATCGCCAGGCGGCTGAAGATGAGTTGCTCGCGGCTCTGCTCGAACGGCAGATCGACCAGGATCATCCCGGCGAGTTCGTGCTCGCGATAGACCGGTTTGTTCGCCGTGCCTTCGCCGTGGCAGCTCAGGCAGCTCTTGTTGGCCCGCAACGCCCGCGCGAACAGGAAGCGCCGGCCGTCGGGCGTATCGACCGTGCGGTAATCGTGCTCCTGGCGGCTGGTCCTGATGAACTTTCGCATCGCCCCGAGCACGAACGTCCGATCCGAAACTGCCGGGAGCTGGTTGAGCAGCGTCTGGGCGTCCTCGGCGTCGCCGAAGGGTTTGATGAAGATCGGCGGGGTGTTTCCATCCGCAAGCAGGAGGCCGGTTTCCTGCATGTGCATGCTGCCGCCGGATTCGGGCGCCGCGGAGAGGCTATGGCGAAAGTACGTGTCGGCGATTCGCTGCGCCTCGCGGAAGGGTTGCTCCAACACAAGCGATTCGAGCACGTTAAGCGGCACGAACAGCGCGGCGCCGATGATCAGCAGAACCGCCAAGCCGAATAGGATGCGGTATTTCACCGCCAGCGAAATGCGAACGAGGCGCATGCGCATCGAGGATTCCCGGGCCGCAGCCGGCGGCGATTATACGCCGATTGGCGAAGGGCGCGGCGTCCCGTGCCGGCGAATCAGCCGGGCGGCGCGGGGCGATACTGAAGCACCTCGACCCGCTCCAGAGTGACCAGCCCTTCGCGGACCATCTGGTCGACGTGGGGCAGGAACTCATCGATCTTCGAGCGGATGTCGACGATTTCGATCACGACCGGCAGGTCTTCCGACAATCGCATGATCTTCGCCGTGTGAAGGCGGCTGTGCGCTCCGAAGCCCATCGGGCCGCGCAGCACGGTCGCGCCGGCGAGGTGCATTTCGCGGGCTTTCAGGACGATCGCCTCGTACAGCGGCCGGCCGTGCCACTGATCGCCTTCGCCGACGAATATCCGCAGAAGACAACCCTCAACCGGCGTTTTCATTCGTCATACTCCCAGCAAGCTTTCCGCCGTTCGATAGCCGATCCACACCGCCGCCAATCCAAGCACGACGCTCAGCAGCACATTCGCCGCGGCTCGCAGGTGCTGGCCGTCGTTGAGCAGCGCGAACGTCTCCGCCCCGAATGCGGAGAAGGTCGTGAAGCCGCCCAGGATCCCGACGACCAGGGCGACTCGATACTCCTCGCGCACCAGGATGCGGCCGGTGAGCGCGACGGAAAGGAAGCCGATCGCCAGGCATCCGAGCACGTTGACTGTGAGCGTCCCCAGGGGAAATGTGCCGCCATATGAGCGTTGCACCCATCCCGCGAGCGCATAGCGAAGCACGCCGCCGAGGCCCGATCCCAGGAACACAAGTGCGAACTTGATCATTTCAATCCCAAGCCACCGCCGCACCGGAACTGCAAGTTGACGATTCCAGCCCGGTCGGCAGGGGCACGCCGTGCCGGGGTCGTGACGCCGGCGATTATCTCCGAAACCAGCGACAC